>NC_010617.1:1685962-2023155 GCF_000010285.1 Kocuria rhizophila DC2201 | reverse complement strand
ACCGCGCAGCCCGGCACGGGGCCCGAGCCGTCCGGCACTACCGCCACGGAGTCCGGCACGGCCACCGTGCAGTCCGGCATAACCGGCGGGTACCCCGCCGCGGGCGGCGGGCACGGCTCCGCCTCCGCACCGGTGGAGCACGGCCCGGAGTCTGCGGGCAGCACGCGATCGGACGGGGAAGCTCAGCACGCACCGGGCAGTGCGGACCCCGCCGAGGCCCCCGGTGCGGTGGGCGAGGGGCAGGCAGGGGACCCAGCGGCGTCGTCCGAGGCGCCCGCCCGGGAACGGCCCAGCACCGCGGAGCTCTCCGCGCGCTGGGACGCGGTGAAGCGCGAGGAGAAGCCGCACCGCACGCGCGTGTTCGACGGCATCCCCCCGGCGCTGCCCGCGCTCGCCTACGGGGAGAAGGCGCTGTCCAAGGCCCGCCGGCACGGTGTGGCGGGCGTGCGGCCCGTGGAGCCGGAGCTGCCGCCCGAGCAGCGCGAGGCGGAGGAACGGGACCTGGGGGAGGCCCTGCTGCGTCAGGTGGAGACGGCCTCGGCACGCGGTCTGGACGCGGAGCGCGCCCTGCGGGCGGCCGTGCGCCGGTTCGTGCGGGAGAACGACGGCCCCCTGGCGGGGTGAGCGCCGTCATCCCGGGCGCGTCTCGCGGGGATGCGCGGGCGCTCGGTAGGCTGGGAGGCGGGGCCGAGACCGCCCCACGGGTCGACGACCGACAAGGAGATTTTCATGGCAATGATCATTGCGCTGCAAGCCCGCCAGATCCTGGATTCCCGCGGCAACCCCACGGTCGAGGTGGAGGCGCTGCTGGACGACGGCAGCTTCGGCCGCGCCGCCGTGCCCTCCGGAGCCTCGACGGGTGAGTTCGAGGCCGTCGAGCGCCGTGACGGCGACAAGAAGGTCTACCAGGGCAAGGGCGTGCTGGACGCCGTGCACGCCGTGGACGAGGAGCTCGAGCAGGTGGTGGTCGGTCTGGACGCCTCCGACCAGCGCGCCGTGGACCAGGCCATGCTGGAGCTGGACGGCACCGACAACAAGGCCAAGCTGGGCGCGAACGCCATCCTGGGCGCCTCCATGGCGATCGCCCGCGCGGCCGCGAGCTCCGCGGACCTGCCGCTGTACAAGTACCTGGGCGGGCCCAACGCCCACGTGCTGCCCGTGCCCATGATGAACATCCTCAACGGCGGCTCGCACGCGGATTCCAACGTGGACATCCAGGAGTTCATGATCGCCCCGATCGGCGCGCCCACGTTCTCCGAGGCGCTGCGCTGGGGCGTGGAGGTCTACCACAGCCTCAAGTCCGTGCTGAAGGACCGCGGCCTGTCCACGGGCCTGGGGGACGAGGGCGGCTTCGCACCGAATCTCGAGTCCAACGCCGCCGCGCTCGACCTCATCCTCGAGGCCATCGACAAGGCCGGCTACAAGCCCGGGCGTGACATCGCGCTCGCCCTGGACGTGGCCTCCTCGGAGTTCTTCGACAAGGGCACGTACACCTTCGAGGGCAAGAAGCGCTCCGCGGAGGAGATGTCCGCGTACTTCGCGGACCTCGTGGAGAAGTACCCGCTCGTGTCCATCGAGGACCCCCTGGACGAGGACGACTGGAAGGGCTGGGCCACGCTCACCGAGCACATCGGCGACAAGGTGCAGCTCGTGGGCGACGACCTCTTCGTGACCAACCCGGAGCGGCTGGCACGCGGCATCCAGGAGGGCGTGGCCAACGCCCTGCTCGTGAAGGTCAACCAGATCGGCTCCCTGACCGAGACGTTCGACGCCGTGGAGCTCGCCCAGCGCAACGGCTACCGCTGCATGATCTCCCACCGTTCCGGTGAGACCGAGGACACCACCATCGCGGACATCGCGGTGGCCGTGAACGCGGGCCAGATCAAGACCGGTGCCCCCGCCCGCTCCGAGCGCGTGGCCAAGTACAACCAGCTGCTGCGCATCGAGGAGGAGCTGGGCGACGCCGCCACCTACGCGGGCGCCTCCGCCTTCCCGCGCTTCGCCGCCAAATAGGCTCCGCGCGGCGGCGGCCCGCCGCCGTGCACGCCCCACGACGCCGCCCGGTCCCCTCGTCTGCGCACGCAGGGGGCCGGGCGGCGTCGCGCTGCGGGTACACTGGCCGAGCACGATCCGCCCCACCACGTCACCCGGGAGGTATGCATGGTCGGCCCCCGCCCCCGGATCCCCCGGCGCGCACCGCGCCCCGCTCGAGAGGCTGCCCGGCAGCGTCCGGAGCGTGACGCGCGCGGCTCCGAGGGGCGCAGGAACCGCGGCGGCTCCTCGACCCTGGCGGCCCCCACACCGGCGCGCTCCTTCAACGGGCGCCTGGTGGCCCTGGTCGTGGTGGCCACGCTCATCGTGTTCCTGGCCGCCCCCACCGCCAAGATCTTCCTGGACCAGCGCTCCCAGATCTCGGAGCTGCGCTCGAGCATCTCCCACGAGCAGCAGCGCCAGCAGCAGCTCAAGCGCGAGGAGCAGCTGTGGGGGGACGACTCCTACGTGGAGCAGCAGGCCCGCGAGCGGATGTCCTACGTGATGCCGGGGGAGAGCGCCTACGTGGTGCTCGGTGCGGACACCGCACCCCACCAGGCCGCGGAGTCCTCCGCGGAGCAGGTGGAGGCCGGCCGGCCCGCCTGGGCGGACGGGCTGTGGCAGTCCGTGGTGGACTCGGCCTACCCCCAGGAGGACATCACCCTGGAACCCGAACCCCGAGAAAGCAGCAGCAAGTGAGCGCACCGCACGACCCCACCGTGACCCCCCAGGACCTCACCGTGGTGGGTGCCCAGCTCGGCCGCTCGGCGCGAGACGTGGTGGAGATCGCCGCGCGCTGCACGTGCGGCAACCCGCTCGTGGTGGCCACGGCCCCGCGGCTGAGCAGCGGCACCCCGTTCCCCACCGTGTTCTACCTGACCCACCCCGCGGTCACGGCCGCGGTGTCCCGCCTCGAGGCCGAGGGCGCGATGTATGCCATGACGGACCGCGTGGCCGAGGATCCGGAGCTGGCCGAGCGCTACCGCGCCGCCCACGAGGACTACCTCGCCCAGCGGCGTCGGATCGGGGAGCTCGCCGGGACCGGGGACGTCCCCGAGATCGAGGGCATCTCCGCGGGTGGCATGCCCACGCGCGTCAAGTGCCTGCACGTGCTCGTGGGGCACAGCCTGGCCTCCGGGCCCGGCGTGAACCCGCTCGGGGACGAGACCCTCGCCATGATCGCCGACACCTGGACCCCCGAGCGCTGCGCGTGCGACCCCGCATGGCGCGCCGCGGCCTGACCCCGCGCCCCGCGGGCCCGTCCGCGAACCTCCCAGCACCACCGACCCGAGGGACTCTCCTGCCATGCGCGTAGCCGCCATCGACTGCGGAACAAACTCCATTCGCCTGCTCATCGCGGACGCCCGCACCGACGAGAGCGGCCGCACCGTGCTGCGGGACGTGGTGCGCGAGATGCGCATCGTGCGCCTCGGGCAGGGCGTGGACGCCACCGGGTGGCTCGCCGAGGCCGCCCTCAAGCGGACCTTCGCCGCCGCGGACGAGTACGCGGCGCTGATCGAGCACCACGGCGCGGACCGGGTGCGCTTCGTGGCCACCTCCGCCACCCGTGACGCCGGCAACCGTGACGTGTTCGTGGCCGGGATCCGCTCACGCCTGGGGGTCGAGCCCGAGGTGGTCAGCGGGGACGAGGAAGCCGCACTGTCCTTCCGCGGTGCCCTCAACGCCGCGGCGGAGCTGGACCCGGCGGACCGCGTGCTGGTGGTGGACCTGGGCGGTGGCTCCACGGAGTGCGTGCTGGGCACCCCGCGCGAGGTGATCGCCGCCAGGAGCGTGGACGTGGGGTGCGTGCGCATGACGGAGCGCCACCTGGGCTCCAACCCTCCCACCGAGGAGCAGCAGGCGCGCGTGCTGCGCGACGTGGACGAGGCCATGGACGTGGTGGCCCGCACCGTCCCCCTGGAGCGCACCACGCGGCTCGTGGGGGTCGCCGGGACGGTCACCACGGTGACGGCCATGGCTCTGGGCCTGGAGCACTACGACCCCGAGCGCATCAACGGCACCGTGCTGGAGATCCCCGATGTGACCCGGGCGTGCCGGGAGCTGACGGCCATGACCCGCGAGCAGCGTGCGGCCCTGGGGTTCATGCACGAGGGGCGCGTGGACGTGATCGGGGCCGGTGCGCTCGTGTGGCGCCGCGTGGTCGAACGCGTGGCCCGGGCCACGGACGGGCGCGTGCGCACCGTGACCGCGAGCGAGCACGATATTTTGGACGGCATCGGGCTGTCGCTGGTGCCCTGAGCCCGGCGCGTCCTCGCCACACCCACCCCCAACGGCGCCCGGCCCCGGTCGGACGGGCCGCCGCACCCCACCACGCGCCTCGCGCGGGAAAGCACCGAGGGTCCATGACACGCCGTTCCACCACGCGCGCCGTGCTCGCCGGCGCCGCCGCCCTGCTGCTCGCGGGAGCCGCCCCGGCCGTCGCCACGGCGCAGGAGCCCGCGGTGCCCCGGCCCGCGCCCTCGGTGCCCGTGCAGTCGCCCCCGGCCCCGCCGCCCGCGAACGGCAAGCCCGCCGTGGACACCGCAGACATCCGTCAGCGCGAGTACTGGCTGGACGACTACGGCGTGCGGGACGCGTGGCGCAGGGCCACCGGCAAGGGCGTGAAGATCGCCGTGATCGACACCGGCGTGGACGGCTCCCACCCGGACCTCGAGGGTGCGGTGCAGCCGGGCACGGACGCCTCCGGCGCGGGACAGTCCGACGGCCGCAAGGGTCTCGGCGCGGAACCCGAGCACGGCACCCTGGTCTCCTCCCTGGCGGCCGGACGCGGGCACGGTGCCCCGAACGCCGAGGGCCCGGGTCGCGAGAAGGGCGTGCTGGGCGTGGCCCCGGACGCCGATATCCTCCCGGTGTCCCTGTGGCTCGGCAACGAGGAGCCGGGCGTGAAGGACGTCAACCAGCAGATCCCGGACGCGGTGCGCTGGGCCGTGGACCACGGCGCGGACGTGATCAACATGTCCGTGGGCTCGGACTCCACCGCGTGGCCGCAGTCGTGGGACTCCGCGTTCGCGTACGCGGAGGAGAAGAACGTGCTGGTGGTCGCGGCCGCCGGCAACCGGGGGTCGGGACTGAACCAGGTGGGAGCCCCCGCCACCATCCCCGGGGTGCTCTCTGTGGGCGGCGTGGACCGCTCTGGGCGCGCGAGCTGGGACTCCTCCTCCCAGGGCATCTCGATCGCGGTGGCCGGGCCCAGCGAGGACATGGTGGGGGCCATGCCTGGCGGCGGCTACGCCGAGTGGTCCGGGACCTCGGCCACCGCGCCGCTCGTCGCGGGCACCGCGGCGCTCATCAAGCAGGAGCACCCGGACCTCACCGCCGCGCAGGTGGCGCAGCGGATCGTGAAGACCGCCCACGACGCCGGGGACAAGGGCAAGGACCCCATCTACGGCTACGGGGTGCTGGACGTGCGCGCGGCCGTGCTGGACGACGTCGAGACCACGCAGGAGAACCCGCTGGGCAGCATCCGGCACTGGATCGAGCAGAACCGGCCCCGCAGCGCGTCCCCGCAGCCCTCGGCCACGCCCAGCACCGCCGAGGGGGACACCCGGCAGGTCACCGAGGAGGCCACCCCGCCCGTGGCCCAGGCTCCGCTCAACGAGACCGGCGCCCTGCCCGTGGTGGTCCTGACCTCCTTCGGGCTGGTGGTCGCGGGGCTCACGGTGGCCGCGATCCTGCACATCCGCAGGCTCTCCCGCTGATTTCACGCACAGCACAGCGGGCGGGGACGGTCCGTCAGCAAAAGCCCCGTGCCGTGGGTAAACTCGGTGGCATGTCTTTCAATCAACTTGCTAAGGACCGTCCGCGCCTTCTCATCGTGGGTGGCGGCTACGTTGGTTTCACCCTCGCGCAGAAGCTGCAGACCCGCATCAAGGAGTCCGGCGGCGTGGTCACGGTGGTGGACCCCAACCCGTACATGACCTACCTCCCGTTCCTGCCGGAGGTGGCGGCGGGCAACATCGACGCCCGTTCCGCCGTGATCTCCCACCGTCACCACCTCGGTGACTGCGAGCTGATCGACGGCCGCGTGGAGCACATCGACCACGCCAACCACAAGGTCACCATCCGTGGCATCGATGAGGGCCCGCAGTTCGAGCTGCCCTACGACGAGATCGTCGTGGCCGGCGGATCCACCACGCGCACGTTCCCCATCCCGGGGCTCGCGGAGAAGGCCATCGGCATGAAGACCATCGAAGAGGCCGTGTCCGTGCGCAACTGGGTGCTCGAGCGCATCGAGGTGGCCTCCCTGACGGACAGCGAGGAGGACAAGCGCAAGGCGCTGACCTTCATCGTGGTGGGCGGCGGCTACGCCGGCTCCGAGTCCATCGCCGAGCTCGAGGACATGGCCCGCTCCGCCGTGGAGCGCAACGACCGCCTGCGCGTCTCTGACCTGCGCTTCGTGCTGGTCGAGGCCATGGGCCGGATCATGCCCGAGGTCTCCAAGGACCGCGCCGAGAAGGTCGTGGCCGAGATGCGCGCCCGCGGCATCGAGGTGCTGCTCAACACCTCGATCTCCGAGGTCGACGGGGACGTGGTGAAGCTCATCAACATGGGCGACAAGTCCCCGGCTGGGGAGGTCGCCACCGACACGCTCATCTGGTGCGCCGGCGTGCAGGCTTCCGGGTTCGTGAAGAACAGCGACTTCCCCGTGGACGAGCGCGGTCGCGTGCGCGTGGGTGCGGACCTGCGGATCACCGGTGACGACGGTCCCCTCGAGGGTGCCTGGGCCGCTGGCGACATCGCCGCCGTCCCGGACCTCACGGGCTCGGGCCCCGGCGGCTTCTGCGTCCCCAACGCCCAGCACGCGGTGCGCCAGGCCGCCACCATGGCCAAGAACATCATGGCCGCCCACCAGGGTGCTCCCCTGGAGGACTACTACCACGAGAACCTCGGTTCCGTGGCTGGCCTGGGCCTCTACAAGGGTGCGGCCACCATCCGCGGCGTGGACCTCGGCGGGCTGCCCGCGTGGGCCATGCACCGGCTCTACCACGGCTACGCCATCCCCACCGTGGAGCGCAAGGTCCGGGTGTTCACGGAGTGGGGCATCAACATGCTCTTCGGCCGGGACACCACCGCCCTGCGCCACCTGCGGGAGCCGCGCCGCGCGTTCCTCGAGGCCGCGGGCAAGGACCTCCCCGCGGAGAAGGCCAAGCTCTAGCCACGCCTCCGCACGCCGCCCGGACGTGCAGCGGTGGGGTCGCGCAGCCGCGCGACCCCACCGTCGTCGTTGCGGCCCCCATAGCCCAACCGGCAGAGGCAGCGGACTTAAAATCCGCTCAGTGTGGGTTCGAATCCCACTGGGGGCACCCCTCCACCCGCCCGCGTTCGCCCTGCAGGAACTCCCTGCCGGGGTTCAGATCCCACTGCTAGCCTGTGTGCACAGCTCGAACACGCCCTCGAAAGGACGTCACATTGGCCGGCGGAAACCCCCTCCTCAACGATTTCGGCAAGAAGAACGCCACCGCGCCGGGTTCCTACCAGGATCCCCGCCACTCGCCCGAGCAGCTCGAGCGGATGTACAACGCTCCCGCCGCGGGCCCCGCGCAGACGGGCCGCATGAGCTACGACGACGTCGTGATGCGCACCGGGCTCGTGCTCGCGTGCGTGATCGCCGCGGCGGTGGCCGGCTGGATGCTCCCCGCGCTCGCGTTCCCGGGCGCACTGGTGGGCCTGGTCCTCGGGCTGGTCAACAGCTTCAAGCGTGAGCCCAGCCCCGTGCTGATCATCCTCTACGCCCTCGCGGAGGGCCTGTTCCTGGGCGGTGTCTCGGGGATCTTCGAGGCCCGCTACCCGGGCATTGTGATCCAGGCGGTCATCGGGACCCTCGCGGTCTTCGTCTCCGTGCTGGTGCTGTACAAGACCGGGGTGCTGCGCGCGACGCCGCGGGTGACCAAGTTCTTCATGGTCGCGCTCATGGCCTACGCGATCTTCGCCCTGGTGAACCTGGGCACCAGCCTGCTGGGCGGGTTCGACATGCGCTCCGAGGTGAGCGTCATGGGCATCCCGCTGGGGCTGATCGTGGGCGCGGTAGCCATCCTGCTCGCGGTGTACAGCTTTGTGCTGGACTTCGAGAACATCAGCGACGGCGTGGCCCGCGGCATCCCGCAGAAGGCGGCCTGGACCGCGGCCTTCGGACTCACCGTCACCCTCATCTGGACCTACGTGGAGATCCTGCGGCTGCTGTCCATCATCCGCTCCATGAGCGACTGACCCACCCTCCGGCCGCGGCCGGGGCTCCGGGGCCGTGTCCCCGGGCCGGCCCCGCGGTCGGTCGCGGGGACCCCTCGGACGGGTCGGTCACCGCACGTCACGGCGGCCCGGTGCACTGCGCACCGGGCCGCCGGTCCATGCACGCGACGGTCGTTCGTGGGCGGGCCGGACGGCGTCGCCTGTCGCCCTGTCGCCCTGTCGCACTGGGGCCCGTGGCCCGGCGCCGGGGGACGGGCTCAGAGGTAGCTGATGCCGAGTTCGCGCGGCGGCAGGTTGATGGCGCGCGCGGGCACGCTACTGCTCGCGGCGCGACCCACGAACAGCCAGCCCAGCACCTCCTCGTGCTCGTTCAGGGAGTAGAAATCGCGCAGCAGCGCACGGTCGTAGGGCTCGCGCCGGGACCACATGGTGGCCCAGCCCTGGGCGTAGAGCGCGGCCTCGAGCACCCCGCGGGCCGCGTGGACGTCCCCGCGCTGCTCCTTCTTCGACTCGGCCAGCTCCGGGTGGTGGCGGAAGACGATGGCCAGCGCCACCCCGCCGCGCGAGGCCCACTGCAGGCTGCCGCGGTAGGCGGCCAGCACCCTGATCTTCTTCCCCTTGAGCCGGGGGACCGGGCCCGTGAGGTTCGGCACGCTCGTGAGACCGGCCATGGCGGCCGCGAGCAGGGGCGCCGAGCGGCGGTCGGTCACGGCCACCCGCCACCCCGTGGGCCGCTCGTCGTACTTCGCCCCCGCGGCGGCGCGCAGGACGGTCTCGAGCTCCTCGCGGCGCGGGCTCTCCTGGGTCAGCAGGCTCGCGGGCCGGCGCTGGGCCAGGACCCTCAGCAGTGTGGTGGACATGGCAGCCATCTTGTCACCCTCCCGTGGCGTTCTCCGGTACCAGCGCTGCGCGCAATGGTGCGATGATAGGGGACATGTCATCCAGCGTTCCGACGTCGCGCCCGGGCTCGATCCCGCCCGGTGCCCCAGACGTCCCCTCCCGTCCCCATCCCGCCGAGGACCCCCAGGACATGGTCACTGCCCCGGTGCGGATCGCCGCGGCCTGGTCCTGGCGGGTGCTGCTCATCGTCGCCGGGGTGGGTGTGGTGTGGTGGCTCCTGGGCCACGTCACCACGGTGCTCATCCCGGTGCTGCTCGCCGCGCTGATCGCCGGTCCGCTCTCCCCGGCCGTGCGCTGGCTGCGGGCCCGGCACTTCCCGTCCGCGCTCGCGGCCATCACGGTGGAGCTCGGCCTGATCCTCGTGGTCCTGGGTCTGCTGGTGCTCTCCGGGCAGCAGATCGTCGTGGGCTTCGCGCAGCTCTCCGACAAGGCCGTGGCCGGCTTCCAGAAGCTGCTGGGCATGCTCGAGGACAGCCCCCTGAAACTCACCACGGACTCCATGAGCCAGTGGTTCTCCGAGTTGGGCAACACCCTGCAGGAGAACTCGAACGCCATCCTGTCCGGGGCCATGACGTTCGGCTCCACCGCCGGCAGCATCCTCACCGGCACCATCCTGATGCTGTTCGTGCTGCTGTTCTTCCTGTTCGACGGCGAGAACATCTGGCTGTTCCTGGTCAAGCTCTTCCCGCGCCGGGCCCGCGCCGCCGTGAACGGTGCCGGGCGCCGGGGCTGGATCTCGCTCGCGCAGTACGTGCGGATCCAGGTCTTCGTGGCGTTCGTGGACGCCCTGGGCATCGGGCTGGGCGCGTTCCTGCTGGGAGTGCCCTTGGCGCTGCCCATCGGTGTGCTCGTGTTCCTGGCCTCGTTCATTCCCATCGTGGGTGCCGTGGTCACCGGCGCCGTGGCCGTGCTGGTGGCCCTGGTGGCCGTGAGCCCCGGGATCGCCCTGGCCATGCTGGGCGTGGTGCTGCTCGTGCAGCAGATCGAGTCCAACATCCTGCAGCCGCTGATCATGGGCAAGGCCGTGTCCCTGCACCCCGTGGCCGTGCTGCTCGCCGTGGCCACCGGCAGCATGCTCTTCGGGATCGTGGGTGCACTGTTCGCGGTGCCGGTCATGGCGTTCGCCAACACCATCGTGCGCTACCTGGCCGCGCGGTCCTGGGAGCACGACGACCAGATCGCCTGGGAGCCGTTCCTCTACCCCTGGGAGATCAAGAAGACCGCGAAGAAGAAGAACCTCACGCCGGACCAGGTCATGGCCCAGCTGCAGCGCTTCCGCGGCAAGCGCCACCAGGAGCGCGAGGACGCGGAGAAGAAGCTCGAGGAGAAGCTCGAGGAGAAGCACCGGAAGGACACCCGCCACCGCGAGTCCTCCGGGCACCTCGAGGACACCCGGCACTAGCACCCGGCCCCTCGCGTAATAGCATGGAACGCGGCGTCTCCCACCCGGGGCGCCGCGTTCTCCGTGTTCCCGCAGCACGTCCGGCAGTGATCCCACCGGGCCGTGCCCCCGCAGGGCGAGCCGCCTCGATCGGCGCCGACGAAAGAAGTTCTTGTGGCCCACACTGCACTGTCCGTCTCCGTGGACGACGTCCGCGACGCCGCCCAGCTCCTCGACGGGGTCATCGAGCGGACTCCTCTTGCCCACTCCCGGGCGCTGTCCCGCATGCTGGGCTCCGAGGTCTACCTCAAGTGCGAGAACCTGCAGCGCGCCGGGTCCTTCAAGGCCCGCGGCGCCTACGTGCGCATGTCCCAGCTCTCGGAGGACGAGAAGCGCCGGGGCGTGGTGGCGGCGTCGGCGGGCAACCACGCGCAGGGCGTGGCGCTCGCGGCCGCGAAGCTGGGGATCACGGCGCGGATATACATGCCGCGGGGCGCGGCCCTGCCCAAGATCGCGGCCACCCAGGACCACGGTGCGGAAGTGGTGCTGCACGGCTCCTCCGTGGACGAGGCCCTGGCCGAGGCTCAGCGTTTCGCGGACGAGACCGGGGCGGTCTTCGTGCACCCGTTCGACCACCGGGACATCATCGCGGGTCAGGGCACCATCGGCCTGGAGATCATCGACCAGCTGCCCACCGTGGACACGGTGATCGCGGGCGTGGGCGGAGGCGGCCTGCTGGCGGGGGTCTCCGTGGCGCTCAAGGCCAAGGCCCGGGAGCAGGGCAGGGACATCCGCGTGATCGGCGTGCAGGCGGAGAACGCCGCAGCCTACCCGCCGTCCCTGGCCGGGGACGCGATCGTGACGCTCTCCAAGGTGTCCACGATCGCGGACGGCATCGCCGTGGGGCGCCCCGGGCAGCTCCCGTTCAGCATCATCCGCGAGCTCGCGGACGACGTCGTCACGGTCTCGGAGGACTCCCTCGCCCAGGCGCTGATCTTCATGCTCGAGCGCAACAAGATGGTGGTGGAACCCGCCGGCGCCGTGGGGGTGGCCGCGATCCTCGAGGGCGAGCTGCGCGAGAGCCACCCGGACCTGGGCACCACCGTGGTGCTGCTCTCCGGCGGGAACATCGACCCCATGCTCATGCTCAAGGTCATCCAGCGGGGACTCTCCGCGGCGGGGCGCTACATGACCATCAAGATGATGCTCACGGACCGGCCCGGTGAGCTGGCGCAGATCTCGCAGCTCATCGCCGCCATGGACGCGAACGTGACCGGGGTGAACCACACGCGGATCGGCGGCTCCCTGTCCATGGGGGACGTCTCCATCACCATCGACATGGAGACCAAGGGCCACTCGCACTGCGACCAGGTGCTCGCGGCCCTGGAGTCGCACGGCTACCACCCCGTGGTGGTGCACTGAGCCCGGCGCGGACGGGAGCTCAGCGGCGTCGTGCGCGCGCGGTGACGTAGGTGATCAGCGCCATCGCGAAGGTGGCGACGATCAGGAGGTTGCGCGGCCCGCCGGTGGCGTTGAGCGCGGGGTTGCCCAGGCCCAGCACGTGCACCACGATCGCCGCCACCGCGAGCAGCGCGGTGACCACGGTCAGCGGCACGGTCCAGGGGGCGGGGCTGCGGTTCCAGTGCGTGACCACGGGCGGGCTCCTCACGGTGCGGGGGACGGGGCGTGACGACGTGCCTCCAGCGTATGCCCTGCTCCTCGACGCGAGGTGTGAACGCCCGGCGGCCGCGGGGCGCCGCGCAGGCTCGGGAACGCCGGAGGCCACCCCGCCGCAGCGGGGTGGCCTCCGTGGTGAACCGTGGGATCAGCGGCTGAAGGGCTTGGCCTTGAGGATCTTCACGGTGATGTCCTTGCCGTTGGGCGCCTGGTAGCTCACGGTCTCGCCCACCTTGTGGCCGTTGATCGCGGCACCCATGGGGGAGCGCTCGGAGAAGACCTCCAGGTCCTCCCCGCCGGTGAGGTCCTCGGCGACCTCGCGGGAGCCCATGAGGAACGTCATCTCGTCCCCGGCGATCTCCGCGGTGACCACCATGCCGGCCTCGATCACGCCGTCGTCCGCGGGGGCCTCGCCCACCTGGGCGTTCTCCAGCAGCTGGGTGAGCTGCACGATGCGGCCCTCGTTCTTGCCCTGCTCCTCACGCGCGGCGTGGTAGCCGCCGTTCTCCTTGAGGTCACCCTCGGAGCGGGCCTGTTCGATCCGGTCCACGATCTCCTGGCGGTAGGGCCCGGCAATGTAGTCGAGCTCCTTCTTCAGCCGGTCGTACGCTTCCTGGGTGAGCCAGGCTCCCTCTTGTGCAGGCACGGTGCCTCCGTTCTCTGGTGTCCACCGCCCTGGTGGACACGTGTGAAAAACCCCGCCCCGGTGCGGGCCAGGTGGCCCAGCGGTTCCGGGTCGGGGATGTGATCTCGGCAGAAGTCTAGAGGACCGGCGGCGTGCAACCCAAAGTGACGTGCGACACCGGCGGGCTCACCCGGTGGTGTTCCAGCACGAGTCCACCCCGGCCGTGGTGGCCGTGTTGGTGGTCCGTACGGGCACCCGGTGGGTGCTGGTGCGCCCGTTGAGCTGGTCCTCGGGCACGTGGCCGATGGTCACCTCGTTCCAGCCGACCACCGCGTACTGCTCGTTGAGGGCCTGCACCGCGCACGTGACGCTCTGCTCCGGGTCCTTGGTGAGGTCGAAGTCCGCGTACCCGTGAGCGGCGTCGGTGATCTGGAAGCCGACGTCCTTGAACACGGGCCGCTGGGACTGGCCCCACACGATCCACACCACGAACAGCGCGCTCACGAGCGTGGCGGCCGCGGCGATGAGGATCCAGCCGCGCCCGGACGGGCCGCGGCGCGGGGTGCGGGCGACGGTGCGGTGCCCGGAGCCGTAGCGGCGGGTGAGCCGTTCGGTGGGGGTGGGCCCGCCGTCGGCCGGCTGGGACGTCGCAGAACTCATGCCCACGAGTCTAGCGAGCGCCCAGGGGTGCCCTCTGTGGGTTCCCGCCCGAGTGCGTCCCCGCGTGAACCGGTGCGGGATCCGGGCCCGGCCGGCGGCGTAGGATATCCGGGGTTGTCATTTTCGCTTCGACGTCTTGGAGGCATCCGTTCGGTGACGGACTATTCGCAGCTTCGTTTGTTGGCCATCCACGCCCACCCGGACGACGAGTCCAGCAAGGGTGCGGCGACCATGGCCCACTACGCGCGCCTCGGTGCCCGGGTCATGGTGGCCACGTGCACCGGTGGTGAGCGCGGGTCCATCCTCAACGCCGAGATGGAGGGCGACGTCGCGGCCGAGCGGGACCTCACCGGCCTGCGCCGCCACGAGATGGCGGCGGCCGCCGCGGCCCTCGGCGTGGAGCACCGCTGGATCGGCTTCATGGACTCGGGCCTGCCCGAGGGGGACCCGCTGCCGCCCCTGCCGTGGGGCTGCTTCGCCCTGCAGCCGCTCGAGCGTGCCTCGGCGCCCGTGGTGCAGCTGGTGCGGGAGTTCCGCCCGCACGTGATCCTGAGCTACGACGAGAACGGCGGCTACCCGCACCCGGACCACATCCAGACGCAC
Organism: Kocuria rhizophila DC2201; assembly: GCF_000010285.1. Taxonomy (NCBI): domain Bacteria; kingdom Bacillati; phylum Actinomycetota; class Actinomycetes; order Micrococcales; family Micrococcaceae; genus Kocuria; species Kocuria rhizophila. Next base: position 2,009,071 of record NC_010617.1, on the reverse strand, counting down.
AACGTGGCCATGGAGGCCTACCGCCGCGCCGGTGATCCCGAGGCCTACCCCGGCACGGGTGAGCCGTGGACCCCGTCCAAGCTCTACTACGACCGCGCGTTCAACCCGGAGCGCTTCCTGGCCCTGCACGAGGCCCTGCTGGAGCGCGGGCTGGACTCCCCCTACGCGGAGCGCATCGCGGCGTTCCAGGAGTCGGACCCGGAGGGCCACCGCCCGCCCGTCGCCCGCCACGAGACCACCACCAGGGTTCGCTGCGAGGAGGAGTTCCCCGCCCGGGACCGCGCGCTGAGCGCCCACCGCACGCAGGTGGACCCCAAGGGCCTGTTCTTCTGGGTCTCCACGGACACCCAGGCCGAGGTATGGCCGTGGGAGGACTACACCCTCGCGGAGTCCCGTGTGGCCAGCGAGCTGCCGGAGACGGACCTCTTCGCAGGAATCGACCCCACGACCCCCCGGAAGTGAGTGCCGCCGTGCCCACGCTGCTGACCGTCCTGACCGCCGCCACGCCCGCTCCTAGCCCGGAGAACACGCTGCGTCCCGGGCTGGACCCCAGCCAGGTCTCGCCGGGTCTCGTGGGCTTCCTCATGACGTTCGTGCTCACGGCGGCCGTGGTGCTGCTGGTGATCGACTTCAACCGCCGCAACCGTCGGCTGCGCTACCGCGCGCAGTACGCGGAGCAGCGCGCTGCGGAGGAGCAGGCGGTCCAGGTCACCGCGGGTGCGTCCGGGCACGACGCCGCCCGCTCCGGTTCCGCACCCCGGCCCGCCGACCGCGCTGCTCACCCTCACGATCACCCCGGAGCCAGCGGGGAGAACGAGCTCCGAGACGCCCCCGGGGACCGTCACCGGCCCTGAGGAGGGCCAGGCCACCCGCGGTGGGCGGCCGCGTCCGTTGGGACCGGTGTCCGTCCTGCGAGCCCGCGATAGCCCTCCCCGCCTGTCGGGAACCCCCTCTCGCGCTGCTCCGTGCAGCGGCCGGTACCACCGTCCGGCGGTCTGTGAGACGGTGGGGCCATGTCGAACCGCCTGGCCCGCGCCACCAGCCCGTACCTGCTCCAGCACGCCGAGAACCCCGTGGACTGGTGGGAGTTCACCCCGGAGGCGTTCGCGGAGGCGCGTGAGCGGGACGTGCCCGTGCTGCTGTCCGTGGGGTACGCGGCCTGCCACTGGTGCCACGTGATGGCCCACGAGTCCTTCGAGGACCCCGAGACCGGCCGGGAGATCAACGAGCACTTCGTGGCCGTGAAGGTGGACCGTGAGCAGCGCCCGGACGTGGACTCGATCTACATGGCGGCCACCCAGCTGCTCACGGGGCAGGGCGGGTGGCCCATGACCGTGTTCCTCACCCCACAGGGCAGGGCCTTCCACGCCGGGACCTACTACCCGCCGCGCCCGATGCAGGGTCGGCCGTCCTTCCGGCAGCTGCTCGCCGCGGTGCACGAGGCGTGGACGGCCCGGCGGGACGAGGTGCTGCGCAGCGCAGACCAGCTGGCGGACGCCCTGGCCCGGCACCCCCGGCTCGTGGACCGGATGCTTGCGGACGCCGGCCCCTCGGTGGTGACCGAACCGGGCGAGGACGCCCCCGACGCCGCGCAGCGGCTGGTGGGTGCGTGGCTTGACGGGCTGGAGCTCGCGCGCGACGCCGCCCACGAGGGTTTCGGCTTGGGCGCCAAGTTCCCGCCGTCCCCGGCCCTCGAGGCCCTGACACGGATCGCTCGCCCCGGCACCGCCGCGGATCGGCAGCACCGCGCGGCCGCCCCCGCCGCCGCGGGCGGCGCGACCCCGGACACCACCGGCTCAGCCGCCACCGACTCAGGCGGCATGGCCCCAGTCACCACCGACCCAGCCACCACTGACTCGGGCGGCACGGCCCCAGCCACCACCGACTCCGACATCCCCGACGCAGCCGCCACCGCCGCGGAGGCCACCGGCCCGGCCCCTGCGGAGCGGGAGACCGCTCGGGAACTGCTGTGCGCCACCCTGGACGCCATGGTGCGCGGGGCGCTGCAGGACCACGTGGGCGGGGGCTTCTTCCGCTACTCCGTGACCCCGGACTGGTCCCTGCCGCACTACGAGAAGATGCTCTACGACAACGCCCAGCTGCTGCGGGTGCTGGCGCGCACGGTGGAGCTGCTGGAGCGCGCGGGCACGGACACCGCCCGGGCGGCCCGATACCGGCACGCGGCCACGGCCCTCGTGGCATGGCTGCAGCGGGAGATGACCACCCCGGAGGGGGCCTTCGCGGCCTCGCTGGACGCGGACAGCGATCCCTCCCCGCACGACCCCGGGGCCGAACGCGAGGGCGCCTACTACACGTTCTCCCGCGGGTCGGCGGGCACCGGGGGAGAGGATCGGAGCGCGGGTCCGGGGCCCGTCACTGCGGCGTGGGGCGAGGCCGGCGCCGTCACGGGCATCCTGGACGAGAGTCTGCGCCGCACCCTCTGGGACCGTCGGCTGGAGCGCACCGCGCCGCACCGCGACGACAAGGTGGTCACGGCGTGGAACGGCATGGCACTGACCGCGCTCGCGGAGGCCGCGGTGCTGCTCGAGCACCCGCAGTGGCTCGAGAGCGCCGAGACGGCCGCCGAGTTCCTGTGGCAGCGGCACCGGGATCCCGAGGACGGGACCCTTGCGCGGACCTCGCGCGGCGGCGTCGTGGACCCCCACGAGGGGCGGCTGGAGGACTACGCGTTCCTGGGCGCCGGGCTGCTCGCGCTGGGCCGGGCCACGGGGCGCGGCGTGTGGTACGAGCGCAGCGTGGCGCTCGCGGACACGGCCGTGGCCCGGTTCGTGCGCGACGGAACCGTGCACGACGACGCCGCCCTCGACCCCACGCTCGAGGCCGCCGGGGCCACGGGGCGCGCCGAGCCGTTCGACGACGTCGCCGCGTCCGGCGCCTCGGTGCTCGCGCGCTGGATCGCGGAGCTGTCCCGGCCGGAGACGGGAGGGCGCCCGAGCCGGGAGATCACGGAGCTGGTGACCTCGTGGGCCACGGGGGTGGTGCTCAAGGCGCCCACCGCCGCGGGCGGGATGGTCTCTGCGGTGCTGAGCTGCACGCGGGCCCCCGAGCTGCTGGAGGTCGTGGACGCCTCACCCGGGCAGTGGCGCGAGGTGCTGGACGTCCTGGGCGCGGAGCGTGTGCTGGACACGCTCGTGCTGGACGGTGCCGTGGCGCCCTACGGGGTTCCGGCCACCGGCACCGCGGGGTTCACGGTGTGGCGGTGCCGGGACGGGCGGTGCGAGCTCCCCGTGCACTCGGTGGCCGAGCTGGCGGCCCGGTCGGGAGCCCGCCGCGGGTGAGGCCCGGTCCCGGACGGCCCGGCAACGGCGGACAGCGGCTCACGCCCCGACGGGGAACGGCTCCCCACGAGCGATGACCGGCGCGGGCGGTGCGACGCTCCGAGCGGCGTCCGGACCGGTCGTGCGGGGGTCGCGCGGCCGGGGCCCGCTCACGAGGCGAACATGGCCAGCATGATCGAGATGTAGTGGCACACGAAGCCCACGATCGTGCACGCGTGGAAGACCTCGTGGAAGCTGAAGGTCGCGGGCAGCAGCCGGGGCCACTTGGTGGCGTAGAACACCGCGCCCGCGATGTAGGCGGCGCCGCCGCAGATCAGCAGGACCGTGGCCGGCACGTTGACCGCGAAGAACGCGGGCAGGTACAGCAGGGCCAGGCACCCCATGACCACGTAGAGCGGGGTGTAGAGCCAGCGCGGGGCCCCGAGCCAGAACACCCGGAAGACCACCAGCAGTGCCCCGAGGGACCAGATCACCGCGAGCAGCACCGTGGCCCGGCCGCTGGGCAGGAACGCCACCGCCAGGGGCGTGTACGTCCCCGCGATGATCAGCGCGATGTTCGAGTGGTCCATCCGGCGCAGCACCGCGTTCATGCGGGTACCCCAGTAGAAGCGGTGGTAGACCGCGGAGGTGCCGAAGAGCATCACCGCGGTGATCGTGTAGACCACGCACGCGAGCCGCAGCTGCACGGTGGGTGCGAGCACGATGGCCACCACCCCCATGGCGATGGCGAACGGGCTGAAACCGGCGTGGATCCAGCCCCGCCACGCGGGCTTCTTCTCCACGGTGAGCGGACCGCTGCGGGTGTGGCGCACCACCGTGGGTGGCGTGGCCGTCCTGGACGTGGTCGCGCGATCGTCTCGCATGATCGGTTCCCCTGCCTTCCGTGACTGCCCCGGCCGGGGCCGGGGCGATGAGGCGCTGCTGGATTGCGCTTGACCTACGGGTAGTTTAGACGGTGTGAATCCGCGTTGGCCGAGTCGATCCAGGGGGTTTGGGCACCTGTGAAGCTCCCCCGTCTGCTGTACTCCTTCTACGAGCACCGCCTGGCTCGCACCCTGGACCCGCACGAGCTGCCGCACCACGTGGGCGTGCTCGTGGACGGCAACCGCCGGTGGGCCAAGCAGTTCGGCGCCACCACCGAGGAGGGCCACCGCGCCGGGGCCCGGAAGATCGTGGAGTTCCTGCGCTGGTGCCACGAGCTCGACATCCAGGTGGTCACCCTCTACGTGCTCTCCACCGAGAACCTCAACCGCCCGGCGGAGGAGCTCACGGCGCTGCTGGAGATCATCACGGACCTCATGCGCCAGCTCCAGGACGAGGGGCTGTGCCGCATCCAGGCCGTGGGTGCACTGGCCACGCTGCCCGAGGCCCTGCAGGAGCAGGTCGCGTGCAGCGTGCGCCGCACGGTCTCCAACCCCGGCCCGCACCTGAACATCGCCGTGGGTTACGGAGGGCGCCAGGAGATCGTGGACGCCGCCCGGGAGGTGCTCGCGGACGCAGACGCCCGCGGGGAGTCCCTCGCGCAGGTGGCCCGCTCGCTGAGCGTCGAGGACATCTCCGAGCACCTCTACACCCGCGGCCAGCCGGATCCGGACCTGCTGATCCGCACCTCCGGTGAGCAGCGGCTCTCCGGGTTCCTCATGTGGCAGTCCGCGTACAGCGAGTTCTACTTCTGCGAGGCCCTGTGGCCGGACTTCCGCCGCGTGGACTTCCTGCGGGCGCTGCGCGACTACGCCCGCCGGCACCGGCGCTTCGGGGGCTGAGGGCGGAGATCACACGGGGAGGCCCTCCGTTCACCCGGGTGCCCGGGGGAGGGCCGCGCGGTGGCGGATCCACGGGTGATGTTCACGCGGCGTTCACCGCGGGGGAGCCTGCACCTCGAACGGTGCTCCTAGCGTGGGCGGCGTCCGGCGACTGCCGGCGCGACCCGTGTGAAGAGGCCCCCATGAGCACCGAGACCCCCGTGGCACTCGTCCGCTGCACCACCGAGGCACCGGGCACGAGCCCCACCGACGCGGAGCCCGCGTCCTCCGCACCGGCGCACCCCGCCACGGAGCCCGGGCAGCCGGGGGAGGCAGCCGCGGGTGCGCCGGGAGCAGAGCGGACGGGGACGGGCGAGCGCACCGGCGGTGCAGCGTCGTCGTCGGGTCACGGTGCCGCGACGGGCGCCGGGACGAGCGTGCGCAGCTACGTGGTCGACACCTCCGTGCTGCTCTCGGACCCCCGCGCGCTGCTGCGCTTCGCCGAGCACACGGTGGTGGTGCCCCTGGTGGTGGTCACCGAGCTGGAGGCCAAGCGCCACGACCCAGACCTCGGGTACTTCGCCCGCGCGGCCCTGCGACTGCTGGACGAGCTGCGGGTGACCCACGGCGGGCTGGACCGCCCCCTCCAGCTGCCGGGCGGCGGGAGCCTCACGGTGGAGCTGAACCACGTGGCAGACACCGTGCTGCCCCAGAGCTTCCGGCTCAAGGACAACGACTCACGCATCCTCTCCGTGGCCGCGAACCTCGCGCAGGAGGGCCACGACGTGTGCGTGGTCTCCAAGGACCTCCCGATGCGCGTCAAGGCCTCGGCCCTGGGACTCGCCGCGGACGAGTACCGCGCCGAGTGGCTGGGCGGTGACGACGAGTACACGGGCGTGGCCCAGCTGGACGTGCCCGACGGCGTCGTCTCCGAGCTCTACCTGGACGGGCGCGCCGAGGTGCCCGGGGCCCGGGAGCTGCCCGTGAACACGGGGCTCGTGGTGCGCTCCACGGCCGGCAGCGCGCTCGCGCGCGTGCAGCGGGACGGTGCGGCACGCCTCGTGGCCGCGGACAAGGACGTGTTCGGGGTGCAGGGCCGCTCGGCCGAGCAGCGCCTGGCGATCGACCTGCTGCTGGACCCCTCCGTGGGCATCGTGTCCCTGGGTGGACGCGCGGGAACGGGCAAGTCCGCGCTCGCGCTGTGCGCCGGGCTCGACGCCGTTCTGGAACGCCGTGAGCACCGCCGGATCATGGTGTTCCGCCCCCTCTACGCGGTGGGCGGCCAGGACCTCGGCTACCTGCCCGGCACCGAGGAGGAGAAGATGAACCCGTGGGGCCAGGCGGTCTTCGACACCCTCTCCGCCGTGGTCTCACCTGCGGTCGTGGACGACGTCGTGGCGCGCGGGATGCTCGAGGTGCTGCCCCTGACGCACATCCGCGGACGCTCGCTGCACGACGCGTGGGTGATCGTGGACGAGGCCCAGTCCCTCGAGCGCAACGTGCTGCTCACGGCGCTGTCCCGGATCGGGCAGAACTCCAAGGTGGTGCTCACCCACGACGTCGCCCAGCGGGACAACCTGCGGGTGGGCCGCCACGACGGCATCATGGCGGTGGTCGAGGCGCTCAAGGGCCAGCCGCTGTTCGGCCACGTGACCCTCACCCGCTCGGAGCGCTCGCCCATCGCCGCGCTCGTCACGGACGTCCTGGAGCGCCACGCCGTGTGAGGCCGCCCGCGCACGCGCGGTCACGGCGGCGTCGGGCGGGGGACGACGCCGCCCGGTCCGGTGTGACGGGGCGGCGCACCCACGGCGTCCCCGCGGCGGCGGGATCGCACGTGGGACCGGAGGTGCCGTGCCGCTAAGAGGCGGCCACGGGCCAGGGGACGTGGCGCGAGACGTCCGTGAGGTCGAAGTCCTCGCGGGTGAAGAGGTCGTCCAGCATGTACTCGTCCACTCCCTCGACCACGAGCCGGTGGCCCTGCCCGGCGAGCGGTCCGCCGAGCACGCGGGAGGACACGCACACCCCGGTGGCGGTGTCCACGGCCAGACGCGTGGGGCCCGGTGCCAGCGGGTGCCCGGGTGTGACGGGTCGGTAGCGGGCGGCGGGATGCACAGTGGCGCACCACACGGGCCGTCCCGCGAACGTGTCCACCGCGACGTCCCGCAGCACCGCCGGGCGCTGCTCGGGCAGGTACGGGGGAGCGGGGGCGGACCCCGCGCACTCCACGGGGTCCAGGATCGCCTGCCAGCGGCCCCCGGCGAAGACCGGATCGCCGTAGGCGGCCTCCGGGCGGCGGGTCACGAGGGCGCGGTCGTCGTAGACGGGAGCCACCAGGGCCGGCGGCAGCAGCCACGAGCGGGGCGTGTCCGCCACGTAGAAGTCGTCCCGGGAGCGCTCCAAAGACGTGGTGGTGTACAGGGGCTCGCCGTCGAGGGTCTCGACCCGCAGGTCCGAGGGGCGGCGCAGCCACGCGCGCACCGGCTCGGCAGGCTCCGCAGCCCCCGTGCCCGTCCAGTGCAGCGTGAAGCGCAGGGTGTCCCAGCGCCACGGGGAGGAGCGGCACAGGGCCGCGAAGTCCTCGGCGGTGACGTGGGCGGGGCCGTTCTGCCAAGCGGCGGTCATGGCCCCAGTCTAGGGAGCGCCCCTCCACAGGCCCCGCAACACAGGGCGCTCCCGGGCGGGCGGTGCCTACGATGAGCACATGATGCAGCCCAACGCGGCGGGCATCGGGGGGTTCGTGGGGGATCACCTGCAGCAGGCGGCATTCAGCGCGCAGCTCGCGGCGGTGATGTGCGCGCTGGCCGTTCTGGTGCTCGCGTGCTCCGGAGTGTGGCTCGCCGCCACCGACATCCGGGAGCACCGCCTGCCCGGAACCGTGGTCCGCCCGCTCTACCCGGTGACCGCGCTGCTGCTCGGTGCTGCCGCGCTGCTCGCCCACGACTCCGACCGGCTGTGGTGGATGCTGTGGGGGCTGGTGATCATGGGCGGGCTGTTCCTCGTGCTGCGGCTGCTGCACCCGGCGGGCATGGGACTCGGGGACGTGCGCCTCGCCGGTGTGCTCGGGATTCTCACAGGGTTCTCCTCCGTGACGCACACGGTGCTGGCCCTGGCCGCCACGTTCGTGCTGGCCGGCCTGTTCTGCGCGGTGCTGCTGCTGGCTCGCGCCGCGGACGCAAGGAGCCGGATCCCCCTGGGGCCCTTCATGATCGTGGGAAGCTTGGGTGTCGTGGCATTCGCCTGACCACCCGCCCCGCCCCAGGAGACCGCACCATGGCAACACCGCAGTTCATCCAGAGCCTTCGCACCAGGATCGGCCACGAGCTGCTGTGGCTGCCGGGCTGTACCGCCGTGGTGCTGCACGAGGGCCGCGTGCTGCTCGGGCGGCGTGCGGACAACGGCAGCTGGGGGCTCGTCACGGGCATCGTGGAACCGGGGGAGGACCCCGGTGTGGCCGCCCGCCGGGAGTGCCTCGAGGAGACCAGTGTGGAGATCACCGTGGACGCCCTGGTGCGGGTCAAGGCCGGAGACGTGGTGCAGTTCCCCAACGGGGACCGCTGCCAGTTCCTGGACCACACCTTCCTGTGCAGCTACGTGGGCGGGGAGGCACGGGTCGCGGACGATGAGTCCCTCGAGGTGGGCTGGTACCCGGTGGACGCGCTGCCCGAGATGCCCGAGCACCAGGCGCAGCGGCTGCGGGCCGCGCTGGATTTCACGGGGCGCACCGGCTTCGAGAGCTGAGCCCGCGCCCGGACACGCGACGACGCCGCGGGGGCGGCCCCGCGGCGTCGTCAGTGCATGGTCCGGACCGGGCCCGGCGATCAGCCGCGCGGGATGTTGCGCAGGTTGGAGCGGGCCATGGAGACGGCCTCGCCGGCGCCGCGGTTGAGCACGATGCGGGACATCGCGGTGGCGAAGCCGAAGACCTGGTCCTTCTTGATCTCCGGGGGGATGGACAGGGCGTTGGGGTCGGTGATGACCTCCACCACGGACGGGCCCTGGTGGGCGAGCGCGGTGGTGAACGCGGACTCGAGGTCCTTGGGCTTCTCCACCCGGATGCCCTGCATGCCCATGGCGGTGGCGATCTGCGCGTAGTTCGCCTGGGGCACGTCCACACCGAAATCCGGTAGCCCGTCCACGAGCATCTCCAGCTTGACCATGCCCAGCGTGGAGTTGTTGAACACCACCACGGTCACGGGCAGGTTGTAGGTCGCCAGCGTCAACAGCTCGCCCATCAGCATGGAGAGCCCGCCGTCGCCCGACATCGAGATGACCTGGCGGCCCGGTTCGGCCAGCTGCGCGCCGATCGCCTGCGGCAGGGCGTTGGCCATGGACCCGTGCAGGTAGGAGCCCAGGATGCGACGAGTGCCGAGCGGGTTGATGTAGCGGGCGCTCCACACGTTGCACATGCCGGTGTCCGCGGTGAACACGGCGTCCTCGGCGGCCACCTGGTCCAGGATGGACGCGGCGTACTCGGGGTGGATGGGCGTGATCTTCTCGACCTTGCGGGTGTACGCACCCACGGCCTTGTTCATGAGCTTGTCGTGCTTGGCCAGGGTCTTGTCGAGGAACGAGCGGTTGGACTTGACCGTGAGCTCGGGCAGCAGCTTGAGGATCGTGGACTTCACGTCACCGTGCACGGGGATGTCCACGCCGGTCCGGCGCCCGATCACGGTGGGATCGGTGTCCACCTGGATGGTGGTGACGTCCGGGAGGAACTGGTCGTACGGGAAGTCCGTGCCGAGCATGACCATCACGTCCGCGTCGTGCAGCCCCTCCGCCGCGGCGCCGTAGCCCAGCAGCCCGGTCATGCCCACGTCGAACGGGTTGTCGTACTGGATCTGGTCCTTGCCGCGCAGCGAGTGGCCCACGGGGGCCTTGAGGGTGTCCGCGAGGGCGATCACCTCGTCGTGGGCTCCTGCTACGCCGATGCCCGCGAAGATCGCGACCTTCTTGGCCGAGTTCAGAGCCTGCGCCATGCGCTCGACCGTCTCGTCGGAGGGGACGACGGCGCTCGGTGCCGGCACGGCGAACGGCCGGGCTTCCACGGCGGCGTCCGAGTCCGCGAGATCGCCCGGCAGCGTGACCACGGAGACGCCCGGGCTGGTCACGGCGAACTGGATCGCGGAGCTCACCACGGCGGGGCACTGCTGTGGGGTGCTCACCAGCTCCGAGTACACGGAGCACTCGGTGAAGATTCGGTCCGGGTGGGTCTCCTGGAAGTACTCGGAGCCGATGTACTGCGAGGGGATGTGGGAGGCGATCGCCAGCACGGGCGCACCGGAGCGGTTGGCGTCGTAGAGCCCGTTGATCAGGTGCAGGTTGCCCGGCCCGCACGAGCCCGCGCACACGGCGAGCTTGCCGGTCAGCTGAGCCTCGGCGCTCGCTGCGAACGCACCGGCCTCCTCGTGGCGCACGTGCACCCAGTCGATCCCACCCTTGGCGGAGCCGCCGGTGCGGCGCACGGCGTCCACGATGGGGTTCAGGCTGTCGCCCACCACGCCGTAGATGCGCTCCACACCTGCTTCCACGAGCTGCTGGACGATCTGCTCTGCAAGTTTCACACTGTCTCCTCGGGGGAACGGCCCGCCGCGGGAGCACCCGGGCGGGCATCGCGAATGTCTCTGCCATCCAGGGTAGCCCCGGGTCCTTGCGGCCGAAAAGATCTGTGGGCAACGGAACAGGCGCGCGTGGGACGTCCCACGAGGGCCCCGCAGCACCCAGGTCCCGCGCCGGACGGGCGGGGGCCGGGTGCGCGGACCCGGCCCCCGTGGCGTGGTCCGCGCGGTGCGAACCGGGACCGGCGCGCGGTCCCCGGGCCGGGAACGGAAGGACCCGGCCACCCTCGAGGGGAGGCCGGGTCCTGTCACGCGCGGGCGACGGTCAGTCGGTCGCTCAGTGGTTGCCCGTCATGGTGGTGACGTCCAGCGCCTTGTCGAGCTGCTCCTCGGTGAGCTTCTCGCCGTCCACGTAGCCGAGCTCGATGGTCGCCTCGCGCACGGTGACCTTGTTGGCCACGGCGTGCTTGGCGATCTTCGCGGCGGCCTCGTAGCCGATGGCCTTGTTCAGCGGGGTCACGATCGAGGGGGAGGCCTCGGCCAGGAAGCGGCAGCGCTCCTCGTTGGCCTGCAGCCCGTCCACCATCTTCTCCGCGGCCACGCGGGAGGAGTTGGCGAGCAGGCGGATGGACTCGAGCAGGTTCGCGGCCATCACGGGGATGCCCACGTTGAGCTCGAACGCGCCGTTCGTGGAGGACAGCGCCACCGTGGTGTCGTTGCCGATCACCTGGGCGGCCACCTGGATGGTCGCCTCGCAGATCACGGGGTTGACCTTGCCCGGCATGATCGAGGAGCCCGGCTGCAGGTCGGGGATGTGCAGCTCACCCAGACCGGTGTTCGGCCCGGAACCCATCCAGCGGATGTCGTTCATGATCTTCATGTACGAGTACGCGATGTTGCGCAGCTGCCCGGAGGCCTCCACCAGACCGTCGCGGTTGGCCTGCGCCTCGAAGTGGTTGCGGGCCTCCGTGAGGGGCAGACCGGTCTCCTCGGAGAGCAGCTCGATCACGCGGGCGGAGAAGCCGTTCGGGGTGTTGATGCCGGTGCCCACGGCGGTGCCGCCCAGGGGGACCTCGGCCACGCGCGGCAGGGAGGCGTCGATGCGCTCGATGCCGTAGCGCACCTGTGCCGCCCAGCCGCCGAACTCCTGGCCCAGGGTCACGGGGGTTGCGTCCATGAGGTGGGTGCGCCCGGACTTCACGACGTCCTTGAACTCCGCGGCCTTCTTCTCCAGGGAGGTGGCGAGCACGTCCATGGCCGGCTTGAGGTCGTTGATCAGCGCGTTGGTCACGGCCACGTGCACGGACGTGGGGAACACGTCGTTGGAGGACTGCGAGGCGTTGACGTGGTCGTTCGGGTGGACCTCAACGCCGGCGGACTCCAGGGCCCGGGACGCGAGCGTGGCGAGCACCTCGTTGGTGTTCATGTTCGAGGAGGTGCCCGAACCGGTCTGGAACACGTCGATCGGGAAGTCGGCGTCGTACTCGCCGGAGGCCACGGCGTCCGCGGCGTCCCGGATGGCCTGTGCGCGCTGCGTGTCCAGCACACCCAGCTCCTCGTTGGCGGTGGCGGCGGCCTTCTTCACCTGGGCGAGCGCCTTGATGTGCTCGCGCTCCAGGGTGGTGCCGGAGATGGGGAAGTTCTCCACGGCGCGCTGCGTCTGCGCACGGTAGAGCGCGTTCTTGGGGACGCGCACCTCGCCCATGGTGTCGTGTTCGATGCGGTACTCGGTGTTTTCAGCCATGGCCCCAGTTTAGGCACCCGCGCCGCCGCGCGCCCGCCGCACCGGTGCCCGAACGGCCGCATGACGGACGACGACGCCGCCCGGGTGCCACCGCGCCGTCGCCCGCCCGCGTGCCGCCGTCAGGCGTGCTTGGCTCCCGTGCGCCGCCGTCCGGCGCGCCTGCGTTCCGGGTGCCGCCGGACGCGGTGCGCCCCGCCACCCCGGAGGGGCTAGCTGATCCGGGGGTCCTCGCTGTAGACGAGCTCGGCCTTGCCGTCCGCGAGGTGGTAGAACACGCCGATCACGGCGGCGTCCCCGCGGGCCACGGCCCCGGAGATCACAGTGGACTGGTCCAGCATCCGCGCCGCGGTCTGCTTGGTGTGCTCCACCACCATGTCCTGCAGGTCCGCGTCCCCGGCGCGCCGGGCCTGCAGGACGGACGGGGTGATGCGCTCCACGAGGTCGCGCTGGAAGCCGGTGGGCAGCTCGCCGGACTCCACGGCGTTGCGGGTGGCCGTCACGGCACCGCACGAGTCGTGACCGAGCACCATGATCAGGGGCGTGCCGAGCACGTCCACCGCGAACTCGAGGGAGCCCAGCACGGCGTTGTCGATGACCTGCCCGGCGGTGCGGATCACGAAGGCGTCCCCGAGGCCCAGGTCGAAGATGATCTCGGCGGCCAGCCGGGAGTCCGAGCAGCCGAAGATCACGGCGAACGGCTTCTGGGACTGCGCGAGGCTCTCGCGGCGCTGGGCGTCCTGGTGGGGGTGCAGCTTGTCCCCGGAGATGAAGCGGGCGTTGCCGGCCTGCAGGGCGTGCCACGCCTCCACCGGGGTGCGGGGGCTCTGGTCTGCGGTGGTGGTGTGAGTGCTCACGCTGGAACTCCAAGGGTGCTCGGCGGGTGGGGTGGTGCCACGCCGCTGCGGCGCGCGCCGGTTCCAGGGTAGACCCGCACCCGGGTCACCGCGGGCGGCGCGGCACTGGATTCCGCGGAGCACCCGTGCACCCGGACCGCGGGAGAACGGTTCAGGAGTGGGCCAGGGCGGCCGCTACGTGCTCGAAGTCGGCCTCGGGGGCCTTGCCGGTGAGTACCACGGTGGAGTCCTTGAGGTCCGCGACCCACGCGGTGAACTCCTCCTGCTTGCCGTCCGCGTCCCGGTGGTGCTGGTGCCACGTGACACCGTCCACGGTCTTCTGTCCGGTCTGCGGGATGAGCTCGGTGCGCTGCGCGAGCCACGTGGGGTTGGACTCCGCGGTCTGGACCATGTCCACCAGGTGGTAGTCGGGGGAGAGGTAGCCCACGTTCCACAGGGGCACACCGTCCTGGGACGTGGCGGTCCACTTGGCGTAGTTGGCGCTCCAGCCGTCCCCGAGCTGCGGGTCCGCGGGCGTGAAGGAGGCCTGGTCCCCGGCGAACTTGGCCTCCTGGCTCACGTCCACATCCGCGCGGTAGGGCTGGGCGTCCGGTTTGGGCTGCAGCCACAGGAACGGCAGCAGCAGCAGGAGCAGCACCACCATGGAGATCACCATGCCCCGGATGGGGGCGTTGAGCCGCGCGGCCTGCTTGCTCGTCAGCCGCGGGACGGGCTGCTCCTGCTCGCCGGGGTCCACCGATGCGGGGCCCTCGGGTGCCGGCTCCTCGGCTGCGGGGCCCTCGGGTGCCGGGGCCTCCGACGCTGGGCCCTCGGGCGCCGCGCCCGCGCCGTCGCCCAGGGGACGCCCGGGATCGAGCCGGGGTGCGGCGTCGTCGTCGGGGGAGCCCGCGTGCGCGGAACGGGGGTCGTCGGGGCCCGGGCCGGGGCGGGAAGCAGAGGAACTCACACGCTCCATTGTGCCGTGCCCGCGCGGACCGGCCCAACAGGGCGGGCCGGGGATATGCTGGGGACACCCGTGGTGGTGCCCCCGGGTCCCCGCAGCGGGCGGACCGGGGCACGGCCGAAACTCGAAGGTGAGGAACAACGTGGCAGAGACGACCCAACAGGGTTCGGGAAATGTGGCGGACCGGAACTTGGCACTGGAACTGGTGCGCGTCACGGAGGCCGCCGCGATCGCGGGCGGGCACTGGGTGGGCGCCGGGGACAAGAACCGGGCGGACGGCGCGGCGGTGGACGCCATGCGCTCGTTCCTCTCCACCGTGGACTTCAACGGCACCGTGGTGATCGGCGAGGGCGAGAAGGACGAAGCCCCCATGCTGTTCAACGGTGAACAGGTGGGCAGCGGTGCCGGACCGGCCTCGGACGTGGCCGTGGACCCCATCGACGGCACCCGGCTGACCGCGCTGGGCATGAACAACGCGCTCGCGGTGATCGCCGTGGCGGACGGCGGGTCCATGTTCGACCCCTCCGCCGTGTTCTACATGGACAAGCTCGTGGTGGGCCCCGAGGCCGCGGACATGGTGGACCTGCGCCTGCCCGTGAAGCAGAACATCCACCTGGTGGCCAAGGCCAAGGGCGTGAAGCCCAACCAGGTGACCGTGTGCGTGCTGGACCGCCCGCGCCACCAGGGCCTCGTGGAGGAGATCCGCGCCACCGGTGCGCGCACCCGCATGATCCTGGACGGGGACGTGGCCGGGGCGATCGCCGCGTGCCGCGAGGGCACCGGCGTGGACATCATGATGGGTATCGGCGGCACCCCGGAGGGCATCGTGACCGCGTGCGCCGTGAAGGCCACCGGCGGCGTGATCCAGGGCCGGCTGGCCCCCACGGACGAGGCCGAGCGGGAGAAGGCCGCCGAGGCCGGGCTGGACGTGGACCGCATCCTCACCACGGACGAGCTGGTCACCTCCGACAACTGCTTCTTCGCCGCCACCGGCATCACGGACGGGGACCTGCTGCGCGGCGTGCGCTACCGCGGCCGCACCATCACCACCCAGTCCATCGTGATGCGCTCGCACTCCGGCACGGTGCGCATGGTCGAGGCCGAGCACCTGGCCCGCAAGTGGGAGAAGTACGAGCGGCTCAACGGCTGAGCACCGCCCGCCCCGCCGCACACGAGCGCGCGTGTCCACCCCGTCCCGGGTGGGCACGCGCGTCCGTGTGCGGCCGCTATGCTGGCCCCGATGCATCGGGCCCGAGGAGAGGAAACACCGTGGCGCTGACCGTGTCCCCGTGCGGCAACCGCAAGACCTGGGACGCGCGGGTGCGCGTCACGGGCGGGCACCCCGAGCTGCTGTGGGGCATCGGTGAGGCCGAGGCGCTCACCGGGGAGCGGGTCGGTGTGGAGCGCGTCGCGGTGGACCGTGACGAGCAGACCGTGGGCTACGGCCAGCTGCTGGTCCACGCCGAGGACCGCCACACGGTGGTGGACGCCAAGTCCCTGCACGTGAAGAACCCCCGCGAGCTCGTGGCGGTGCTGGCCGCCCTGCAGGACCACGCCCGGGACGCCCACGGGGCCGCCGTGCTGCGGGTGAGCCCGGACACCCACGCCACCGTGGAGCTCGCCGCGCAGCTCGAGGCCGCGGGCTACCGGCGCCGTGACAGGCCGCGCCGGGGCGAGGCCGGCCCGCGCCACCTGCTCGTGCGCCTCGGGGAGACCGAGGGCGAGCTGTCCAAGAGGCTGTCCTCCGAGACTCTGCAGCGCTGCCGCGCCGGGCTGCGCGACTCCGGGGTCCGCGTGCGGCGGGTCAACGCCTCGGACCGGGATCTCAGCCACGTGGGCCTGCGCACCCAGCACATCCGCGAGCTGCTGCGCGCCGTGGGGGAGAACTCGGTGTTCCTGGTGGCCACGGAGACCCCCGACGAGGGTGCCGAGACCGCCCTGGGCTACCTCTGGTTCGTGCACACGGGCGAGTCCGCCATGATCTACCGCTCCGGCTTCACGGACCGCGCCCGCCAGCTGGGCGTGGACGACGCCCTGCTGCTCACGGGGCTCGTGCAGCTGCAGCAGCGCCAGGTCCACAAGGTGCTCGCCGGGGACCCCGACCAGCCCGGGCAGCCCATGGTGCTGCGCGAGCTGGCCACCGAGGACCACGAGGTGCTCGGCACGTGGGAGTACCCCCTGGTGGGCGAGTTCCAGGTGGCCGGGCGCGCGGAGAAAGCGCGCCACCGCTTCCTGGGCCGCCGGGCCAGGAGCGCGGCCCCGGAGGAGCTGCTGCCGGTCTCCCGTGCGTCCCGGCGCTCCCGCCGCCGTCGTACGACGACGCCTCAGGGCCCGGCGGTCCCGCCCGTCGCCGGTGGCGTCCCGGCCGCGGCGGCTGCCGACGTGGCCGCCCACGAGCACCCGGTGCAGCCCACGGGAACGCAGGCCGCCGAGCCCGTCGGCACGGGTTCGGGCCACGCCCGCGGGACCGCCCTCACCGAGGCGTCCGTCGATCGCGCCACCGACCCCGGTCCTGCCGGGGACGGCCGCTCGGCCGGGTCCCGCGCAGCGGCTGGGGGCGAGGACGGTCGTCCGGCCGCTGCACCGGGGGAGCAGGGTCCCGAGAACCGCGAGCACGAGTCCCTGGCCACGGTCACGCCCATTGCCTCGGCGGTCGACGCGGATCCGGACCTCGTGCGGCACGACGACACCACAGAGTCGAGCGGGCGTCCGGGCGAGGGGCGGGACGAGGCGCGCGAGCGGCGTCGTCGGACGCCGTTCCGCAGGCAGGCTCGGGGCCGTCGAGGGGCCCAGGCTGCGAAGTCGGACGGTACGACCGGCCAGGCGTCTCCTCCGGACTCCGCGTCGGAGCCCCGGCACCGGGACGGCGCACCTGACGATGCGGCCCGTGCGCGCGGCGAGCACCCGTCCGTGGCGCTGCTGCGCCGGGCGGTGGCCGAGGGCCGCGCCGCGGTGCGGGACGCCGCCCGCTGGTAGCCGAGCCACCCGCGGCCCGCCCAGTCGGTACGGCATCAGTCGAGGTCCATCAGACGGGCTCCATCAGCCGGGAGCGCGCCCTCCGGTGGTCGGCGCGCCCGGGGCGGATCAGGAGCGCCCGGACACCAGGTTGGCCACGCGCGCGGTGAGGGACGGGGGAAGCAGCCCCGCCACGCGGTCCAGCACGTGGTAGGCCCGCGGGAACACGATCCGGGAACGGCCGCGGTCCACAGCGTCGAGCGTGGCGGCAACGAGGTCCGCCGGGTCCGCCGAGCGGCCCAGGTCGATCGCGGAGGCGTCCGCGACCGCGAAGAAGTCCGTGTCCACCGGCCCGGGATTCACGCTGAGCACCCGAACGCCGTGCGGACGTGCCTCCACACCCACGGCGAGCGAGAACCGGTCCACGAACGCCTTGGACGCGCTGTAGGTGGCCATCGACGGCAGCGGCTGGAAGCCCGCCACGGACGCGATGTTCACGATCGCGCCGCTGCGGGTCGCAGTCATCGAGCGCAGCGCGGCGTGGGTCAGGGTCATGAGCGCGCGGACGTTCACGGTGAGCTCCTCGAGCTCCCGGTCCAGGTCCGCCGCCGCGAACTCACCGTGGGTCCCGAACCCGGCGTTGTTCACCAGCAGGTCCACGGGAGTGCTCTCCAGCACGGCCACGAGGGCATCGATGCCGTCCTGCGTGCCGAGGTCCGCGGCCACGGTGCGGGCGGCGCCGCCCGTGAGCTCCTCGGACAGTGCCGTGAGCTTCTCGGGGCTGCGGCCCGTGAGCACGAGCGACCACCCGCGGTGGTGCAGGGCCCGGGTGAACGCCCGGCCGATGCCCCCGGTGGCCCCCGTGACCAGTGCCGTGCGCGTCACGCCGCGGCCCTCCGCTCGCGCAGCTCCCGCAGTTTGCCCCGTGCCGTGCCCACGGCCTCGCGGGCCGCGCGGACACCGCTGTAGGCCGCGTAGCCCGCGCGGGAGACGGGCAGGTCCCACGTGCCGGGATAGGCCACGGGTTCGCCGCCGAAGGACTTCTTGAAGGACGTGAAGCCGTACCACTCGTGCTCCGGTCCCGCGCCCTCGGGGGCGGTGCCGAAGAGGTCGAACCACGTGAGCCCCTTCTCCCGGGCGTCCATGATCATGGTCACCACCAGGGGGATCCCGGCCGAGAGCCTGCGGTGCTCCTGGTCCATGGCGGCGTGCGCGTACGTGCGGGTGTCCTCGGAGTCGTAGACCAGGGACGCGGCAATGGGCTCGCCGTCCAGCGTGGCGAGGTACAGGCTCGCCGCGCCCGCGGGCATGAGGGACTCCGCGGCGGCCCGCAGGTAGTCGTCCTGCTGGCGGTTGAAGTTGCGCCGTGCTGCGGTCTCGTCCAGGAAGCGCAGCAGGTGCCGGACGTCCGCGGGGTCCTCAGAGCGCTCGATCCGCACACCCTTCTTGTGGATGTTGCGGTAGAGGTTGCGGTTGGTGGACTTCATGTCCTTGAGCAGGTCCTTGGGGTCCCTGCGCAGGTCGATGAGCTGGGTGTGACCGGGCTGGACCTGCCGCGGCGCCCGCTTCATGCCGCGGCGCACGAGGGACGCCTCCGGGGTCTCGAGCCCGTCCACCGTGTGGCCGTTGACGGGCTCCACGCGCACGAACCAGCAGCGGTGGGCCTTCGCCTGCGCCACGAGGTCCGCCAGCGCGAGGTCGAAGGCCTGGGGGGTCTCGGCCTCCGGACCGTACGGGCAGTACAGGTACCGCCCGGTGCGCCCGCCCTCCACGGTCGCCAGGTAGCGCCACCCCGGGCCCTCCGCCTGGACGACCCGGTGTCCGATGCTCTCTTGGAACTGTGCCCACTCGGGGGACTGCAGGATATTCGCCACGCCCCCACTGTACCGATGAGCCCGTCCCGTCCCGCTGGGATCCGGGTCACGCGCGGCCGGGCGCGTGCCGGTGGACACCACCCCGGGGGCGCGTCACTGGGGAACGGAGCACGTTCCGTTCGGGGACAGCTCCTCCTGTGCGGGGACCTTCAGGCCCGCGGGCACCACGGCCGCGGTGCCGACGCCCGGCCCGCCGCCGATCACGGAGACCCCGCGCGCGGCGGGCGCCCCGGCGGCGTCGGGAGGTGCGGGGGACGACGACGACGCGGTGCCGCCGCGCGCACCGGCCTGGGCGTCGTCGCCGTTGGCCTTCTCCAGCACACCCGCGAGGTCCGACTGGAACTGCGCGTAGTCGGGGTAGGTGGGGAAGGACTGGTCGTAGTACGGCGGGCCCGCCGCGTAGGACTGCAGCTCGTGGCGCTGGGCCTTCGTGGCCACCGTGACCATCGCCCCGATCGAGGACTGCGGGATGTCCGTCTCGAGGATCTGCTGGCCGGAGCTTGCGAGGTCGTCGAACTTGGTGACCACGGTGATCGGGTCCAGCTGCGCGAGCATCGCGGCCTGCACGCAGCGCTGGCGCGCCTGGCGGTCGTAGTCCGTGGCGCCCTCGCGGGAACGGGCGTACCAGAGGGCGTGGTAGCCGTCCATGTGCTGGGTGCCCGGTTCGATCCAGCCCAGGATCGGGTTCTTCTCCCCGGTGTCCAGGTTGGTGCCGCCGCCGATGGGCACGCGCCCGCCCACCGTGAGGTCGATGCCGCCCATGGCGTCCACGAAGGCCTCGAAGCCGTCCATGTCGATGAGCGCATACGCCTGGATCTTCAGCCCCGTGACGCCCTCCGCGGCCTCCTTGGTGGCCTGCGCGCCGGGATCCTCCACACCCCCGTAGAGGTCCTTGTGGTTCTGCATCACGTCCGTGTAGATGGCGTTCATGATGCACTCGTCCCCACAGTTGAACCCCTCCGGGTACACCCCGTGCATGGGGGAGTCCGAGGGAAAGGGGACGTTCTGCAGGTTGCGGGGGATGGAGACCGTCACGGTCTGCCCGGAGGAGGCGTCGATGCTGAGCACGGTCATGGAGTCCGGGCGCCGACCCTCGCGGTCCGCGCCGGCGTCCCCGCCCATGAGCAGGATGTTGTACCGGCCCTCGGACGGCGCGAACGGCATGCCGCCGCCGAATATCCCGGACACCGCGTGGCGGGCCACGGACACCACGTGCGCCGCGTAGCCCAGCCCGCCGCCCGTGACGAGCATGGCCAGCACGGTCACGATCACCACGGCCCTGCGGACCGGTGTGCTGAGCATCCCGGGGCGGATGAGCCGCAGGGTGTCGAACCACAGCAGCACCCACCCGATGGCCAGCGCCACGAGCCCGTACATGAGCAGCGCGCTGGTCACGGAGTTGGTGAGCAGCCACACCAGGGCGGTGCGCCACACGAAGAACAGCAGCAGCGCGGCCACGAGCAGGGCCCACACCACGGCGGTCACGCGCACCGCGATCCGCCCGAGGCCCCGCCGGCCCGCGACGAGCTGCGCCGAGCCGGGGACCAGCAGCGTGGCGCCCAGCAGCCACCACGCCCGCCTGGTGCGGGTCGCGGGTGCCGCGAAGCGGGGGCTCGAGAGGGGGTCGCCCACGCGCGAGCGGGTCCGTCGCGGTCCGTCCTCGGGGTCGCGCGCCGCGGTGGCTCCCGCCGGGTGCGGGGAGTCGTCCCCGGGCTGCGGGTCCGGTGGCGGGGTGTCCCGGGACGGGGCGCCCGCGGGCACCTCCTCGTAGGCCCGGGTGGCCGTGGGGTGCGCGTCAGCGCCGTCGGGGCGGTCGGTCGATCCGTTCACGTGAAACTCCGAGCGGGAGGGGAAGTCGGTGCGCCGGCGGGGCCGTGGGAGCGGCCCGCCGGATCGGGGTCCGGTGCTGCGGGGGCGGACTCCGACGCGCCCATTGTGCCCTGTTCACCTGGATCCCCGCCGACACGCCCGGGGCAGGGGAGTCGGGGCAGGGGGCGCGGCCGGACTCTCGCGCAACGGCGCCCCGCGATCAGCACGTGGAACGGCGCTCCGCGCGCGCGGATCCAGGTCCTCCGTCCGTGCGGGCAGCACGTGGGGTTCGTCGGCGCCCGGCGCGGGCGGACTCAGCGCCTGGACAGCCGGGCGCCCCGGTCCGTGCGCGCGGACCGATACCGCGGCGTCACCGTCCGGACGAGGCCCCGCGGGCCACGGTGTCCCGCAGCGAGTCGCCCTTGCGGTGCGCGGTCTCGGCGAGCTCCGCCGCGAAGTCCTGCAGCCGCTCCCGCAGCTGCTCGCCGCCGACGTCCGGGGCGGAGCCGAGCACGCGCGCGGCCAGCAGGCCCGCGTTGCGCGCGCCGTTGACTGACACCGTGGCCACGGGCACGCCAGCGGGCATCTGCACGATGGAGAGCAGGGAGTCCATGCCGTCCAGGGTCTTCAGGGCCACCGGCACGCCAATCACGGGCAGCGGGGTCACGGACGCGAGCATCCCGGGCAGGTGCGCGGCACCCCCGGCCCCGGCGATCACCACGCGCAGCCCCCGCTCGTGGGCGGTGCGCCCGTACTCGAGCATCTCGGTGGGCATGCGGTGCGCGGAGACCACGTCCGCCTCGTAGGGGATGCCGAGCTCCTCGAGGGCCTCCGCGGCGGCGGACATCGTGGCCCAGTCCGAGTCGGAGCCCATGACGAGGCCCACCAGGGGCGCCTCGTTCTGGGCGTCCGGGACCGCACCCCACGGCGCGTCCACCGGTCGCGGGTTCAGGTCGGGGCAGCGCGGCACGGACCCGCCCTCGCGCAGGGTCGACGCCGCCCGGGCGGCAATCCGCCGCAGGGCCTCGACCTCGTGGGAGCCCCCCACGGCGTTGACGTGGCCGACCTTGCGGCCGGGGCGCACGGCCTTGCCGTACGTGTGGATCTTGGCGCGCGGCTCGGCGGCCATGGCCTCGGGGTACGCCGCGAAGAGGTCCTCGTTGGCCCCGCCCAGCACGTTCTTCATCACGGCCGCGCCCGCCACCGGGTCCGTGGCGCCCAGCGGCCAGTCGAGCACCGCGCGCAGGTGCTGCTCGAACTGCCCTGTCACGGAACCGTCCATGCTCCAGTGCCCGGAGTTGTGGGGTCGCATGGCGAGCTCGTTGACCGCGAAGCCCGTGTCCGTGTCCGGGGTCTCGAACAGCTCCATGGCCATCACCCCGGTGACCCCGAGCTCCTCGGCCAGCTGCACGGCGGCGTCCCGGGCCGCGGCAGCCACACCGGGGTCGAGACCGGGGGCGGGGGCGATCACCTCGTCGCACACGCCGTCCACCTGGATGGACTCCACCACGGGCCACGCCACGGTCTCCCCGGAGGGGCGGCGGGCCACCATGGCGGACAACTCGCGACTGAAGGCCACAGCTTCCTCCGCGAGCAGACCCTGACCACCCGCGGCCGCGCTGCGCGCAAACCACTCGGCGGCCGTGCCGCGGGAGGCGTCCTGCGGCGTCACGACGCGCAGCACGCCCTTGCCGTCGTAGCCGCCCCGGGGGGTCTTGAGCACCACGGGCCAGCCCACGCGCTCGCCGAAGGTCACGAGCTCCTCGGGGGAGTGCACCTCGGCCCAGTGGGGATTGGGCAGACCTAGCCGCTGCACCGCCCGGCGCATCACCAGCTTGTCCTGGGCGTGCTGCAGGGCCGCGGGGCCCGGGCGCACCGCGACCCCCTGGGCCTCGAGCGCCTCGAGGTGCTCGGTGGGCACGTGCTCGTGGTCGAAGGTGAGCACGTCCACGTCCGCGGCGAAGTGCCGCAGGGCCTCGAGGTCGGTGTAATCGCCCGTGGGTGCGGTGGCCACGGCGGCCGCGGCACTGGTGTCCGGGCCCTCCGCCAGCACGCGCAGCTCCACGCCGAGAGCGGTGGCGGCGGGGGCCATCATGCGGGCGAGCTGCCCGCCTCCCACGACGCCGACGACAGGACCGGTAAGGGAAGGATTCACCGCATCAGGCTATCGTCCCAGCCGATGCCCAGTCATGTCGGAGTACGATGCACACCATCGCCCGGTGTCCACCGGGGCGTCCCGCGAGCCGCGACACCGTGCCGGGCCCGCCCGGATGCACCGTCCCCGACGAGCAGAGTGAGAACGAATCCTTGAGCAACCTGGCTGACCGCGCGCACGCGCTGTGGGAACTGTTCGTCAAAGAGCTCACCAAGTTCGGTCTGGTGGGTGCGGCGGCGTTCGTGATCAACGCGAGCCTGGTGTGGCTGCTCATGCACACCCCCTACTTCGCGGACAGCCACATCAAGGCCAAGGTCGTGGCCACGGTGGTGGCCATCATCTTCTCGTGGGTGGCCAACAGGATGTGGACGTTCCGGGACAAGCGCCAGGACGACAAGAAGAAGGAGCTCGTGCAGTTCCTCGTGGCCAACGGGATCGGCATGGCCATCGAGCTCGGCTGCCTCGGGGTCAGCTACTACGTCCTGGGCCTGACCTCCGCCACGGCGTCCTTCGTCTCCGGCACGATCATCGGCACCATCCTGGGCACGGTGTTCCGCTACTTCGCCTACCGCTTCTGGGTGTTCAGCACCAAGCTGGACGCGGACCCCGAGTTCGCGGACAGCCCGGACGAGGAGTTCGCGTTCATCACGGGCCAGATGCCGGTGGTCCATCCGGACTCCGCCCACCACGGCTCCCAGCACGGGCGTCCGGGCGGTTCCGGCCCCGCCCCGGACACGGATCCCACGGACGACGACGTCCGCCGCGCCTCCTGAGCGCCACCTTCCGATCGCGCGTCCTCACCGTCGCGGGGCCCGCCGGTCCGCCACCGCGCGCGAGGCGCGGGCTCAGGCGGTGGTGGCCCGTTCCTGCGCCAGCACGTCCGCCGAGGCGTCCTCCGGGCCCGCGGTGATCAGCACCGCCTCGCCCGAGACCACGGTGCCCAGCATGCGCAGCAGCTCGGCATCGCCCCAGCCGTCGTGCAGCGGGATCAGCACCGTGGTGCCCGCGACTTCCGGGGCGGCGGCCAGCGCGGCACCGACGAGCGCACCGTGCGTGGTGCCGGAGTCCAGGGCCGCAGCGGCAGGATCGGGGGTCTCGAAGCCCGAGTAGACGTCGGGCATGGCCCGCACCTCGTCCGCGAAGTCCACGGAACCGTCCGGGACGGGGCGGGCGCACGAGAACGCCAGCGCGGGTTCGGCGACGACGAGCAGCAGCTGCGCGGCGGCGTCGTCGTCCGGGCGGGTCTCCAGGTGCGCGTGGAGCACCGCGTCCGGTTCGGGGTGGTGCGTGAAGCGCACCGCGGCGCCCACGCGCAGCGCGGCCAGCGCGAGGACCACGAGGCGCCAGTGGGGCACGGGGGAGATGCTCACGAGGTCCCCGGCGGCCACGTCCAGCTCGTCGGCGAGCAGGCCCGCGGACTTCTCGACCCAGTTGACCAGCACCCGCCCCGAGAGCTCCACGCGCTCGGGGCCGCTGCGCCAGACCAGCGCGGGGGTGGGGCGCTCGGCAAGCTGTCGCAGTGCCTCGTCCAGGTCTCTCGGTGTGCGTCCCACGCAGAAACTCCTTAGGGTAAGTGACAGTGACGCTGCCGGGCGGACGGCGCGCCGAGCAGCCGGGCAACCCCAGGGTACTCGGCTTGACTCGCCGGGACTTACACACGTGTAATTAGGTGGTCCACCCGGCCCACGGAGGGAGCCCGATCGTGATGTCCGCGATCCCGGCCGGGTCAACCGGGCTGGTTGAGGGCACCGAGACAGCGAACGCGTGGGACGGAAGGACTGACATGGGAGAGGCCGCACGCCGCCGGATCGACGGGCGCGAGGACTCGGAGCCCGAGTCGGCCGTGAGCCCGGTCCCCGCCGACTGGTTCGTGGACCCCGTGGACCAGGCCCGCGGAGCCGCCGGGGTCACCACCCTGGACGACCTCGCCTCCGCGTTCCTCGCCGCCCACCCCGAGGTCGCCGGGGACGTGCTGCTGCGCTCGGACAACAAGAAATCTCCCGATCCCGAGCCCCCCGCCCCCGCCGCGCAGGACCTCAGCGCCATGGAGGTCCACGACGTCCAGAGCGTGGACGCGTCCGTGTGGCAGGCCGTGGCCGGGCTGTACTCGGTGAGCGAGGGCGACGCCGAGGGTGAGCTCGCGTGGCAGACCGACGCCCTGTGCGCCCAGACCGACCCCGAGGCGTTCTTCCCCGAGAAGGGCGGCTCCACCCGTGACGCCAAGCGCGTGTGCGAGGCGTGCCCTGTGAGCGGGCAGTGCCTGGACTACGCGATGTCCAACGACGAGAAGTTCGGCATCTGGGGCGGGCTGTCCGAGCGCGAGCGGCGCCGGCTGCGCCGCCGGGGACGCTGAGTCCCGTGCGGGAACCCGTGGCGCCGAAGCGCTCGTGCTCCAAGCAGACGTGCAACCGGGACGCCGTGTGCACGCTGACCTACGTCTACTCCGACTCCACCGCGGTGATCGGCGCCCTCTCCGCGCGGCGTGAGCCGCACGCCTACGACCTGTGCCCGGTGCACGCCGACGCCCTCACCGCTCCGCGCGGCTGGCGCGTCGTGCGCCTCGAGGCCCCCGGCGGGTGGGACCGCGACGACCTCGACGACGTCGTGGAGGCCGTGCGCCAGGACGAGGCACCCGCCGTGCGGCGCGCACCCGCGCGGGGCCCCGCCCTCGGTGCGGCCCGTCCCGGCGCGCGCGTGCTCCGGGACGTCTCCTACCGCGGGTCCGACCCCGAGCTGGGCGGGCCCCGTGCCGCCGATGACCCCGCCG
Source organism: Kocuria rhizophila DC2201 (assembly GCF_000010285.1). NCBI lineage: Bacteria > Bacillati > Actinomycetota > Actinomycetes > Micrococcales > Micrococcaceae > Kocuria > Kocuria rhizophila. Next base: position 1,983,374 of record NC_010617.1, on the reverse strand, counting down.
GGGACGGCGCCTCCGCATCCCGGCAGGAGCCCACGGCCCGCGTTCCCGGGTATCCTGGGGTCACGCGTTCCGCGGCGGACGCCCCGCAGCACCAGGATCCGCAGCCGCGCTCCGTTCCCCTCCCCGACGCCCTGCGCATGCCGCACTGGCGGCGCCCCTGACCGGTGGGCCCGGTCCCTGGCCCCGGGGCGGGCACCCCCACTGTGAGGTACTCATGACCACGTCTCCGCACCCCGACCACCGCACGGCACCCGGACCCGCCACGACGTCCGCCCGCGCTCCTCGCCGCCGGTCCGTCCGCGCCGTGTCCCTGGGTGCCATCGGTCTCTCGGCCGTGCTGGCGCTGGGCGGCTGCGCCGCCGGGGACGACGCCGCAGCGCCGTCGCCCTCGGGGTCGAACGCCCCGGACGCCCAGGCGAGCCCCGCCGTGACCGTGGCCCCCAGTGCCGACGCCACGGCCGTGAATCCCGCGGACCCCGTGGTGGTGAGCACGAGCGCGGGGGAGCTCACCGACGTGAGCGTCACGGCCGCGAGCACGGGGGAGAAGGCCGAGGGCGCGTGGAACGACGCGCACTCGGAATGGCGCTCCTCCGCCCCGCTCGCGTTCAACGAGACCTACACGGTGGCGTACACCGCCCGCAACGGGCAGCGGGAGAGCACGGGCAGCTCCGGGTTCACCACGGTGGACGCCGCCCACGAGGCGGACGTGGGCCTCAACGTCAAGGACGGCCAGACCTACGGCGTGTGGCAGATCCCCGAGCTCACGTTCTCCGAACCCGTGACCAACAAGGAGGCTGTGGAGAAGGCCATCCATGTGGAGGGCGCCCACGAGAAGGGCGAGTTCCGCTGGTACTCGGACCGCAAGCTGCGCTTCCGCCCGGACAAGCCCTGGACCCCCAACTCCTCCGTGAAGATCTCCGCGGACATCCTGGGCACCGACCTCGGCAACGGGATGATCGGCAACGGCAACACCACCGTGACCTTCAAGACCGGTCCCGAGCAGCGGGCGTACGTGGACAACACCACCAAGACCCTCGTGGCCTACGTGGACGGCAAGCAGACCGGCAGCTGGCCCGTGACGCTGGGCAACCCGGAGTGGCCCTCCACCACGGGCAAGAAGGTGATCCTGGAGCAGGCGGCGTCCTACTCCTTCAAGGCCTCCTCCCTGCACCTCAAGCCGGGGGACCCCCACTACTACCCGCCGTTCGACGCGTCCAACGTGTCGCGGCTGACGTGGAGCGGAGAGTTCATCCACCAGGCCCTGCCCTCGGCGTGGCCCGTGCTCGGGGTGGCCAACGTGTCCCACGGCTGCGTGGGCATGCCCCCGGAGGGCGCCAAGTACATCTTCGACACCTTCCGCCCCGGGGACATGGTGGAGGTGGTGAACACCGACTACCCGCAGGCCGATCCCGACGACGGCTACGGGGACTGGAACATCCCGTTCGAGCACTACGCGGACGAGAACTGGCACGGGAACTGGTGATCCGACCGTGAGCTCCGCCGTGGCCCCCGCCCCTTGGGCCCGCCCCACCGCCGTGCAGCGGGTGCTGCAGGGTTTCCTCGCGCTCGCACTGCCCGTGCTGTGGCTCGCGCTGGCCGTGCGGCTTGTGGCTACCCCCGCGTTCCTGTGGTTCGAGTACCACCGCCCCGGCTTCCCCGCCGACCGCTGGGGGATGGGGACCGACGAGCGCATGGCGTTCGGCTCCTACGGGCTGGACTACATCATGAACCTCGCCCCGCCCTCCTACCTGGGGGGACTCGTGAGCCCCGAGGGCGGGATGGCCTTCACCCCGGCGGAGGTCTCCCACATGACGGACGTGCAGCACGTGATGCAGTGGGGACTGCTGCTCGCGGGGGTCATCGCCGTGCTCAGTGCGGCGGCGGCCCTGCACCTGCACCGGCGGGTACCGGGCACCGCCTCCGCCGCGTGGTTCGCGGGTTCCTGGCTCACTGTGGGGCTGCTCGTGCTCGCCGCAGTGGCCGGGGCGCTCGGGTGGGAGAGCTTCTTCGCGGGGTTCCACTCCCTGTTCTTCAGCTCGGGCACGTGGACGTTCAGCGTCACGGACACCCTGATCCGGCTCTACCCCACGCAGTTCTGGATCGACGCCGCGGTCACGGTGGCCGTGCTGAGCCTGCTGGGTGCCTTCGCCACCATGCTGCTCGCGGCGCGGCGGGCCCGGTCCCTCAGATCCAGGACCTGAACCACATCCGCCAGCGCCAGTGCTCGTACGGGATGGTCTGGGCGGTCCACACGGGCCAGAAGAACACGGCGAGGGCCACCGCCAGGAGCAGGTAGCACACGGTGACCGCCCGCCACCTTTGGGCCCACACGCCGGTGATCCGGTGCTCGTGTGCCGCGGCCACCGGTGTGCCGGCCGTGGCCCCGTGCCGCGGCACCGCGAGCCTGCCCGTGAGCACCCCCACCGCCCCGGCGATCAGCAGCGCGACGGCGGGGAAGTAGGACAGCGCGTAGAAGAAGAACATGGTGCGGTCGGGGTAGAGGAACCACGGCAGGTACCCGGCGGCGCAGACCCCCACGAGGGCGCCGAAGCGCCAGTCGCGCCGGCCCGCCCACAGCCACACGCCGAGCAGCACGGCGAGGATCCCCACCCACCACACGGCGGGGTTGCCCACGTTGAGGATGGCCTGGCTGCACGCGTCCACCGTGCAGCCGTCCGTGCCCGCCCCCGGGGACTCGTAGTAGTAGGACGTGGGGCGCAGCATGAACGGCCACGTGGCCGGGCCCGCCATGTACGTGTGGTGGAAGTCCAGCCCCGTGTGGAACGAGTACGCCGCCACGTGGTACTCCCACAGGGAGCGCAGCGCCGGGGGCAGCCATGGCGGGCCCTGCCCGGGGTTGAGCTGGGCCCAGGTGCGGTCGTAGCCACCGCTCGTGGCCAGCCAGCCCGACCACATGAGCACGTAGGTCACTAGGCCCGTGCCGATCACGGTGAGGAAGCCCCACGGGCCGTCCTTGAGCACCGCACCGGTGAACCAGTGCCGGACGCCGGCCACCCGCCGGGCGTTCATGTCCCACAGCACCACCAGGATCCCGAGGGCGGCGATGCTGAACAGCGCGTTCCACTTCACGGCCGCCGCCGCCCCGCACGCGGCCCCGGCGGCGATCCGCCACCACCGCACCCCCAGCCACGGACCCAGGGGGGAGCCGCCGAGACGGGCGGCCAGGCGGCGTCGTCCGTCGTCCCGGTCCAGCAGCGCCAGGACGAAGGCGAGGAGCAGGAAGAACATCAGGAAGATGTCCAGCAGGGCCAGGCGGGACTCCACGAGGTGCAGGCCGTCGAGTGCCGTGAGCAGCCCCGCGATCGTGGCCAGGGACACCGAGCGGAAGAGCAGCCACCCGGCCCACCAGATCAGCGCGATGGACAGTGTGCCGACCACCGCGGCGGAGAAGCGCCATCCGAACGGGTCCTCGGGGCCGAACAGCCACAGCCCCACGGCGATCAGCCACTTGCCGAGCGGCGGGTGCACCACGAAGGACGGCTGGTCCTGGACGTCCGGGACGGCCCCGGAGACGAAGCCCTCGTCCGCCCCCGAGGGCCACTGCTGCTCGGTGCCGTGCAGCAGCAGGGAGTAGGCGTCCTTGAGGTAGTAGGTCTCGTCGAAGACCACGGCGTGCGGCGAGGCGAGGCCCACGAAGCGCAGCACGCCGCCCAGCACGGTGACGAGCACCAGGGGAACCCACCACCAGCGGGGGAGGCGGGTGACGGCGGGCAGCAGCAGCTCGCGCGGCGACGCGGGGGAGCCGTCGGGGTGCCGGAGGGCTGCGGGGGAGAAGACGGTCGAGGGCACGGACCCATGGTAGGGCCCGAGCCCGGGAGGATCCGGCGTGGCACCGCGGCCCGCCGCCACCGCGCCGCCTGCCACCGGCGGGGCCCGCGGGTTCGTAGAGTGGACGCGTGAGCTCCCGAACATCTGCCCCCGCACACGAGACCCCCGAGCACGGCCAGGGCGCCCTGGTGGTGGTGGGAACACCCATCGGCAACCTCTCTGACGCCTCCGACCGCCTACGTCACGTGCTGCGCACCGCGGACGTCCTGGCCGTGGAGGACACCCGCACCCTGCACCGGCTCGCCAGCGGCCTGGGAGTGAGTGTGGGCGGACGGGTGGTCACCCACCACGAGCACAACGAGAACGCCCGTACCGACGAGCTGCTGAACGAGGTCCGGGCCGGGCGCACGGTTGCGGTGCTCTCCGACGCGGGGATGCCCACCGTCTCGGACCCCGGTTTTCCGCTCGTGCGGGCCGCGGCGGAGGCGGACCTCACGGTCTCGGTGCTGCCCGGCCCCTCGGCCGTGCTGGCCGCGCTCGCGGTGTCCGGGCTGCCCACGGACCGGTTCACGTTCGAGGGCTTCCTGCCCCGCAAGGCGGGGGAGCGCGCGGCGGTGCTCGCGGGGCTGAGCTCCGAGCAGCGCACGATGGTCTTCTACGAGTCCCCCCACCGGCTCGCCGAGATGCTCACCGCGCTGCGCGACGCCATGGGTGGGGACCGCCGTGCCGCCGTGTGCCGTGAGCTGACGAAGCTGCACGAGGAGGTGCTGCGCGACGACCTCGACGGTCTGGTCGCGTGGTCCACCGAGCACCAGGTGCGCGGGGAGATCGTGGTGGTGCTCCACGGCGCCGCCCCGGCCCCCGCACCCGCCCCGGAGGACCTCGTGGCCGAGGTCGAGGCGCGCGTGGCCTCGCACGGGATCAAGCTCAAGGCCGCGGCCCGCGAGGTCGCCGCCGAGCGCGGGGTGAGCACGCGGCACCTCTACGACGCGGTCGTCGCCGCCCGCGGACGGGACTGACCACAGCCCGACGTAGCCGTCCGTGGCCGCCGCCCGGACGCGCTGCAGGCATGGGTGGCGCAGGTTGCGTTGCCCGGACGGACTCCCCGGACGTGCGGCGCTCGCGCATCGCGCGGGGGGCGCAGCCCCGTGCGGTGTCCACGGCCGGGCGGGGCAGCCTCCCCCGCGCAAGCGGATGGTGCGAGCGCCCGCGACGGGCCGCGCACTCCGCTTTGCGCGGCGAGGGGCGGGTCAGCGGCGGGCGTCGCGCCGCAGGGACGCCGGCCACCACGTCCCGCGGAAGCGCTGCCCGCGGGGTGCGCGGTTCCGGTACTGCTCGCGGATCCGCGCGAGGTCCTCGGGAGTGGTGCGGGGGGTCCACCCGGCGTCCGGCGCCCCGTAGCTCGCGGTCTCGAGGTCGGCGACCACGCGGTCCACGGACTCGTGCGCCGCCGGGATGCCCTCCGCGAGCCGTCGCGCCCGCACCCGCGGGGTGTCCGCCGGGCGGGCGGTGACCCCGTAGTCGCGTGCGAGCGCCACGAACTCGTCCCACGCGGCGTGGGCGCGCCGCTGGGGGGACAGCGCGGCGTCGCCCATCGCGGCCGTCCGGGCACGACGCCGCCGGGCGCGCAGCCAGCGCGGCAGCACCGCGAGCACGAGCAGCAGGGGCACGAGCACTGCGGTGGCGGCGAGCCACCACGGCACGGCGAACCCGACCGGCTGCTGGGGCGGTGCATCGGGCTGCTGCGGGGCCACGGTCGGCTGCGGGCTCGGGGCGCCGCCGGTCTCCGAGGACTGCGGTGTGCTCGGCGGGGTGCTCTGCGGCTGCTCTGAGGTGCTCGGCGTCGCGGAGGGGGATGCGGAGGGCGACGCACCGTCCGCGGGGTCCGGCGCGGACTCCGGTGCGTAGCCGGGGGTGCTGGGCACACCCGGTGTCGGTTCGAAGCGCACCCACCCGATCTTCTCGAAGTACAGCTCGGGCCACGCGTGGGCGTCCCCGGTGCCCACCGGGAAGGACGTGCCGCCGTCCTCCTCCGTGGTGGCGGCCGTGGGTAGGTAGCCCACCGCCACCCGGGAGGGGATCCCCACCTCGCGGGCCATCAGCGCCATGGCGGGGGCGAAGTGCCCGGAGTAGCCCGCGCGGGTCCGCATGAAGGTGTCCAGGGACCCCATGCCCCCGGCGTCGTAGCCCTGGGCCAGTGGTGCGTCGATGTCCTCCCGGAAGTCCTTGCGCAGCCGGTTCTGGATCGCGAGCGCGCGGTCGTAGTCGGTGCGTGCTCCCTCCGTGTACTGGCGGGCGGCATCGGCCACCGAGCCCGGGCGGTCGGCGGGCAGGCGCAGGTACTCGGCCATGGCGGCGTCGTCGGCGGCGGGCGGTGCGGCGCGCAGCGCGTCGGGGGTCGCGTCCGGCAGCACGGCGGTGACCGTGTAGCCGGCCCCGGACATGCCCGTGGAGGCGCTGTAGACCGAGAGGTCCCGCGGGTTCCAGCCCCAGCCGTCGGTGCCCAGCCCGGCCACGTCCGCGGGGGCATAGGGGGTGGGCAGCCAGTGCTCGGTGTAGTCCTCGAAGCTGACCTTGGCCGTGACCTCGCGCCCGCCGGGCACCGCGTCCCGCGCGGCCGCACCCAGGCGCGTGAGGTCCTCGTCCAGGCCGTCGGTGTCCGGGAACCACTCGTCCCGGGAGAAGTCGGAGAGAGTGAGCAGGCGCATGTACTGGGGCTGGTCATCGGAGCTCGTGTAGCTGAAGCGGCGGGTGCGCTCGTCCGAGCGCAGGTCCTGCCCCACGGCGCGCAGGGGCCCCACGCCGGAGGCCCGGTCCGAGGTCAGGGAGCTGCCCTGTGGGAACGCACCGTTGTAGAAGCCGGGAATCACGGAGGGCACCAGCAGCACCACAGCGAGCACCCCCGCGACCACCAGCAGCGCACGCGGCAGCCCGCCGGGCGCGGGGGCGATCCGCTGCGCCCGGGTGGCTCCCCAGATGCGCGAGCCGGCCAGCAGGGCCAGGGCCGCGAGGGCGGCCGCGGCCAGACCCGGGACGCCCACACTGCCCGGCAGGGTCAGCGCGGGCACCACGAGCAGCGCGAGCAGCCCGAGGCACGCGAGGCCCGCCATGCGCAGGCCCACGAGCGCCGTCTCCATGAACACGGTGACGAGACCCACCAGCACGCTCAGCACGAAGGCGAGGCCGGGATCGGGACCGTACGGGGCGGCGTCGTGCGCCACAAAGTCTCCGGAGCCCCGCCACAGCTGGGCCGCCGCCGAGAACGTGCCCCCGGTGGGGATGAAGCCCAGCAGCGCGTGGTCCCCCAGGTGCAGCGCGGTCAGCGCGAGCAGCAGCCCGGCGAGCCCGAGCACCGCCACGAGCACCGGCGGCAGCCGCAGCCACCGGGCCACGCCCGTGACGAGCAGCACGGTCACCACGGTCGCGGCCACGGGCCACACCCACCAGCCACCGTCCAGGGCACCGGCCATCCCGGCGCAGCCCAGGGCGGTGGTCACGAGCAGCAGCACGGTCAGCTCCACCACCCGTGGCCGCGCGGTGGGGGCCGGGGTGGGCGCGTCGGATGTCTTGGAGGGCTCTGCGGTGGCGCGGCGGGGTGCCCCGCCCGGGCCCGGCGCGCCACTGCGACGACGCCGCCCCGCCGGGTTCCCGGCGCCGGTGGACCCGATCCCGGGGTTCGCAGTGCCGGTGTTCGCGGTGCCGGGGGCCGCGGAGTCACCCGGCGCGCGGTCCGCCGGTGTGCGGTCCCACGGGGAGCGGCGGGGGGAGCTGTCGTGGGGGGTCATGCGGTGGTCCTCCGTCGGGTGCGCCGCAGCACGTCGTCCATGTGCAGCTGGGGCGCGCCCGGCTGCGGGGGCGGGGGAGCCATCAGGGAGCCACCACCCACCACGGCCAGCCACGCGGCGTCCACGTCCGTCCAGCGGCTCGCGAGCACCACGGACCAGCCCGCGGCCTCGAGCGCGTCCGCGCCGGCGGGGCGCACGAGGGGAGGGGCCACCACCAGCACGGCGGAGCACGCGGCGGTGCCCGCCGTGGCCCGCACGTAGCGCTGCGCCGCCTCGGCGGTGAGGGCACCCGAGAAGAGCAGCACGGGGTGGTCCAGCCCCTCCCGTTCCAGGCGGGAGGCCAGCGGGTCCTGCGCGGCCCCCGGCTCGGGGCGCGGGACCAGCGCCGCCCGGGACAGCCCGTGGACCACCTCGGTGGCGGCGTCGTCTCGCACGGCGGTTTCGCGGCGCTCGGTGGAGCCGGAGTCCCCGCGGGGCAGGGCGCGGCCCTGGTCGTCCAGCGCGTGGACCACCGTCTCGCGGCGGGTCAGGTGCTCGAGCACGGACGCCGCGGCCGTGACCGCCCACTCGAACTCCTCCGTGGAGTTCAGCACGCCCGCGAGGATCCGCTCGCCGGGCCAGTGCTGCGCCGCGGCGTCCAGGACCAGCACGGCCTCGCGGGTGCTGCGCGGATCCTCCTGGCGCACCATCAGCTCCCCGTGCTTGGCCGACGCCGCCCAGTGCACCCGGCGCATCGGGTCACCGTGGCGGTACTCGCGCGTGGTCACGTTGTCCGGACCGGGCTGCGGCTGCGCCCGCCGGGACAGCTCGCCGCCGCTCTCCCGGGCGAGCGTGGCCCCGTGCTCGGTGAGCTCCTGCGGGTCCGGGGCCACGTGCAGGGACGTGCGCTCGGCCACGTCCAGCAGCTCGGTGACCACACCGAACGGATCGCTCACGCGCACCGTGGCCGGGCCCAGCTCGTGGATCCCACGACGCCGCGGGCGCACCGTGTACGCCACGGGCACCCCCGACACCGGCACGGAGAAGTCGCGGTCCCGGCCCAGCAGCGGGTCCACCGTCTCATGGACGTCCACGGCCGCGCGCTCCGAGCTCGTGGCACCCCGCCCGGCACCCCCGCCGTCCCGGCCGGGAGCCCGGGTGCGGTCGCGGGATCCGAAGGCCGAGCGGCGTCGTACCCGCAGGGCCACCTGGGCGGCGTCGCCGAGCGTGACGAGCGGTGGGTCCACCGAGCGCTTGAGCAGCACGCGCGGCTTGACGAGCCACATGGCCAGCGAGGACAGCAGCGGAACGGCGCCCAGGAACAGGGACAGGGCCAGGACGTCCTTGCGGCCCAGCCACGTGGCGGCCGCCAGGCTCAGCACGGCGGCGGCCAGGAAGCACCACCCGCGCACCGTGAACTTGGCGCGCGAGTCCACGCGCGCCGTGGCGCCGGTGGACCTCATCGGGTCTGCGGGGCGTCTTCGGTGGGCACGCGGACGTCGTCGAGGATCCCGCGCACGATGTCCTGGGCGCTGTCCGCCCCGGAGCGGCGCTCCAGGATCAGGCGGTGGGCGAGCACCGGGACGGCCACGTCCTTGACGTCGTCCGGGAGCACGTGGGCGCGGCCGGCCAGGGCGGCGTGGGCGCGCGCGGCGGCCTGCAGCTGCAGGGCGGCGCGGGGGCTCGCCCCCAGGCGCAGGTGCGGGTGCGAGCGCGTGGCCTGGCACAGCGCCACGATGTAGCGGCGCACCGCGGTGGACACGTGCAGGGAAGCTACGTGGCGCACGAGCTCGCGGGCCTGGTCGATGTCCAGCACGGGGGCCAGATCCGCCAGGGGAGAGCCCGAACCGTGCTCGGAGAGCATGGCGACCTCCGCGTCCGCATCCGGGTAGCCCATGGAGATCCGCGCGGTGAAACGGTCCCGCTGGGCCTCGGGCAGGGGGAACGTGCCGTCCATCTCCACCGGGTTCTGCGTGGCCACCACCATGAACGGGGACTGCAGGCGGTACGTGGTGCCGTCCGCCGTGACCTGACCCTCCGCCATGGCCTCCAGCAGGGCGGACTGCGTCTTCGCGGACGCGCGGTTGATCTCGTCCCCGATCACGATGTTCGCGAACACCGGCCCCGGCTTGAACTCGAACTCCCGGCGCACCTGGTCGTACACCGAGACACCCGTGATGTCCGTGGGCAGCAGGTCCGGGGTGAACTGCACGCGGCTGACCGTGCCGCCGATCGCACCCGCCAGCGTCCGGGCGAGCATGGTCTTGCCCACGCCCGGGACGTCCTCCACCAGCAGGTGGCCCCCGGCCAGCAGCACCGTCAGCGCGGTGCGGGTCTCGGCGGGCTTGCCGTCGATGACCGCGTTCATGCGGTCCAGGACGGCCTTCGTGCGGGCGGCGAACTGCTCCATATTTCCTCGTCTCACGGGCATGGGGGGCGGGGGTGGTCCGGGGACCATGGTCTCAGGAATTGTGCAGGTCCGCGTGCATTGCGGCTGCACCCCGCATCCGGGTCCGTGGGCGGTGCCGGGACCGGACGGAGACGGTGACCGCTGCGACGGTGCGGGCCGGCGCGGACGGGCGGGGCGGCGTCGTCGCCTATCGTGGTGCCGTGATCGAGACAGCCCTGACCGAGTCCCTCTGGCCGCACGGCGAGCGCCCCGAGCCCGTGCCCGGTGGGACGCCCGCCGCCTACGACCCCGAGCAGTACGCGCTGGCCGCGGACGTGCCCAGCGGGGAGGGCACCGAGCGGCGCGCGGACACGGACGTCCACGGGCAGAAGCGCAACCTCCGCTTCCCCGCGCTGCCCGAGCCCCTGCCGCACCCGGTGGTGGACAACCACACCCACCTGGACATGCAGGACGGGCTGGTGCGCGTGTCCGTGGCGGACGCCGTGGCCACCGCGTGGGACGCCTCCGTGGCCGGCGTGGTGCAGGCCGGGTGCGACGTGGAGTCCTCGCGCTTCGCGGTGGCCGCGGCGCAGGCGGTGCCCGGTGTGCTCGCGGCCGTGGCCCTGCACCCCAACGAGGCACCGGAGCTTTCGCGCCGCGGTGAGCTGGAGGCGGCGCTGCGGGAGATCGACGCGCTCGCGGCGCAGGACCGGGTGCGCGCGGTCGGTGAGACCGGGATGGACCGGGTGCACACCCCGGAGGAGGGGCTGGGGGCGCAGGAGGCGTCCTTCCGCGCGCACATCGAGCTGGCGAAACGCCACGACCTGGCGATGCAGATCCACGACCGCGAGGCCCACGAGGACGTCCTGCGCATCCTGGACGACGCCGGAGCACCCGAGCGCACGGTGTTCCACTGCTTCTCCGGGGACGCGGAGCTCGCCCGGGTGTGCAACCGCAACGGCTGGTACATGTCCTTCGCCGGGACCGTGACGTTCAAGAACGCGAAGGCGCTGCAGGAGGCCCTGCGGGTCGCGGACCCCGCACTGGTGCTGAGCGAGACGGACGCCCCGTTCCTCACCCCCCACCCGTTCCGGGGCCGCCCCAACGCGCCGTACATGGTCAACCACACCGTCCGCGGGATGGCGCAGCTGCTGGAGGCGGACCTGGAGACCGTGTGCCGCCGGATCTGGGACAACTCGCGCCGGGTGTACGGGGCGTTCTGAGCGGTCCCTGACGCGTGGGGAGAGGTTCTGCCGTGATCCTCGCGGAAATCCCGGGCAGAACCTCTCCTCAGGCCTCATCCGTGGAGCGGAGGTGCCCCGCCCGGCTCGCCCCGTAGGATTGTCCGGTGACCGAGCACAGCACAGCCGGCCCGCTGCTGGGGCCCGCGGAGATCAGGGAGCTCGCCGAGACGGCCGGGATCCGCCCCACCAAGACCCTGGGTCAGAACTTCGTGATCGACCCCAACACCATCCGCCGCATCGTCGCGGCCGCCCACCTCGCACCTGAGGAGCACGTCCTGGAGGTGGGGCCCGGGCTGGGCTCGCTGACGCTGGGGCTGCTGGCGGCGTCGTCGGCGGTCACGGCGGTGGAGATCGACCCGCCGCTCGCACGGCAGCTGCCGGAGACCGTCGCCCGTTTCTTCCCGGACGCCGCACCGCGCCTGAGCGTGGTGGAGGCCGACGCCGCCCGCGTGCGTGAGCTTCCCGGCGGCGCCGAGCCCACGGCGCTCGTGGCCAACCTGCCGTACAACGTGGCCGTGCCCGTGCTGCTGCACATCCTGGAGACCTTCCCGTCCATCCGGCACGGTCTGGTGATGGTCCAGGACGAGGTCGCGGACCGCCTGGCCGCGGGCCCGGGCTCGCGCGTGTACGGTGTGCCGTCCGTGAAGGCGTCCTGGTACGCGGAGGTGCGCAAGGCCGGGGTGATCGGCAAGAACGTGTTCTGGCCGGCGCCCAAGATCGCCTCGGGCCTGGTGCGGCTCGAGCGCCGCGAACCGCCCGCCGAGGAGCGCCTGCGGGTGCCCACGTTCGCGGTGGTCGACGCCGCGTTCGCCCAGCGGCGCAAGACCCTGCGGGCCGCCCTGAGCGGCTGGGCCGGCTCCGGTGCGCGCGCCGAGGAGATCCTGCGCGCCGCCGGGGTGGACCCCGCCGAACGCGGGGAGAAGCTCGGGGTCGCCGACTTCGCGCGCATCGCGGAGGCCGCCAACACCCTGGCCGCCGACGACGCCCCGCCCACGTCCCTGACCGAGGCCACCCCGGTCGTGGGTGGGGGTTCGGTTGCGAGCGAGGCCCCCGCAGCGAGTCAGGACAAGGGCCTGGCCACCGAGGAAGCCTCTCTGGCGGGCCGGGACCAGACCGCGGTCGTCGGCCGGAGTGAGAGGCCGGCAGCGGTTGCGAACGAGGTCCCCGCTGCGCGTCGGGACGAGGGCCCTGGCGCCAACGGAGCCCCACTGGCGGGCCGCAGCCAGACCGCGGTCGCGGCGCCGGGCGAGGTGCGTGGCACGCACCCGGAGGAGACACCGGGAGATCCGGCATGACCGTGGCGCCCCGGTGGGTCACCGCGAGCGCACCGGCCAAGACCAATCTGCTGCTGCACGTGGGAAGCCCCACCCCGGACGGCTACCACCCGCTGGAGACCCTGTTCCTCGCGGTGGACCTGCGCGAGACGGTGACCGCCACGCTGGACCCGGCCCGCGACGCGGGCGAGGGTGTCGCCGTGACCGTGGAACCGGCGCCCGGCAGCGGGTACGCGCGGATGGTCGCGGAGGGTGCCGCGCGGCTGTCGGACATTCCCCTGGACGCGCGCAACCTCGCGGTCCGGGCGGCCCGGGCGGTGTGCGACGCCGTAGGTGCCTCCGAGTCCGGCCTGGCACTGCACATCCGCAAGGCCGTGCCCGTGGCCGGCGGCATGGGCGGCGGGTCTGCGGATGCGGCGGCCGCGCTGGTGGCGGTCAACGACCTCGTGGCGCGGCACCTGGGCATCCCGGAGCTGGCCCCCGAGGAGCTGCGGCGACTGGGCGCAGAGCTCGGGGCGGACGTCCCCTTCATGCTGCTGGGCGGCGCGGCGGTGGGCCGCGGCACGGGCACGGAGCTGCAACCGGTTCCCACGGACGGGCTGCTGCACCTGGTGTTCGCCCCGCAGGACCGGGGCCTCTCCACCCCCGCGGTGTACCGCCGGTGGGATGCCGCCCACGGGCTGTCGGGCACCGGCGCACCGGACCCGGCGTCCCCCCGGGCGCTCGCGGCCCTCGACCCGGCGGACCCCGGGGCACTCGCCGCGCTGGTCCGCAACGACCTCCAGGCACCGGCCCTGCACCTGCTCCCGGAGCTCGCGGACGTGCTCGAGCACGGTGCGCGGCTCGGGGCGCTCACCGGCTGGGTCTCCGGCTCCGGGCCCACCGTGTGCTTCCTGGCCCCGACCGACGACGCCGCCCGGCAGCTCGCCGACGCCCTCGCACGGGAGGGCCGGCTCGCGCTCCCGGTGAACGGTCCCGCCCCCGGGGCGCGGGTGGACGCGCGCGGATGAACCGGTACGCGCGGGCTGCCCGGGGCACAATCGGGGCAGCACACGCGTGTCAGCACGGTTCGTCCGGACCGGGGCGCGCCCGGGCGGAACTCCTCGGGTGACGTGCCCGGGTGAGGAGTGAGCATGGCCATTCGTCCGCAGCAGGTCCATCCCGTCCCCGAGCCGCTCGTGGCAGCGCTGGAGGCCCTGCGCCATGAGCTCGCCATCCCGGACGACTTCCCGCCGGAGGTCCACGACGCCGCCGCGGCAGCCGCCGCCGCACCGCGCCTCCCGGGCACCGACCGCACGGACCTGGAGCTCGTGACCATCGACCCCGAGGGCTCGCGGGACCTGGACCAGGCCGTGCTGATCGAGGCCGTGCCGGACGGGTTCACGCTCTGGTACGCCATCGCGGACGTCGCCGCCTTCGTGGCACCCGGGGACCCCGTGGACCTGGAGGCGCACCGGCGCGGGCAGACCCTCTACGCCCCGCACCAGCGCACGCCGCTGCACCCGCCCGAACTGTCCGAGGACGCGGCGAGCCTGCTGCCCGGAGTGGTGCGTCCGGCGGTGCTGTGGCGGCTGGGCCTGGATGCGCGCGGCGAGCTGGTGGACACCGGGGTGGAGCGCGCCCTCGTGCGCAGCCGGGCGCAGCTGAGCTACCGCGACGTGCAGGACCGCCTGGATGCCGGGACCGCGGAGCCCTCCCTGCAGCTGCTGCGCACCGTGGGGCTGCTGCGGGAGCGGATCGAACGGGAGCGCGGCGGGGTGAGCCTGCGGATCCCCGAGCAGGAAGTGGTGGTGGAGGAGCGGCAATGGCGCGTGGTGCACCGCAGCGCCCTGCCCGTGGAGGGCTGGAACGCCCAGGTCTCCCTGCTCACGGGCATCGCGGCGGCCCAGCTGATGCTCCGCGCGGGGGTCGGGCTGCTGCGGGTGCTCCCGCCCGCCACGGACACGGCGGTCCAGAAGCTGCGCGTCACGGCGGCCGCGCTGCAGATCCCGTGGCCGGATGAGGTCTCCTACCCGGAGTTCGTGCGCGGGCTGGACCCCTCGCGGGGCACGCACGCCGCGATGCTGCACGCGTGCACCCTGCTGTTCCGCGGCGCGGGCTACGAGGCGTTCGACGGCGCCGCACCGCAGCACCGCGAGCACTCCGCCCTGGCCACGCCCTACGCCCACGTGACCGCTCCGCTGCGCCGACTCGTGGACCGCTACGGCAGCGAGGTGTGCCTGGCCGTGGCCGCAGGCCGCCCGGTGCCGGAGTGGGCGCTGCGGGCGCTACCGCAGCTGCCCGCCGAGATGGAGATCTCCGGGCGCAGGGCCTCCGCGTACGAGCGGGGAATCGTGAACATGGTGGAGACCCTCGTGCTCTCGGCCCATGTGGGTCAGGAGTTCACGGCCACCGTGGTGGACGTCAAGGAGGACGGCACCCGGGGCACCATCGTGATCCGGGAGCCCGCGGTCGAGGCCGGTCTCAAGGCCCCGGGCCTGCGGCTCGGCAGCGAGATCCGGGTGCGCCTGCTCAGCGCGGACGTGGCCGCAGGGCGCAGCGAGTTCGAGGTGGTCCCGGGTTCCACTACTCGCTGAGGTGCATGCGCGGCACGGGGCGAGAGAACATCCGGGTGTGCCACAGCAACCGAGAGACGCCGATGACCATCCATGTGAGTCCCAGGACTACCGCGACGGGTGTCAGGCTGGTCCACAGCCAGGCAGTGAGGAGGAACCCCACCGCGGGGATCACGCCGTAGAGCAAGTATGTGCTGATCGTTCGGCGCTCGGCCCGCACCAGATATGTGGCGATGACACTCAGGTTCACCATGGTGAAAGCGCTGAGCGCGCCAAAGCTGACGATGGATGCCACTAAGTCGACGTCTGCCACCAGGGCGCTGAGGGAGATGGCGGCGACGACGAGGATCGCACCCACTGGCGTGCGGAAACGGGGGGAGACCGTACCGAAGAGTTTTCGGGGCAGCAGCCCGTCTCGACCCATGGCAAACAGGATGCGTGAGACGGACGCCTGGGAGGCCAGCGCGGATCCCAGGGCGCCCGTGACGTAGGCCGCGAGGAAGAGGGCGGTCAGGAGGTTTCCGCCGATGTTGGCGAGCAAGGAGATGGCCGCGACGTCGGCGGCGTCACCGACCATGACTTCGGGTCCGGCCATGTGCGCGAACCATGCCACGGAGACGAAGAACGCACCACCGATCACGGTGGTCAGGATGACGGCGCGGGGAACGGACCGGCGAGGCTCCCTCGCTTCCTCGGCCATGGTTGATACCGCATCGAAGCCCAGAAACGACAGGCACAGCACTGCGGCGCCGGCCGCCACAGCAGTGACGTCAAAGCCCGGTCCGACAAACGGGTCGAGAGGTTGCACCGAGGGGTCGAAGGCCCGGGCCGCGTAGACGAAAAAAATCCCGAAGAAGACGACTTGGAGGAGGACCAGAACTACGTTCGCGCTCTTCACGGCGGCCACTCCCACGATGTTCAGGCCCGTGACCAGGGCCAGCGCCGTGAGGGAAAATACCCATGCGGGTACGGCGGGAAATCGCTCACCGAGATAGAGCCCGATCAGCAGGTAATTCAGCATCGGCAGAAGGATGTAGTCGATCATCACGGTCCACCCCGTGAGGAAGCCTGCTCCGCTGCCGAGACCAACTCTTGTGTAGGCGTACGCCGATCCTGCCGAGGGGACGACCTTGCCCATGAACGCGTAGCTGCACGCAGTGAAGAGCATGGCGAGCAGCGTGAGCAGATAGGCGGTGGATAGGGAGCCGCCTGTGATCTCGTTGACGATCCCGTAGGTGGTGAACACAGTCATCGGCACCATGTAGGAGAGCCCGAAGAAGACCAGGGTGGGAACCCCCATGGACTGGCGCAACGTGCCGTTCGCGTCCGGCGTGCCAGATCCATCGCGGCGGGATGACGTGGTCATGGGGCGGCTCCTTGGGGATGTGCCCGGGAAGAGTGACAGTGCGGACAGCAAACTGCGGCAGTCTCCGAGGTTGCGCCCCCCCTTGACCCAGGGCGGCACACCTCTTCTAATTGACCATGTGGTAAATATCACGTGCGCCGAGCGTAAGAGGGGGCGAAGACGGGTGTCAAGGGCTGATTCTGCGGCGAACTGCACGGAACCTGAGGGATCGGACCCGGGAAGCCCACGGCGTCGGCTCGGCCGCGCCCAGCGGCATCAGCAGATCCGGGATGCCGCCGCATCCCAGGCGTTGCGGGTGGGACTACAACAACTCACGCATCGCGGCATCGCCTCCGAGCTGGGCGTCACGCACGCGCTGGTGGTTCACTACGAACCCGACATGGCGGCGTTGAGGGCGCACGTGTGCCACGCGCTGTTGCAAGAGGAGTTCCTCCAGACATCCCGCTGCCTTGAGGGGATCGCAGACGCCGTGGACGGGGTGAGGACTCTGATCGGGCTCATGAGCAGCCCGCGCCGGGCGGCACACGCGGCGATCTGGCTGGACGGTTGGAGTCTGGGTCGCCACCACCCCGGTACGGCAGAGGTGGTGCGCGCCATGATGCGACGCTGGGAGGACCTCGTGTCTGGGCTGGTGTCCCGTGGGGTCTCGTCCGGCGAGTTCGCGGATGTTGACGCTCGCGCCTGCGCGTGGGAGGCAATCGCCCTGCTCGACGGGCTCAACGCACACATGCTGGTGGGATACGGCCACCGCAGTGAGTATGTCGAGCGGATAGCCGTTCCGTGGGAAGCGAGGCTGGGCCTGGCGCCCGGCACGCTGTCGCCGATCCGGGAGCACGACAACAAACTATGAGACAGGAGACGTCCATGAAGGCATCATCCCAACGCCCTGCAGGCTCTCTCGGTTCTGCCGATGTGATCGTCGTGGGGGCCGGGATCTCCGGGCTCTCCGCCGCGGAACGACTGGTGGACCGCGGCCTGGACGTGCTGGTCCTGGAGGCCCGCGACCGCGTGGGCGGGCGCACGGAGGGCGGGCACTTCGCCTCGGGGACACCCATCGAGCTGGGCGGGCAGTGGGTGGGCCCCACGCAGGACGAGGTGCTGGCGCTCGCGCGGCGGCTCGGGCTGGAGACGTTCACCGTGCACGACACCGGCCGCTCGCTGCTCTTCGCGGACGGCTCCCGGCGCGAGGGCGACGACGACTCCTTCGGCCTCGGGCCCGACGCCGCCCGGGCGTTCCAGGACTTCGTGCGCCTCGTCGACACCACCGCCGCGCGCGTGGACACCGAGCAGCCGTGGCGCTCGCCGGACGCGCTCGAGCTGGACCGGGTCACGGCCGCCCAGTGGGTGGACGCGCACTGCGGGGACTACGTCGCACGCCGCTTCGCGCACACCCTGCTCGCCTCGATCTTCGCGGCCGAGAGCGACGAGTACTCCGCGCTGCACATGCTCGTCTACCTGGCCTCGGGCGGCGGGCTGCACCGCATGATGCTCACGATCGGCGGGGCCCAGGAGTCGCGGATCCTCGGCGGCACCCACCAGCTCTCCGAACGCCTCGCGCAGCGGCTGGGGGAGCGGGTGGTGCTCGGCGCGGAGGTGCTGGGGATCTCGGGGTGGGACGCGGCGTCGTCGTCCGGGCAGCCGCGGCCCGTGCGGGTGCAGACCTCGGCCGGGGACGTCCGGTGCGCGGGCGTGGTGGTGGCGCTGCCGCCGGTCATGGCCTCACGCGTGCGCTACGCACCCCCGCTGCCCGCGGGCCGGGACATCGCCCACTCCCAGATGAGCCCGGGCGCGGTGATCAAGTTCCAGGTCGAGTACGAGACGCCGTTCTGGCGGGCCGAGGGCCTCAGCGGCACCGTGCTGAGTCTGGACCACGACGTGTCCCTGGTCTACGACAACTGCGTCCCGGACTCCTCGCACGGGATCCTGGTGGCGTTCGTGGAGGGCCGCCACGCCCGCGCGTTCAACGCCCTGGACGAGGCCACCCGGCGGCAGCGGGTGCTCGAGGACCTCGGCACGTTCTTCGGGGACGCCGCCCGGCACCCCCGCGAGGTGCTGCAGCGCAACTGGTCGGAGGAGCCCTTCACGCGCGGCTGCTACGGCGGCCGGTTCGGCACGGGGCTGTGGACCACGGTGGGGGCGGATCTCTCCCGGCCCGTGGGTCGCCTCGCGTGGGCCGGTGCGGAGACGGCCACCGTGTGGGCCGGCTACATCGACGGCGCCATCCGGGCCGGGCGCCGGGCCGCGGACGAGGCGGCCGAGGCCGTGTCCACCCGCTGAGGGCGCGGTCCCAGCCAGCGGTCACCCGGCGGTCCTACAGTGGCAGCCGTCAACCCACACACGAGGAGGCACCATGTCCGTCGTCAAGATCAACGCCATCGAGGTTCCCGAGGGCTCCGGCCAGGAGCTGGAGGCGCGCTTCGCCGCACGCAGGCACTCGGTGGACGGCGAGCCCGGTTTCGAGGGTTTCCAGCTGCTGCGCCCCGTGGCGGGGGAGAACCGCTACTACGTGGTGACCACGTGGGCCACGCAGGGGGACTTCGAGGCGTGGCGGGACGGCAGCGCGAAGGCCGCCCACGCCGGCGGCGACCGCAAGCCGGTGGCCACCGGGGCCTCGCTGCTCGAGTTCGAGGTCGTGGACCTCGGCGCGGCGGACTGAGTCCGCGGCACGCCGCCGCACCGGCCGGGCCCGTGCCCGGCCGGTGACGACCGGGCTGCGGCTTTGCCGGCGAGTGTCCCCGGCGGGGCACGCGCCACCGGCCGACCCGCAGCCGCCCCGGGCCCGGCTCCACGCGCTGCCTGGATCCGACTCGCGCACCCATCCCGGACCGGCCCGCACCCGGGTTGCGGCCCGCCCCTCGGACGGGCCCGGGGCTGGCCCGCGGGCGGGGCCGCGCGCGAGAATGAACGGGTCACGCCACGGACGCCGGAGGGCCGGGTCCGTGGGACCGAACCGCAGAGGAGCGCCACCATGACAGACGCCGTTGCCGGGATCGCCGTACCGGACACCGCACTGACCCGGGACGTCACCGAGTACGTCCGGGACACCGAGGACGACCTGCTCTACCACCACTCCCGCCGCGTCTACTTCTTCGGGGCGCTGCTGGGGCAGGTGCAGGAGCTGAGCGTGGACCACGAGCTGCTGTACGCCGGGGCCATGTTCCACGACCGCGGCCTCACCGAGGATCACAAGGGCTCCACCCTGCGCTTCGAGGTGGACGGTGCCAACGAGGTCTTCGAGTTCCTCATGAAGCGCGGGGCCTCCCACGAGCGGGCGCACACCGCGTGGTTGGGCATTGCGCTGCACACCACCCCGGGCGTCCCCGAGTTCATGGCGCCTGAGGTGGCGCTGGTGAGCGCCGGCGTGGAGACGGACGTGCTGGGCATGCACTTCGACCAGCTCACCGACGCCCAGCGCCGGGCGGTGGTGGACGCCCACCCCCGCCCGGACTTCAAGAACCGCATCCTCCGGGCCTTCCACCACGGCATGGAGCACCGTCCGGGCTCCACGTTCGGCACCATGAACGCCGACGTGCTGGCCCACTTCGACCCCTCGTTCGAGCGGGACGACTTCGTGGAGGTCATCCGGACCAACGACTGGAGCGAGTGAGCCGTCACGCTCCCCGGACCCTGTCGCGGCCCCGCTCGGAACGCTCCGAGCGGGGCCGCGACTGTCCCTGGGCCTCCCGGCACGGCATAACGAGAACCGTTATCATTTGGTCCGCACGTCCTCGACCACCCGGCTCCGGGGGGGGGCGCCCTCGGGTGCGACGGCTGCGCACGGGCTGCTGCACCCAGCACAACCCAGGGAGGCCCCATGGAACCGGTCGACGTCGTAGCAGTGGTGGGCAGCTGCGCCCCGGAGCGCTCTCGGTTCGCCCGCGAGCTGGCCCGGTGCACCGGTCGCATGCTCGTGCCCGCCCCGCGGGTGGGGCTCTGCCCGGACCCGTGACCGAGGCCGTCTCGTTCGTTCCGTGGTGCACCCGGGGAGCGGGGGCGCTCGTGGAGTTCCCGGAGCACATGGACGTGACAGAGCTGATCGGGGTCGGTGCCGCGCCCGGCTCGGGGCTCACCCTGCGGGAGGTGGTGTGCGTGGTGGACGCGGCCCACCTGATCGCGGACCTGCACCGTACGGACTACGTGATCCACCCGGCGAGCCACCCCGCCCACTGGCGCCACACGGCCCGCGCGCTGCTCACCGTCATGGGAATCGAGTTCGCCTCCACCGTGGTGCTCGTGAACTGGGAGCCGTTGAACACCCCCGAGCTCTCCAGCGTGATGGGCCTCGTCAACCACCTCAGCCCCCGGGCGCGGCTGCGGCTGCACCACGGGACCAGGACCCGTGGCTGCACGCGGCACCCGCCACCGACGCCGGGTACGACGTCGCCCAGGAGCGCTCGGGGTGGGTCACCCTGCTCAACGGGGAGCACGATCCCTGGGTCACGGATCCCCACGTGAGCTCGCTGCGCTACGAGAACGTCCGCCCCCTGCACCCGCAGCGGCTCGGGGACCTGCTCGACCACCGGATCGAGACGGGCGAGTTCGGCACCGTGCTGCGCTCCGCCGGGTTCTGCCGCCTGGCCACCCGCTCGCACGTGATCGCGCAGTGGAACCACGTGGGCCGGATGATCTGCCTCTCACCGCTCGCGCGCGACGAGGACATGGGGGAGCGGGACGAGCTGCTGGCCCTGGGTCAGGACCTCGGGATCATCGGACTGGATCTGGACGTCCCGGCGCTGCGCCGCGCGTTCGACGACGCTGCGCTCACGGACGACGAGCTCGCGGCGGGTCCTGCGGCGTGGTCGCAGTTCCACGACCCGTTCCCCGCCCGGCCCACGGCCGACCGCGCGGACTGAACCCGGAAGCTACTCGAGCGCCTCGCCGAGCTCGAGCCAGCGCAGCTCCAGCTCGTCGATCTCGTCCTCCAGCGCCGTCTTCTGCGCCGCGAGCTTGCCGAGGCCCTCGAAGTCGGAGGGGTCCGCGGCGGCCATGGTGTCGTCCAGGCCGGCCACCTCCTTCTGCAGCTTCTGCAGCTTGCGCTCGACGGCGCCCAGTTCCTTCTGCGCCGCGCGGGCCTCCGCGCCGCCCAGGGCGGGCCTGCCCGCGGGCCGGGACGCGGCGTCGTCGCCCGCAGGACCGGACGCCGCGGAGGACGCGCCGCCCGCGAGCGGGTTGGACGCCCCTGCCGAGCCCGCGGCGGAGCCCGAGGCCGCCGCGGAGGACAGCGCGAGGTACTCGTCCACCCCGCCGGGCAGGTGCCGGAAGCGGCCGTCTATCACCGCGTACTGCTGGTCGGTCACGCGCTCCAGCAGGTAGCGGTCGTGGGAGACCACCAGCAGCGTGCCGGGCCACGTGTCCAGGAGGTCCTCCATGGCGGCGAGCATGTCCGTGTCCAGGTCGTTGGAGGGTTCGTCCAGGATCAGCACGTTGGGCTCGTCCAGCAGGATCAGCAGCAGCTGCAGGCGCCGCTTCTGGCCACCGGAGAGGTCCTTGACCGGGGTCTTCAGCTGCGCGGAGGTGAAGCCGAGCCGTTCGAGCAGCTGCGTGGGCGTCATCTCCTTGCCGCCGGTCAGGTACGAGGTCTTCTTCTGCGCCACCACGTCCGAGACGCGGTCCTGCGCGACGTCCTTGAGTTCGTCCAGCTGCTGCGTGAGCGTGGCGATCTTTACGGTCTTCCCGCGCTTGACCCGACCGGACGTGGGCTGCACGTCCCCGGTGACCAGGCCCAGCAGGGTGGACTTGCCCGCGCCGTTGACGCCCAGGATGCCGGTGCGCTCGCCGGGGGCGATGAGCCACGTGACGTCCTCCAGCACACGGGTGGTGCCGGAGCCGTCCGCGGCGGGGAAGGAGACCGAGACGTCCTCGATGTCCACCACGTCCTTGCCCAGCCGGGACACGGCCATCCGGGACAGGGAGACGGTGTCCCGCGGCGGGGGCACGTCTTCGATCAGGGTGTTCGCGGCCTCGATGCGGAACTTCGGCTTGGACGTGCGTGCCGGGGCGCCGCGGCGCAGCCACGCGAGCTCCTTGCGCATGAGGTTCTGGCGCTTCTGCTCCACCACGGCGGCCTGGCGGTCCCGCTCCACGCGCTGCAGCACGTACGCGGCGTACCCGCCCTCGAAGGGCTCGACGACGCGGTCGTGCACCTCCCACGTGTCCGTGCAGACCGCGTCCAGGAACCAGCGGTCGTGGGTCACCACGGCCAGGGCGCCGGAGTTCTTCGACCACCGGCTGTTCAGGTGCTTGGCGAGCCACGTGATGCCGTCCACGTCCAGGTGGTTGGTGGGCTCGTCCAGGAAGATCACGTCCCAGTCCCCGGTGAGCAGGCTCGCGAGCGCCACGCGGCGCCGCTGCCCGCCGGAGAGCTGGCCCACGGGGGTGTCCCAGTCCACGTCCGAGACCAGGCCTCCCACCACGTCCCGCACCTTCGGGTCCGCGGCCCACACGTAGTCCGGGACGTCCCCCACCACGGCGTGGCCCACGGTCTGGCCCGGGTCCAGGGTGTCCGCCTGGTCGAGCATGCCCACGGTGGTGCCCGAGCGCACGGTCACGCGACCCGAGTCCGGCGGGATCCGACCGGCGAGCAGCCGCATGAGCGTGGACTTGCCGTCCCCGTTGCGGCCCACAATGCCGATCCTGTCGCCCTCGTCGATCCCCACGGTGACCGCGTCGAACACGGTCTTGGTGGGGTACTCGAGATGGATGTTTTCTCCGCCGATCAGATGAGCCACCCGCACAGGATACAAGCGCGCGGCAGGCCCCCGGGCGGCGTCGTGGGCCGGAGGCACGCCCCGCGGACCGCACGACGCCGCCGCCCGGCGCAGCGGATCCCCGGCCACCCGTGGGAGACTGGCCGGTATGCAGGAGACAGGTGTGGGCCGGCAGGATCCGGGAACCGTGCTGGACAAGCCCCAGGACCTCGCGGGCGCGGTGGCGCGGGTGCGCGAGGCGCCCGGCCCGGTCGAGATCACGATCGGCGCCGACCGCCCCGTGGGATCCCACATGGGATCGCGTGTGCGCCGCCAGGCCGCCCAGACGCTGCGCGAGGCCGGGGCGGAGCCGCTGCTGCTGCGCGCGCCGGTGTCCGTGGACGAGGACATCCCGGACGAGGGCGTGCTCGCCGCGGTGGACGACGCCCTGGAGCTGTGCCGCGGGGTGGACGCCGGGATGCTCGTGCTCGCGCTCGGGGGAGTGTCCCACCGCGGGCGGCAGCGGCAACGGCTGTACTCGATGCTCGCGGCGCTCGCGGAGGCCGCCTCGCACCACAGGGTCCGGCTCATGGTGCAGAACAGCACGTCCGTGGACGAGGTGCTCATGCTGCTCGCGCTGCTGGACCGGGAGTTCGATCAGGGCTCCCTGGACGTCGCCTCCCCGGACACCACCTCCCTGGCCTGGGACGTGTCCCGTTCGCGTGCCGCGGGCCAGGACGACGACGCCGCCTGGCACCACGTGCGCCGCGCGGCGGACCGCGCCCAGATCCTCGTGCGCGGCATCACGCAGCGGGACGAGTCGGGCCTGCTGAGGACCCTTCCGGGCTACGCCGAGGGGCGCTCCGCGGGCCGGATTCTGGCCGTGCTGACGCGCTGAGGGCAGGTGCTAGAGTGAATTTTCGTGCGTCCTCACACGCACATCCCCTGTTGGCGCCCGCGGGTGGCAACGCTCCGCCATGGTGTAATTGGCAGCACACCGGCCTTTGGAGCCGTGAGTCTAGGTTCGAGTCCTAGTGGCGGAACGAACGACACATCGAGGCGCAGATGGCACCCACCGCCTCACGAGCACCCAGAGGAGCCTGCTCCGTGAGCACCGCTGACACCGCCGCCGCCGGGGAGAACCCCGCCGCGATCATCGTCCTGGCCGCGGGCCAGGGAACCCGCATGAAGTCCCGGACCCCCAAGATCCTGCACGAGATCGGCGGGCGCTCCATGCTCGCGCACGCGCTGAAGGTGGCCGGCGAGCTGCGGCCCGAGCGCATCGTGGCCGTGGTCCGGCACCAGCGGGACCTCGTGGCGCAGCACATCGCGGACGTGGCCCCGGGCGTGCTCACCGCGGACCAGTCGGACGTGCCCGGCACGGGCTCCGCCGTGGACGCGGGGCTCGAGGTGCTCGACGCCGAGACCCCCGTGAGCGGCACCGTGCTGGTGACCTACGGGGACGTCCCGCTGCTCACCGCCGAGACCCTGCGCGCGTTCGTGGCCCACCACACCGGGCAGGGCAACGCCGTCACGGTGCTCACCGCGGACCACCCGGAGCCCGGCAAGTACGGCCGCATCCTGCGGGACGGCGAGGGCCGGTTCACGGAGATCAAGGAGTTCAAGGACGCCACCGAGGACGAGCGCGCGGTCACCGAGGTCAACTCCGGGATCTTCGCGTTCGACGCCGCGGTGCTGCGGGACGCGCTGTCCCGCGTGGACACCGACAACGCCCAGGCCGAGAAGTACCTCACCGACGTCCCCCGACTGGCCCGCGAAGCGGGGCACCGCGTGGACGCCCTGAAGATGGCCGACTACATGGAGCTCGAGGGCGCCAACGACCGCGTGCAGCTCGCGGCGCTCGGCCGCTACCTCAACCAGCGCACGCTGGAGACCCACATGCGCAACGGGGTGACCGTCGTGGACCCGGCCAACACCTGGATCGACGACACCGTGGAGCTCGAGGCGGACTCCACCGTGCTGCCCGGCACCCAGCTGCACGGCAGCACCCGGGTGGGGGAGGGCGCCGTCGTGGGCCCGGACACCACGCTGACCAACGTGACCGTGGGCCGCGGGGCCACCGTGGTCCGCACGCACGGCAGCGACTCCGAGCTGGGCGCGGGGGCCTCCGTGGGCCCGTTCGCCTACCTGCGCCCGGGCACGGTGCTGGGCGAGGACGCCAAGATCGGCACTTTCGTGGAGACCAAGAAGTCCACGATCGGGCGCGGCTCCAAGGTCCCCCACCTGTCCTACGTGGGGGACGCGACCATCGGGGAGAACTCCAACATCGGCGCGGCCTCCGTGTTCGTGAACTACGACGGCGTCAACAAGCACCGCACGGTGATCGGCAACGACGTCCGCATGGGCTCCGACAACATGTACGTGGCACCGGTGACCGTGGGGGACGGCGTCTACTCCGGTGCCGGCACCACGGTGCGCAAGGACGTCCCCGCTGGCGCTCTGGTGCTCACCGAGGGCAGGCAGGTCATCGTGGAGGGGTGGGTGCAGCAGCACCGCCCCGGAACGGCCGCGGCCCGTGCGGCGGAGGCCGCCCAAGACTCTGAGCGCGAGGGCGACGCCTGAGCAGGGCGCACCGCGAGCAGTGACCCAGCAGGAATCCTAGGAAAGCGAGTCCACATGACCGGCATCACCAACACGGGTTCGAACCGCATGGTTCTGCTCTCGGGTCGGGCGCACCCCGAGCTCGCGGAGAACATCGCGCGGGAACTGGGCACCGAGCTAGTGCCCACGGACGCCTACGACTTCGCCAACGGCGAGACGTACGTGCGCTTCGGGGAGTCCGTGCGCGGTGCGGACGCGTTCCTCATCCAGTCCCACCCCGCGCCCATCAACCAGTGGCTGATGGAGCAGCTCATCATGCTGGACTCCCTCAAGCGGGCCTCCGCCAAGTCCATCACCGTGGTGAGCCCGTTCTATCCGTACGCGCGCCAGGACAAGAAGCACCGCGGCCGTGAGCCCATCTCTGCCCGCCTGATCGCGGACCTCTACAAGACCGCGGGCGCGGACCGGCTGATGTCCGTGGACCTGCACACCGCTCAGATCCAGGGCTTCTTCGACGGCCCCGTGGACCACCTCATGGCCATCCCGCTGCTCAGCGACTACGTGCGCTCCGTGGTGGACGTGGACAACGTCACGGTGGTCTCCCCGGACACGGGCCGCGTGCGCGTGGCCGAGCAGTGGGCCGAGCGCCTGGGCGGTGCGCCGCTGGCGTTCGTGCACAAGACCCGTGACATCACCGTGCCCAACCAGGCGGTGTCCAAGGAGGTCGTGGGCAACATCCAGGGCCGCACGTGCGTGCTGATCGACGACATGATCGACACCGGCGGGACCATCACCGGTGCCGTCCAGGTCCTCAAGGACCAGGGCGCCAAGAACGTGATCATCGCGGCCACCCACGCCGTGTTCTCCGGCCCCGCCGTGGAGCGGCTCTCCACGTGCGGAGCGGACGAGGTGGTGGTGACCGACACCCTGCCCGTGCCCCCGGAGAACCAGTTCGAGAACCTCCGGGTGCTCTCGATCGCCCCGCTGATCGCCCGCGCCATCCAGGAGGTCTTCGAGGACGGCTCGGTCACGAGCCTCTTCAACGGCCGCTCCTGATCCGCACCCCCGTTCCGGGCCCCGCCCGGAACGCGCAGAGCCGCCCGTGTGTTCGCACGCGGGCGGCTCGTGCATTCGCAGGACTCGGTGAGCGGGCCGGGGCCCCCGGTGGGGCTCCGCAGGCCGGGACTCGGTGGTCGTGACCGGTGGGCGGGGTGCGATGCCGTACCGGGGTGGCCCTCAGCGGATTGGGCCGGGGCATGAGACGCAGCAGCGGTCCGGGTGTCCCGGACCGCTGCCGACCGCGAGTCTCACGGCGCGGGGCTCACAGGGGGAGCACCCTCACCTGGCCGGTCTTGGAGTTGTATCCGATCATGTATCCCCTGGAGAACGTCTGCCGGATCTCGTCCCCTCGTCGGTACTCGTCCGTGGTGGGGAAGCCGAGGCCGCGTTCCATGCCCGCCTGCGACCAGCGCTTGCCGATGGCGCCGAACTCCTTGACGGCGTGCGGGCCGTGCTGCGGGGTCCACATGACCTTGGTGGTCTGGCCCGAGGGGGTGCGGAACACCTGGTAGGCACCGCCCGGCACGCTTCGCTCCTCGGTGATGGGGAAGCCGTATCCCCGCTCCCGGCCCGCGGAGATGAACTTGCCGCCGATGCTGCTGGTGTTGCGCAGCATGTGGGCGCCGGTGGCCGGATGCCAGTAGGCCGTGGCGGGGACACCGTTGCGGGAGAACTGCTGGTACACGCCGCCGTACGCAGCGGCCTTCTCGGCGGAGACGGGCTGACCCCACCGTGCCGCGCCCCCGGTCTTGTTGTAGATGCTGGCGATACCGCCCCGCACCGAGTAGCCGGAGGCACGGCCACCGAGCGGCGCATAGGAGGACGAGGCCGCGAAGGACTGGAACTGGGCCCAGGAGCCGCCGTAGACGTTGGAGTCCCCGGAGAACGGCCCGTTGTCAGTGAACTGCCACAGGTCGTGACGGGACCAGCCGTTGGGCATGTACGCCGGGTAGGCCACCCCGTAGGAGGCCAGGTGCAGCGGGTGGTTGTTGAACTGGGCCGTGTTGCCCGTGCATGTGGCCCACCAGTCGGCGGTGGTGTAGATGGCGGGCAGCCGGCCCGTGCGCTGCCGGTAGCGGTCCGAGAAGGACTTGATCCACCCGTTCATCTGGGCCGCGGACATGTTGTAGCACGTGTCGCCCAGGGTCGGGTAGGGGTTGTACTCGATGTCCAGCAGGCCGGGCAGGGTGCGGCCGTCCGCGGACCAGCCGCCGCCGCTGTTCACGAAGAAGTCCGCCTGCGCGGCACCGGTGGTCTGGCTGGGCAGGGCGAAGTGGTAGGCGCCGCGGTTCATGCCCACGGCGTATGAGCCGGTGTACTGGTCGTTGAACGCCTCGGAGCGGTAGCCGATGCCCTCGCTGGCCTTGACGTAGGCGAAGCGTGCGCCGTTGGCGTACTCGGCGCTCCAGTTGATGGCGGGCTGCCAGCCGGAGACGTCCATGCCGGCGATGCCCGCGGGGCGCCAGGAGCCGGCGCGGATCGCGAGCGACATCGAACCCGCCGGGCCGATGCCCGCGGCCGCCGTCGGGGAGGGGGCGGAGCCCTTCGCGCCGGAGGTCCCCTTCGAGGGGGTGGCACCGGTTGGGGCCGCGCCGCCCAGGACGGACTTCTCGACCTTCTCGAGCGCTTTCTCGGAGGCGGGGGAGAGCTTGGTGGTGTCCGCCATGGACTTGAACTTCTGCCCCATGGTGGCGCCGGGGTTCTTGTCGCCGGTGCGGGGCGGGGCCTTGGGCAGCTCCGGGTCCTGGACGACCGTGGCGAGCTCCTTGGTCTCCACGGAGACCACGTCGCCCTTGGACGGGTTGAGGTTCTGGTGGGGTTCATCGGCCGCGGTGGCCGGCAGGAGGGTGGTGAGCACGAGTGCGGCGGCGGTCACGGCCGCGGGCAGCACGGTTTTTCGGGGGGAGGTCATAGGCCTTGCCTTACTGCGTGGGGAAAGCCGCTCGGCACGGGGGAAGGCGAGCAGGCTGGGGGGGGACGCCCTAAGGAGTGTAAATCTTCACACGCAGATTTGAGGTATCTCACACGTGGCGCCGGGTCCCCGGGGGTGTCGTCCGCGCCCGAGGACGACGCCGCGGCCGCCCGTCCGTGCCGACGCCACGTCGTCACCGGGGCGGTCCAGGGCGGCCCGGTGGACGCGGTGAGAACCGAGCGGCGCCGGGCCACCCGGCGACGGCGGGCGCCCGTCAGCCGGCGCGGTCGGCACGCGCAGACGGCACGTGGCGGCCGCAGGTGACGTCAGCGGGTGCCGTCAGTAGGCGCCGTCGGAGGCGAAGACCGCCCGCACGGTGCGCAGCATGATCACCATGTCCTGGACGGGGGACCAGTTCTCCACGTAGTAGAGGTCCAGGCGCACGGTCTGGTTCCAGTCCAGGTTGGACCGCCCCGAGACCTGCCACAGGCCCGTGATCCCGGGCCGCACGCGCAGCCGGCGGTAGACGTGCTGCTCGTACTTGTCCACCTCGCTGGCCAGCGGCGGGCGCGGCCCCACGAGGGACATGGTGCCGTTGAGCACGTTGATGAACTGGGGCAGCTCGTCGAGGCTGTAGCGACGCATCCACTTGCCCGGCGCGGTCACGCGTGGGTCGTCCTTCATCTTGAACAGCACGCCGCCGTCGGACTCGTTGGCGGCCAGCAGGGCGGCCTTGCGCTCCTCGGCGTCCGTGTACATGGAGCGGAACTTGAGCATCCGGAACCGGGTGCCGTCGATGCCCACGCGCTCCTGGGCGAAGAACGCGGGCCCGCCGTCGTGCGCCTTGACCAGGATGCCGAGCACGAGCAGCAGCGGGGACAGGACGATCAGTGCCGTGAGCGAGCCGACGATGTCGATGCAACGCTTGACGATCTTCTTTGCGCGCGTGAAACGGGGGGTGGCCACGTGGATCAGGGGCAGCCCGGCCAGCTGCTGGGTGTGGATGCGGGGCCCGGCCACGTCGGTCAGCCCGGTGTTCATGACCAGCCGGATGCGCTCGTCCGCGAGCGCCCAGCCCAGGTGGCGGATCTCGGTGGTGCTCAGCGGCACGGCGGCCGCCATCACGAGGGTCTCGACGTCGTGCTCCCGGCACGCCTGAACGATGCCCTGGACGCTCGGGCGCTCCTGCGGAGCCAGGGCGTTGGCCGGCAGCCGGACGTCCCGGAGGGAGCGGGGCAGCTCGTGGTGCGAGGCGGGCATGTACACGGCCACGGGGTCGAAACCTGCATCGGGGCGGCTCTGCAGCTCGCCCACGAGCTCCACGGCGCCCGGGAAACGGCCCACCACCATGGTCCGGGACATGTTCAGCCCCTGCGCCCGGCGGCGCATCAGCTGGTGCCGGGCCCACATCCGTCCAGCGAGCAGCGTGATGGTGCCCGCGGGCAGCGCGATCAGGATGTAGCCGCGGGCGGTGGGCACGTTCAGGGCGTAGGAGGCGATGGCAATGGCTGCAAACAGCGTGAGGGACGCGGTGACCAGCTGCTTGGCCTCTTCCACGCCGTTGCCGATCAGACGCACCTCGCGCGTGCCGCGCAGCTCGAGCCACGCCCACCACACGACCGCGAGCACGAGGCCCACGAGCCAGTACGGGACGGGCAGCTCGTCCACCTGCAGCAGCCCCTGCAGCCACCCGAAGCGCAGTGCCTGGGCCGCGGCCAGGGCGAGCAGCAGAGTCAGGGCGTCGTAGACCCGCAGCTCCCGCTGGTAGCTCTCGCGCCAGGACAGGTGCTTGTGCTTGTGACTAGCCTTCTGGAACACGGTCGACGAACCTTCCCCCACAAACCGTTCGACGGCGAGACGCCCCACGCGCTCGCTTGGGTGCGAGGACCGAGACAGAGGCGGTCGCCGCACCACGGTGTTCATCTCCCCCGAGATTTACGCCCGCTAACCACCAAAGATACCCCTTCACCAGGCCGAACACCCTGCGATTTCATGAATCAGTACAGATGTGTGGACAGGTGACGGGCCCGTCGGCGCGCCTCCGTGGCCCGGTTGGGGGTCACATGTCACCCGCTCGGGTGACCGGGGCGTCGGGCCCGGACGGCACCCCGCGTGCTCCGGACCGCTCGCGGGCCGCGGGCATCCCGCCTGTCGATCCGCGCGACGACGACGCCATCCCGCCGGACGCGTGCGAGTGCCCCGTTCCGGGCCCGGCCGCCGCCCCACCCCGGAGCCGATGGTGCCCACCGTGTTATCCTGTGCGGGTTGCCAAGGCGAGGGGGCGGCGCTGCCGCCCCGTTATCGACGACGGCCTGTGGATCCTTCCGGTCCTCCGCACCCGGTGCACACCTCCCGGGCGGTGGACCCACCGGGTGCCGCACCACGTCGGTCGGAGAGCGTCCGTCGGCGAGGTGCCTCCCGCACCGCGTCGACGCGGACGGTCTGACGGTAACCAACCAGACCCACGATCGAAGGAGCACCACCATGGTGGACGTCATCACCATTCCCGCGACCCTGCGCACCGAGTTCGGCAAGGGCTACGCCCGCCGCGTGCGCGCCAACGACAAGATCCCCGCCGTGATCTACGGCCACGGCGCCGAGCCGCTGCACGTGATCCTGCCCGGCCACGAGATGATGCTGGCCTCCCGCAACTCGAACGCCGTGCTCGACATCAACGTGGACGGTGAGGGCCACCTGGCCATGATCAAGGAGGTGCAGCGCCACGCGGTGCGCCCCGAGATCCTCCACATCGACCTGCTGACCGTGCGCCGCGGCGAGCGCGTCGAGGTCGAGATCCCCGTGCACGTGGAGGGCGAGGTCGCACCGACCGCCATCCACAACGTCGAGGAGAACGTCCTGGTCGTCGAGGCCGACGCCCTGAAGGTTCCCGAGTACCTGACGGTGGACATCACGGACCTCGAGGTCGGCGAGCACGTCTACGCCAAGGACGTCACCCTTCCGGGCAACGTCACGCTCGTGTCCGACCCCGAGCTGCTGGTCGTCAACGTCTCCGAGCCGGTCGAGCAGGACCTCGGCGAGGAGTCCGAGACCGAGGAGGAGGGCGCCGAGGGCGAGAAGCCCGCGGAGTCCACCGGGGAGGAGCCCGGCGACGACGAGTGATCGCCGGGCCCTGAGCGTGCCGTGAACGGCGCGCAGGCCTCAACGACGGCGGCGGGCGCCCTGGGTGCCCGCCGCCGTCGTCGTCCCACGGGAGCCGCGCGCGGCCCCGGAGAACCCCGAGTGGCCCGCGCCGGAGCGCGCCGGGAACCGGAACGCCCGTGCCGGGAACGGCCGGGCACCAGGAACAGGAGCAGGACATGACGGATCGGACCCTCGTGGTGGGTCTCGGCAACCCGGGGGGCCGGTACGCGGGGACCCGCCACAACATCGGCGCCGTGGTGGTCGCGGAGCTCGCGGCCCGGGCCGGGGCGCGGCTGTCCGCCCACCGGGCACGCGCGGCCGTGGCGGAGACCCGGATGCGCCCGGGGGCTCCCCGGCTCGTGCTGGCGCAGCCGCTGAGCTACATGAACGTCTCGGGAGGGCCGGTGAGCGCCCTGGCGAAGTACTACTCCCTGGGGCTCGCCGACCTCGTGGTGGTCCACGACGACATCGACCTCCCGTTCGGCGCCGTCAAGCTCAAGCGCGGCGGCGGGGAGGGCGGCCACAACGGGCTCCGGGACATCACCAAGGCCATGGGCGGGAAGGACTACGTCCGGGTGCGCGTGGGCGTGGGCCGGCCCCCCGGGCGCATGGACACCGCGGACTACGTGCTCAAGCGCTTCTCGGGCGCGGAGGCCAAGGAGCTGCCGCTGCTGGTCTCCGACGCCGCCGACGCCGTGGAGATGCTCACGGAGCAGGACCTCACGGCGGCACAGCAGCACTTCCACCCGCGCAACCCCGCCTGAGACGAGCAGCGCCCCTTCCCGTGGGAAGGGGCGCTGCGTGCACCGGGGGCCGTGCGGCGTCGTCGGCTCAGTCGAGGGTGTCGGGATCGTGACCGGCGGCGCGCATGGCCTTGTACTTGCGGTTGCGCGGGGCGATCAGGGCGGCCCCCACGAGAGCCGCGAGCAGGGAGCCGCACAGGATGCCCACCTTGGCGTGGTCGCTGTGGGGGCTGCCCTCGCCGAAGCTCAGCTCCGCGACCAGCAGGGACACGGTGAAGCCGATGCCGGCCACCACGGCCATGCCGAGCATGTCGAACCAGGTGTAGTCGTGGTCCTTCTGCGCGGACGTGAAGCGGTCCATGAGCCACGCGGCGCCGAAGATGCCGATGGGCTTGCCCAGCAGCAGGCCCGCAACGATGCCCAGCGCCACCGGGTCCGTGGCGGCCGAGGTGATGCCATCCCAGCCGCCCACGGCCACGCCGGCGGAGAAGAATGCGAACACGGGGATCACCAGGCCGTTGGACAGCGGCCGGAAGCGGTGCTCCAGGGCCGGCGCCAGACCCATGCGCGGGTCCTCCGCGCGGATGATGCGCGGCTCCTGCTTGAGCACCGGCACCATGAAGCCCAGCAGCACGCCGGCGATGGTCGCATGGATCCCGGACTCGTACACGAGCCACCAGGTGACCACGCCGATGGGAAGCAGGATGACCCACGCGGCCCAGTGCTGGGCCATGAACCAGCCCATGTACTTGTGGGTCAGGAACCAGAACAGGGCGAGCATCACGGCGGCGCCGCCGAGGAACGGGAACTGGACGCTGTCGGTGTAGACGAACGCGATGATGGCGATCGCGATGAGGTCGTCCACCACGGCCAGCGTGAGCAGGAACGTGCGCATGGCCACGGGCAGGGACGAGCCCACCACGGCCAGCACGGAGACCGCGAAGGCGATGTCTGTGGCCGTGGGGATCGCCCAGCCGTGCAGCGCGGTGGGCTCACCACCGGCGGCCAGGTTGACGCCCAGGAAGATCAGCGCGGGCACCAGCACACCGCCGGCTGCGGCGACCACAGGGAGGATGGCCTTGCGGATGTTGTGCAGCTCGCCGTCCACGAACTCGGCCTTGAGCTCGAGGCCCGTGAGGAAGAAGAACACCGCGAGCAGCCCGTCCGAGGCCCAGTGGCCCACGGTGTGCTGCAGCCCGGCGACGCTGCCGGGGCCCACCTCGGCGTCGCGCAGTCCGAAGTAGACCTCGCTCCAGGGCGAGTTGGCCACCACGATGGCCAGGACCATCGCGAGGAGCAGGAGGAGTCCGCCCGTGGTGTCCTTGCGGAGGAAGGTGGTGATGGGCCCGCCGGATTCGGAGGACGTCTGAGTGTCGGTGCTCACGTCGAGGTGCTCCCAGCACGCGGCCCCGCCTCGGGGCCGCGATCGTCGTGTCGGATGGGAGATGGCCGGGCGGCTGCGAGGAGCCGCCCGGCCATCCGTGGAGGTGCGGGGCTCAGTGCCGGGAGATCCAGGCCTCGGCCTGGCGGGCCTGCAGGGTCAGGGCCTTGCCGATGTAGGGCTCCGCGGCGGCGGCGATCTTCTTGCCGACGAGCGGGATGTTGGCCTGCACCTCACCGGTGACGTCCACGGAGGTCTCCTGCTCGCCCAGCGGCTTGACCTGCTGGGTGGCGGTGGCGCCCACGGGCAGCCCCGCGGCCTTGATCTCGGTGCGCACCGCGCGGGAGCCGTCCGCGGCGGGGGCGTCGTAGGTGTCCACCTGGGTGAGCTTGACGCCGTTCTTCACGAACTTCTTCACGGCGTCCGGCAGCTTGTCCGCACCCATGCTGCGCACGGTGGTGGCGGTGAACGCGGTGGAGGTGTCCCCGTTGACCTCGAAGGACTCGAACTGGGTGCCGGCGAGCTCGCTGACGTGGCGCACGAAGGCCTCGTCCACGAAGGTCTTCATGACGGTGTCCACGGGGGCCTTGATGGTGGTGGAAGCGTTGACGGACATGGTGCTCCTTGCTGGATCGGTAGCGGTTCGTCGGTTCGCGCGCCCCTGGGCGGCGGCGCGGGTGCTGCACCCATCCTAGCCGTGGGCGCGGTGGCCGAGCGGCCCGCTCCGCCCGGGGCCCGACGCCGCACGGCTCGCCGCGGGTCTCCCGGCGCACCACGTCGCGGGGCGCGGTGTCCGCCAAAGAGCGGGCAGGAAGCCGGCCCCCGGAGGCATTCGCGGGCCGCGTGGCTCTCTAGACTGAGTTCCGGCCTCCGCAGCGTAGCCGCAGGTGGGCCTTGCAAGGGCGGGATGGGGATCCCGCACCGCGCGCGACGACGCGTGCTTCTTCACGGCGTTCCGCGCATGCTCGCGCGGGCGCGCAGCCATCGGGGGATGAATGTATCTGCACAACCAGCGTACGTCCGGTCCACGAGCGGACAGTGCCCTCGCGCACCCGGGCACCGAGGTGCCCGCGGCGGCGTCGTCCCGCGCGCAGCAGCCGGACGGGGGAGGGCGGCACCGGCCCGTGGTGCTGCACGTGGTGGAGGCCTTCGGGGGAGGGGTCGCCGCGGCGGTGCGCGACTACGCCCGCGCCACCCCGGAGTGCGAGCACCACCTGCTGTGCCACCTGCGGCCCGAGGCCGTGAACCTTGAAGCCAGCTGGGACGCGGACTTCAGCTCCGTGCGCACCCTGCCTGGCGGGCACCTGGCCAACATCAAGGCCACGCGCTGGGCCATCCGCGAGGTCAGGCCGGACGTGGTGCACTCCCACTCCAGCTACGCCGGGGTCTACGCGCGCCTGGCGGTGGGCCACCTGCCGCGCCGCCGCAACGACACCCTCTCCCCGCTCAACGCCCCCGGCGCCCCGACCACCCGCGCCGAGCGTCACGGGGACCTGCTCGGGCGCGCCGAGCTCGCGCCGTCGGGCCGCGGGGAGGCGCAGGACGCCGCGCACGACGCCGCCCGCGCACCCCTGGTGGCTCCGGCGCGGTCCCGGGGCGCCGGGGCACGCGTGCCCGCGCCCGTGGACCGGGCGCTGCGCGAGCTCGCGAACAACAGGTACCTGGACCTGTCCCTGTCCCGCATCAAGCAGGTGTACACACCGCACGCGTGGTCCTTCTCGCGCCTGGACCGCTCCCGATTCACGCGGCTGGGCTACTGGGTGCTGGAGGGGGTGCTGGCCGCGCGCACGGACGTGCTCGCGGGATGCTCCAAGGCCGAGAACAACGTGGCCCACTGGGGTCCGATCTCCCCGCACACGGTGTACGTGCCCAACATCGCGCACCCGTACGGGGCGCCGAAGCCCCGCCCCGAGCCGGGCGAGCCGCTCGTGCTCGCGGGTGCGGGACGGCTCGCGGCGCAGAAGGACCCCGTGTTCTTCGTGCGCACCGTCGAGGCCATCCGCGCGGCCGGGCACCGCGTGGCGCCCCTGTGGATCGGTGGCGGGGACGGGGACGTGGAGCAGCTGCTGCGCGAGCACGGTGTGGAGGTCACCGGCTGGGTGGGCCACGACGAGGTCCGGGAGCACCTGCGGCGCGCGGACGTCTACCTGCACACGGCGCGCTGGGAGGGGTTCCCCATCACCGTGCTGGAGGCCGCGCTCAACGACATCCCGGTGATCGTGCGCCGGATCAGGGTCTTCGACGACGCCGGGCTGCCGGTGGTCGTGGACTCGCCGGAGGACGTCGCGCGGCGCTGGGAGGAGATCACGGACGAGCGCGCACGGGAGGAGGTCTCCGCGTGGGCACGCAGGGCGCTGTGGGAGAACTGCTACGCGGTGCAGCGCCGCAGGCTCGGGGAGATCTACGGGGTGCGGGTTCCACTCGTGGAGCCCGCGGACGCCCGCTGAACGCAGGGAACAGAACGCGGTGGGCGCACGAGGGCGGCCACCGGAGCACAGGGGAGAGACCGGGGGAGAAGACCATGACCACGACGACGACCACGAGCCGGACCGGGGCGCCGCCGAGCACACGGGCCACCGCCGCGCCGGCGGGGATCCGGGGCGCCGGGATGTGGACCGGCACGGGTGACCGTGCCACGTTCACGTGGCTGCACACGCCGGAGAACGGCAGGACCAGGGGGCTGGTGGTGGTGGCACCTCCCGTGGGCCGGGAGCACGTGCAGGGCTACCGCGCGGTGCGCCAGCTGGCCATGCTGCTGGCCGGGGCGGGCTACTGCGTGGCCCGGGTGAGCTACCGCGGCGTGGGGGACTCCCACGCCCTGCGCCCCGAGGACGAGCTGCTCGAGCAATGGCGCGGCGACGTGCTGGCCGCGGCTCGGCAGGCCCGGGAAGTGTGCGGGATCGAGCAGCTGCCCGTCTACGGCATCGGCTACCGCGTGGGGGCGGGGCTGCTGGCGGGGATCGCGGAGCACTTCGACCACGTGATCGCGTGGGAGCCCGTGAGCGGCGCCACATTCGTCAAGCAGTGGTCCCGGCTGCGCCGCGCCACTCTGCCCGAGATTCCCGTGGGGGAGGGCGTGGACCTCATGGGGCTGTGGCTCACGAACAAGCAGGCCCGTGAGCTGTCCTCGCTGCCGGACCCCCGCAGACTCGCCGAGCTGCCGGAGCACGTGCGGATCCACCGCGAGGCGGACCAGCCGCGCGCCAAGGTGATGTACGGTGTGGAGTCCCTGGACGTGCGCGTGCACTACGACGTCCTGGAGGACCTGCTGTGGAGCCTGCCCCGCTCGGAGCTCGTGCCGTTCACCGGTGCGGGCCGTGGGCCGCAACGGAACCTGTTCCACTCCCCGGACGGGGTGGCGTGCGCCGAGGAGATCGTCTCCGTGGACCCGCCGGGGTACCCCGGGGTCCTCACCGGGCCGGTCGCCGCCGAGGACGCGCCGGTCGGCCCGTGGCCCGGCAAGCCCGTGACGTTCTTCGCCCCGGGCGCCTCGGAGCCGCGGGACGGCTCGGCCCTGTGGTCGGAGACCGCCCGGCGCCTCGCGGGCCAGGGAGTCGTGAGCCTGCGCGCGGACCGGGACGGTGCGGGGGACCGCGCCCTGCTGTGGGAGGACCGCGATCCCAACCCCTACCGCACCCTCAACGCCCAGGCGCTGCGCGAGCAGGCCGGGTGGCTCGCGGCCACCTTCCCCGCGGACGTGGTGGCCACGGTGCTGTGCTCCGGTGCGTGGGCGGTGCTGCGGGCCGCCCGGGAGCCCGCCGGGCTGCCGGTGCAGGCCATGGTGCTCATCAACCAGAACGAGTGGCGCATGAAGCAGGCCTTCTTCGACAGCCTGCGCCCGAGCTACGACGGGGACGCCAAGCTGCGTGCCAAGGCGCAGGCCGCGTCCGCGGGCGGTCGGGGCACGCCCGGTGCGGGGCCCGCGGACGGCGGCGCAGCGGCATCGTGCGGGCGCTCGGAGCGTCCCGGGTGCGCGGCCGTGGGACGGCTCGGTGGCGGTGCTCGCGAGGCCGTCGCCGGGGCGCGGGAGTGGGCCGTCGAACGGGTCGCTGACGCCAAGCAGGCCGGTTCGCACGCGCTGCGGCGCCACGCCCCAGAGCCCGTGTGGAACCTCATGGCGCGCAACCCGTCCGCGTCCATCCCCGACCACGTGCTGGCGCGCGCGAGCGAGGGCCGTTCCGTGACGCTGCTCGTGGGCCCCCAGGACGACGAGCGCTACCGGGAGACCACCGCGGATCGCGCGGTGGCGAGACTGCAACGGCGCGGCCGCGAGATCCACGAGCGCTTCGTGCCGGACGTGGACCACTCCGTGCTCTCCCGCACCGCCCGCACCGTGATCGCACGTCAGCTCGACGACATCTTCGCCCAGTGGAAGGCCCAGTAACCCCGCCATGCCAGACAGCCCCGCTGCCCCGGCGCCCCGGACCGACACGTCCCGCGTGGGCACCAACATCCTGTGGAACTACGTCTCGGGATTCACGAGCGTCTTCGGACTGCTCCTGCTCTACCCCTTCGCGATCGCGATCGTGGGCGCGGAGTCCTACGGTCTGTGGGTCATCGCCTTCAGCGCCATCCAGCTGCTGACCATGTCCGACTTCGGCCTCGGCACAGGGATCGTGCGCACGCTCACCGACATTCCCGACGACGCCGCCCACCGGCGCAGGCGCGAGAGTTTCGTGGCCGTGTCCTTCGGTGTGTTCCTGGTGCTCGCCGTGGTGCTCACGGGCCTCTACTTCGCGGTGTTCCCGTGGTACCTGGGCACCGTGGCCGTTCCCGAGCGGGACCGCCACGCCGTGGTGCCCCTGCTGGTGGCCGCGGGGATCACCCTGTTCGTCTCCGTGCTGGGACGCGCGTGCAACTCGGTGCTGTGGGCCCTGAACCGTCCGGACATCGAGCGCAAGGCCGCGGTGGTCTCCATCCTGGGCCGCGCCGCCGGATACGCGCTGCTGATCCCGCTGCACGGCGGGCTCATCGCCCTGGTGCTCGTGGAGTGCGCGTCCCTGCTGCTGCCGCCGCTGGTGTGCTTCGTGGCGGTGCACCGCCGCTTCGGGTTCGTGCGCCCGCTGCCCGGCGCGTGGCGCGACGAGGGCCGCCCGCTGCTGCGGATGTCCTCCGTGC
Source organism: Kocuria rhizophila DC2201 (assembly GCF_000010285.1). Classification (NCBI taxonomy): domain Bacteria; kingdom Bacillati; phylum Actinomycetota; class Actinomycetes; order Micrococcales; family Micrococcaceae; genus Kocuria; species Kocuria rhizophila. The sequence continues at coordinate 1,944,391 of NC_010617.1, read as the reverse complement.
TATCGATCGGCTCGCTGTCCCTGCTGGGCGTCTACCAGCTACCGCTGTTCATCGTGGGCCCCACCCTGGGGCTGCAGGCCGCCACGGCCTTCGGTGCCCTCATGCGCGTGAGCCAGAGCGCGCGGCTCGTGGTCAGCTGGATCGCCATGCCGTTCGCGTACCCCATCAAGAAGGCCCGCAGTGCCGAGGCCGGTGAGCACATCCGGGTGGCCATGACCGTGTCCCTGCTGGTGGGGCTCATGATCAGCATCCCCCTGGCCGCCATCCCCACCGAGCTGCTCACCATGTGGCTCGGCACCAGGATGGCCTTCGCGGCACCCGCGCTCGCGGTGGTCGTGCTCGGGGTGCTCGCGGAGTCCCTGGGGCAGGTGCCCAACCTGGTGATGACGCTGCGCGGCAGCCCCCTGGTGGCCTCCCTGATCAGCCTGGGCGTGTTGGTGGTCACCCTGCCCGCGGTGTGGCTCGCGGCGCACACGGACAACCTGGAGATCGTGATGGCCGCCTCCGTCGTGCCGCTCGCGCTCGCGGTGCCCGTGCAGCTGTTCTTCAGCGAGCGCGCGGAGCCCAGCGGGACCCGCGCGGCGCACGTGCGCACCTGGGTGCTCATGGTGCTCGCGGCGGCCCTGGGAGCCGGCGCCTTCACTGTGGCCGGCCGCGTGCTGCCGGACACCGTGACCATTGCGGTGTGCGCGGTGCTGCTGGGGGCCGTGTTCGTGCTGGCGTTCCGCAGGATCCGGCGCCGGGACCAGGAGCTCAACCGCGCCGACGCGCAGCGCGCTCAGGATCAGGACCCGGCGGTGAGCTCCACGTAGAGCTCGCGGTAGCGGCGCGCGGTGCCGCGGATGTCGAACTCGTCCCGGGCGCGCTGCCAGCTGAGCCGCCGCAGCCGCTCGCGCTGGGCGGGCGCCAGCTCGAGGAAGCCGTTCAGCGCCGCACCGAGCGCGGCGGGGTCGGAGACGGGCACCACGGCGTCGGGACTCACCGCCAGGACGCGGGTGTCCCCGGTGTCCGTGGTGATCACGGGAACGCCCTCGCTCATCGCCTCGATCCCCGCCATGGGCAGGGCCTCGCGGGTGCTGGAGAAGACCATGGCGTGCGAGGAGCGCAGCAGCCCGCGGACGTCCGACACGGAGCCCAGCAGCGTGACGGCGTCCGCGATGCCCAGCCGCGCCAGCTCTCCCGTGAGCTCGGTGTTGGAGGCGTCCACCAGGTGCCCCGCGCACACCAGCCGAGCCCGCGGGTGGCGTGCGTGCACCCGGGCGAACGCGGCGAAGAGCGTGGGGTGGTCCTTGGCGGGCACGTGGCGGCCCAGGTGCAGGAGCACGGGGTCCCCGTGCGGTTCGGGTGCCGGGGCCTGCGCGGTGACCGTGCCGTTGGGTAGCACCCGGATCCGGTCCCCCGGGAAGCGGTAGCCGAAGTCCACCGCGAAGTCCCTGGCCGACGGCGAGCACGCCACCACGGCGTCCAGCCGCGAGGAGGTCAGCGCGGCGATCCGCCACACCGCTGCGGCCACCCGGCTCGAGGCCAGGTTCAGGCTGGAGTGCAGGGTGGAGACCCGCACTGCGCCGTGCGGGGTGAGGGCATTGACGAGGTCCGACTGCTGCAGGTGCGAGTGCACCACGTCGATGCCGTGGCGCCGCACCAGGGAGCGCACCGCGCGGGCCGCCCGGACCGGGAGGACGTCCCGTCGGGTCATCCCCGCGTACGTGGTGCTCGTGGCGGCGGCCTCGAGCCGGGGGGAGAGCGCACCGGGCCCGAGCAGCACCAGCAGGTGGGCCTCGTCCCCGTCTTGCCGGGCGAGCAGCAGCTGCTCGATGAGGGTCTGGGCGCCGCCGGTCTCGGCGTCGTTGACGATGTGGAGAACTCGCACGGGGCGGGCCTTTCTGCGTGGCGTGGACGGCGTGCGGGGAGCACCCCCGCTCACGCCGGGGTCGGAGCGGTTCCCGGATCCAGCTCGGGGTCGTGCGCGGAGCGGGAGAGCTCGAGGCCCAGGCACACGCCCGCAATGCCCCACACCCAGAACGCGGAGTCGTAGCTGGTGGTGCCGCCGGCCACCACGAGCCACACCACGAGCGTGCACGCACCGAGCCACAGGGGGTTGCGACCCCCGGAGCGCAGGCACAGCACGCTGAGCACCAGGATGAGCGCGAGGCCGAAGACCATGCCGCTCTCCAGCAGCACGCGCCCGATTACCGAGTAGATGTCCGGCAGGGGGTTGTAGTGCTGCAGGTCCCCCAGGGGCATGCGGCCGGTGAGGAAGAGCTCGTTGGAGCGCCCGCGCCCCACACCCAGCAGGAAGGCCACGGGGTCCGAGAGCATGTACTTCACGGAGGCCACGATCGAGGAGCCGCGGTCCGCCCAGGACCAGTTGAAGGACTCCCTGCGGTCCTGCAGCACGTCCACACCCACGTACACGGCTCCGGCGAGGCCCAGGGGGACCAGCAGCACCGCGGCCCACGCACGGCGCACGGCGTAGGGCGCGATCGCGGCGATGAGCACCACGCCCAGCACCACCACAGCGGCGCCGGAGCCGGAGATCGCCACGGCCCACAGCACGAGCGCGAGGGCCACGACGTCCCGGGGGGTCATGGTGCGCTGGTGGTGGCGAACGACCACCACCAGAGCCATGGCCATGAGGGACAGCGAGCCCACCATGAAGGAGGTCTCCGGGAACAGTCCGAAGGGCCGGCGCACGTACATGATGAACGTCTCGCTGAAGTCGGAGACGTTGGCGTAGCCCGGGAGGTCGTAGAAGCTCTCGAAGGGGATGGTGTCGAACAGGTCGAAGAACACGTACTTCTGCACCAGGGTGAACGCGGCGCTGAGCAGGATGGTCCAGCTCAGCCAGGCGATGGCGCGGGGCCCCAGGAAGAGGACCGCGGCGGCGGCACCGGCCACCGGCAGGGTGGACACGAGCCACGTGATGGACCCGGAGACCAGTACCGGCTGCGGACTCACGAACATCCGCACGAACGAGGCCAGGAACGGCACCGCCCCCACGAGCAGCGCGGTCCACATCACGGGCATGTGCCGCGCGCAGCGCAGGATCAGCAGCACGGAGACCACGCTGGACAGCGGCAGGTTGGTGTTGGCGCCCAGCGGCACCGCGAAGTAGGGCAGCGCGGAGAGCACTATCAGCGCGGCCGACAGTCCGCGGTCCAGGCGGGTCCCGTGCCCGGTCCCGACGCCCCCGGGGGCCGTGCGGTCCCGGCCCCCGGGGAGCGCGGTCACGGCGGTGCTCACGGCTGCTCCGCCCCGAGGACGGCGGCCACGGACGGCTCCCAGTCCCGGTGGTCCGTGGCGGTGGTGCCGTGCGTGCCACGGCGCGCCGCGGCGGCGTCGAACACGCGGCGCAGCACGGCACCGAACGCGTCGGGGTCGTGGACGTCCGCGGCGGTGAACCCGGCGTAGTCCCCGGCTTGGGCACGCAACGAGGGCAGGTCCGAGGCCACCACGGGGGTTCCCGCGGCCACGGCCTTCGCGAGCACGCCGGAGTGGGCGTCGAAGTGCGTGTAGGGCAGCACGATCACGGTGGCCCCGCGCACGTGGGCAGCGAACTCCTCGCGGCTGAGGAAACGGTCCTGGACGTCCACGCCGGGGTGGCGGGCGGCCAGCGCCGTGAGCTCCCGGCCCAGCTCGGGGGTCTCGGCGGCACCGCGCACGAGCAGCGGCACCCCCGCCCGACCGGCGGCCTCGACCGCGAGCTCCACGCCCTTGTTGGCGCGGATCTCCCCGATGCACAGGGCGTGCGGTGCCGGATCCCCCGCGGCCGCGGTCCCGGGCACCTCCGGGCCCAGGCGCGAGGACACCGGGAGGTTCACGGCGCTCACCGGGCGCGAGGTGTAGCGGCGCACGATCTCCGCCTGCTCGGTGCCGTGCGTGACCACGCGGTCCGCGCGGCGGGCGCAGGCCCGGTCGAGCCACAGCAGCACGCGCTCGCGCACGGAGGCGGAATCGAGGTCGAAGTGCGGCTGAGCGTTGTGCACGAACACCGCGGTGTGCTGGTCCCGGTGGGCGCGCAGCACGGCGGGCAGCGGGTACTTGGTGGAGTCCAGGGCCAGCACGGCTCCGTGTCCGGCACGGGCCGCGACGGCGCGCACCGCGCGGTGCTCACGCACCAGGTCCCAGACCTGCAGGCCCGCGCGCAGAGCACGGCCCGGGGCGGAACCCGGAACGCGCGTGCGGCGCGGCGGAACACTCTCAACGACCCGCACGGGGTGCTGCGCACCCCACCCGAGGTACTCGCGGGCCCCGGGACGGGAGACGAGCCACACGGTGGCCACGGCGGGCGTCTGCGCGAGGGCCAGTGCGAGGTCCGCGGCGTGCTCCAGCTGCCCGCCGTACTCGGTGGGACACACCACCACGACGTCGCGGGGACCGGCACCCATGCCGGGATCAGTGCTCATGGGCCGCGTGCTCGCCCGCGTGAGCCCGGCGGGTGGTCCGCCCGTCCAGCGCGCGCTGACCGCGCAGCAGCACCAGCAGCAGTCCCACCACGAGCCCCACGAGGGCTCCGAGCGCCGTGTTGATCACGGTGGAGGGCCCGGCCTGCTTCTGCGGGACGGCGGCCTTCTGCACCACGTTGAGCTTCACGGTGGCGGGCTGCATCCCGTCCTGGGACTGCGGGGTGGTCTCCAGGCCCCGGCTCACGCTCACGAGGCTCTCGGCGGTGGCCTGTGCCAGGTCCGCGGCGCCCTGGGCGGAGGAGGACGTGGCGGTGATCGTGATCATCGCGGTGTTGGGCTGGTTGGTGGCCACGAGGTCCTTCTTCACGAGCTCCTCGGGGGAGTCCTCGAGCCGCAGCCGGTCCACCACCGGTTGGACCACGGAGTTGGTGGTGGCCACCTTGGCGTAGGAGCCGGCGCGGGCCACGGCGAACTGCTCACCCATCTGCAGGTCCGTCACGGAGCGCGGGTTGGCCACGTTGACGAACACCTGGGACTGGGACTCGTACGACTTCGGCACCACGATCGTGGCCGCGAGCCCGGCGAGCGCCCCCAGTACGGTGGTGAGCAGCACGACCAGCCACAGCTGCTTCAGGCATCGGACGTACTGGCGCAAGTTCATGTGTCTCCCCCTGGAACCGGTGTGCGGCGGGCGCCGCTGGACACACGGGGATCCCCTTCCCACGTGGCCGCACCAGAACTCTAGCCAGGATCCGGCCGGTCCCGCGGCGGACACGGTGTGTTCGGGACAAACGTGCCCCATTGTGTGGACGGAAACGCGGCGGGGGCTGTCCACCGCGTTCCTAGACTTGTGCGGGGAGCGGCCCACGCGGGCCGCGGACGAACTTCTTGGGGGAGACATGGGCAAACGGACACCGGCTGGGACCACGGGGGAGCAGCCGCTTGTGAGCGTGGTGATCGCGGTCTACAACGGCCAGGACATGGTGGGCCAGGCCATCAGCAGCGTGCTGCGCCAGACCCACCCCAGCATCGAGGTGTTCGTGGTGGACGACGGCTCCACCGACCACACGCCCGAGGTCCTCGCGGGCTACGAGGCCCTCGACCGTCCGGGACGCGCCGTGCGCGTGCTGCGGCAGGAGAACGCCGGGTGCGGGGCGGCGCGCAACCGGGCGCTCGAGCTCATCAGCGGCGACTACGTCACGTTCCTGGACGCGGACGACGAGCTGCTGCCCCACCACCTGGAGACCATGCTGGAGCGCTACCGGCAGCTGCAGCGGGAACCGGGCCGGGAGCGCACGGTGGTCTACACCAACGCCTGGCAGTGCACGCCGTCCGGGATCAACGCCGAGCGGATGGTCAACCGCGAGGCCATGCCAGCTCCGGAGGACCAGCGCAGCGTGATCCTGGAGTACAACATCGGTCACCTCTTCGGCCTGTTCCCCCGCGCGTTCTTCGAGGAGGTGGGCACCTTCGACCCCGAGCAGGTGTTCGTGGAGGACTGGGAGCTGTGGCTGCGGGCGGTCTACTCCGGGTGGCGCTTCGACCGCGTGGACGAGGTCACGGTGATCCTCTCGTGGTCCGGGAGCTCCATGCAGTCCCAGCGGGACCGCATGGCGGCGGGGGAGGAGATGGCCCTGCGCAAGACCCTGGTGCGCTTCGAGCAGGAGCTCAGCCCCGAGGAGCGTGACAAGCTGCTCACCCGGCTGCGCAACGGCTCCCCGCTCGCGGCGGCGTCGGACGCGGAGCAGGCCATGCGTGAGGGCCGCACGCGGGACGCCCGGGAGCACCTGGAGACCGCCGCGCGCATGATGCCGAGTCAACGGCGTGTGGCCCTCAAGGCGAGGATCGCGCGGGTGCCGGGCGGGATGCACTGGCTCGTGCGGCGGCAGCGGGCGGTGGACCGCAGTGTGGGGTACACGGACGCCATGCGGCGCTGACCGGCGCGTGGCCCCAGCCCTCCGCGGGGTGCCCGGCCGCGTGGCAGGGGGCCGTGGCCCCACAATAGACAGCGTGAACACATCGTCGACCACCCCGCCCGTTCTTCTCGCGTGCGCCCACGGAACCCGCGATCCCGGCGGGCAGCGCGCCGTCGAGGCGCTCGTGGCCGCGGTGCGCGCACGGCTCCCGGGGGTCCACGTGGTGGACACGTGGGTGGACGTCCAGGAACCGGACCTCGTGGCCCGCACCACCGAGCACACCGGGGACCGTGCCGTGGTGGTGCCGCTGCTGCTCTCCGCGGGCTACCACGTCTTCGTGGACATGGCTCGGGCCGTGCAGAGCTCACCCCACCACCGCGTGGCGGCCGCCCTCGGACCGGACCGTCGGCTGGCGCGCGTGCTCGCCCGACGATTGACCGAGGCCCTCGACGCCGCCGGGGAAGCCGCCCCCGGGCCCGCGGACGAGATCGTGACGGTCTCCGCGGGCTCCTCCGACCCCCGCGCCGGGCAGGACTGCGAACGGGTGGCGGCCATGCTGGCCGAAGAGCTCGGCCACCCCGTGGCCTCGGCCTACCTCTCCGCGGCCCGCCCCGCCCTCGACGAGGCGCTCGACGCCGCCCGGCACCGGATCGTCTGCGGCGCACCGGAGCGGGACGCGACGGGGCCGGAGCGGCGGGGCCCGGAGCACCCCGCCTCGGCACTCCCTGCCCGCACACCGCAGGCCGCGGCGGACCTCCACCAGGCTGGGACCCGCCGCGGCTGGGATGCCGCCGCTCCCGCGCACGACGCCGCCGGGCCGGCGGCCACGGGCACGGTACCGTCCGGGACGGCACCCGTACCGGGGGTACCCGCCCTGCCCGGGCGCGTGCTGCTCGTCCCGTACCTGCTGGCCCCCGGGTTCTTCCACGGCCGCGCGCTCGCCGCGGGGGCGGACGTCACCGCCCAGCCGCTGCTCGTGCACCCCGGTGACGTTCCCCCGGAGCTCGTGGATCTCGTGGTCGAGCACTACCGGGAGACCGCCTCCGAGGCGTGATCACACACCGCCCTGACCATGGCCCCGAGCCGGAAGCGCTCGGGGACCACGGCGGGGATCCCGGCCTCCTCGAGCGGCTGCACGCACACGGGCCCGATGGCCACCGGTGTGCAGCGTCCGTCCCGCAGGGCGCGCTGGAAGTCCTCGAGCGCGCCCAGGGTGCGGGCGGCGTCGAACACCGCGTCCACGGCCGGTGCCGCGGTGAAGGTCACGTAGTCCACGTGCCCCGCGACCGCGTCCCGCACGAGGGTGGCAAGGCTCGAGCCCTCGTCCGCGGACTCCCACCGGTACGGTGCCACGGTGCGCACGGGCAGACCCGCGGTCCGCAGCCGGTCCAGCTGCTCCTCGTCCGGTGTGCCGTGCACCTGGACCGTCACGGTGCCTCGGGGTGCGGGATCCCCGGCGAGCAGCCGGTCCACGAGCTCCGCGGTGCGTCCCGAGGAGCCCGTGTACGCGCACGGGATCCCGCTCGCCCGCAGCTGTCCCGTGGCCTTCGCCCCGCGCGAGAGCACGCTGGACGCGCGCAGCGCCGCGAGCAGCTCCTCGTCCAGACCGTGCTCCCGCGCCACGGCGAGCCAGCGTTTGAGTCCGTAGCCCGTGGTGACCAGCACGGTGCCCGGGGCAGAGGCGAGCAGTTCCCGGGTGGCGGCCAGCACGCCGTCGTCCTCGTCCGCGGGGGTGAGTTTGAGCGCCGGCGCGTAGCGCACCCGCGCGCCGTGGCGTTCGAACGCGCCACCCTGCTCGGTGGCGCGGCGGTGGGCGGTGACCGCGACGGTCAGTCCGGACAGGGCGGGGTGCTCGTGGCTCGTCATGCTCCCAGCGTAGGAGGGGGCGCCGACGCCGCCCGCTCACCTCGGACCCCAGCGGCAACGGACCGGCGCCGCACGGTCACGCGCACACCGGAGGGCCCCGCGTCAGGGGCCCCGCGGTCGTAGGCCCGGAGCCGGAGGCGTCCGTGGTGAGCCACGGTTGCGCCCGGATGCCTGCGCCCGTGGGCCCCGGAGCCGGGGGCTCCGCCGGTCGGGGAGACTCGGCGGCGCGGGAGAGCCCTGCGGTGCGGCAGACCCGGCGGTGCGGAATACCCGGCGGTGCGCGAGACCCCGGCGGTGCCGCCCCGGCCCCGCGCTCGCCGTGTCCGAGGCCCCGAGTAGGCTGGGGCGCGATCCGCCCGGCCCGTGCGCACCGGTGACGGTCGGGGCCGCGCCCCCGCCCGGCGTCGTCGTGCCCCGTGCCGGGTCAGACCGCGCGCCGCCGCGCCACCCACCTCACTCACCAGGAGCCCGCCACCCATGTCCCTGACCGGTCTGCTCACCGCGCTCACCGAGGACCGCAGCTTCGCGAACATCCGCGCCCAAGCCGCGCGCCCGCTCGCCGAGCGCTCTGCGGAGACGATCATCAGCGCCACGGACGGGCTGCGCGCTCCTGTGCTCGCGCAGATCGCCGCGGGTCTCGCGGACGACGCCGCGGCGTCGGCTCCTGCGGGCTCCGGCACCTCCGCCGCGGAGGCCCACGCCCCGGTGCTGCTCGCCGTGACGGCCACGGGCCGCGAGGCCGAGGAGCTGCAGGCCGCGCTGGGCTCCTACCTGCCGAGTGAGCAGATCGCGAACTTCCCGTCCTGGGAGACCCTGCCGCACGAGCGGCTGTCCCCGCGCTCGGACACCGTGGGGCAGCGGCTGAGTGTGCTGCGCCGGCTGGAGCGCACGGACCCCTCCGAGCAGCCGCTGCGCGTGGTGGTGGCGCCGGTGCGCTCGGTGCTGCAGCCCGTGGTCGCGGGGCTCGGGCAGATGGAGCCCGTGACGCTGCGCACGGGGCAGGACTACGACTTCCAGCAGCTCGTCGTGGAGCTGGCCGGTGCCGCCTACTCGCGCGTGGACATGGTCACCCGGCGCGGTGAGTTCGCGGTGCGCGGCGGGATCATCGACGTGTTCCCACCCACCGAGGACCACCCCGTGCGCGCGGAGTTCTTCGGGGACGAGCTGGACGAGATGCGCTGGTTCGCGGTGGCGGACCAGCGCACCCTGACCACTGCCGAGCACCCCTCGGTGATCGTGGCCCCGCCGTGCCGCGAGCTGCTCATCACCCCGTCCGTGCAGTCCCGGGCGGCCAAGCTCAAGGAGCAGCTGCCGGGTGGGCGCGAGATGCTCGAGCGCATTGCCGGCGGGCAGTACGTGGAGGGCATGGAGTCCCTCGCGCCGCTGCTCGCGGACGAGATGCTGCAGGTGATGTCCCTGCTGCCCGCGGGCTCCATGACCGTGGTGCTCGAACCCGAGAAAGTCCGGGCGCGCGCGCACGACCTCGTGGCCACCAACGAGGAGTTCCTCATGGCCGCGTGGGACTCCGCCTCGGGCGGCAGCGAGGCGCCCCTGGACCTCAACGCGGCCCTGGACACGGACGACGACGCCGCCCGCACCCTCTCGTCCGGGTCCTTCCACACGATCGCCGAGGTGCGCGATCTCGCCCTGGAGCGTTCGGTGGGCTGGTGGTCCGTGACCGGGCTGAACGTCAACGCCGTGACCACCTCCCAGATGGATGCGGACACCTCCGACGAGGAGGTCCACCTCGCGGACACGGACGCGGACACCCTCACCGTGACGGCGCGCGAACCCACCCGGTTCTCGGGGGACGTGCCCGCAGTGCTGTCCTTCCTAGGGGAGCGGGCGCGCGAGGACTGGCGCATCGTGCTGGTCACGGACGGGCCCGGGCCCCTGCAGCGGCTGAGCGAGCTGCTGCACGGCGCGGACGTTCCCGCAGCCCGGTACGACAGCGTCGACGACGCCCCGCAGCCCGGTCTCGTGGAGCTGACCACCGCGCGCGCAGGTCGGGGCTTCGTGATCGAGGGGCAGCGGATCGCGCTGCTCACCGAGGCGGACGTGCTGGGCCGCTCCAGCACCTACGACAACCGCGCCGAGCGCAAGCTCCCGCAGCGCCGCAAGCGCAACCAGGTGGACCCCCTGGCCCTGCAGAAGGGCGACTACGTGGTGCACGAGCAGCACGGCATCGGGCAGTTCATCGAGCTCGTGCAGCGGCCCATCGCGGGCGCCATGACGGCTCCGGGTCAGCCGAAGCCGGTGCGCGAGTACCTCGTGCTGGAATACGCAGCGTCCAAGCGCAACGGGCCGAGGGACCGGCTGTTCGTGCCCACGGACCAGCTCGACCAGGTGAGCACCTACGTGGGCGGCGAGGCGCCGTCGCTGTCCAAGATGGGCGGGGCGGACTGGAACAAGACCAAGCGCAGCGCCAAGAAGGCCGTCAAGGAGATCGCCAACGAGCTGATCCGGCTGTACTCGGCGCGCATGGCCTCCAAGGGCCACTCCTTCGGCCCGGACACCCCGTGGCAGCGTGAGCTGGAGCAGGCGTTCCCGTACATCGAGACCCCGGACCAGCTCACCACCATCGACGAGGTCAAGGCGGACATGGAGCGGCCCATCCCCATGGACCGGCTGATCTCCGGGGACGTGGGCTACGGCAAGACCGAGGTGGCGGTGCGCGCCGCGTTCAAGGCCGTGCAGGACGGCAAGCAGGTGGCGGTGCTCGTGCCCACCACGCTGCTCGCCCAGCAGCACTCCGAGACGTTCGCCGAGCGGTTCTCGGGCTTCCCCGTGCGCCTGGCCACGCTCTCGCGCTTCCAGACCGCCAAGGAGTCCAAGGCCACGATGGAGGGGCTGCGCAGCGGCGCGGTGGACGTGGTGATCGGCACCCACCGGCTGCTGAGCAAGGAGATGCAGTTCAAGAACCTGGGCCTCGTGATCATCGACGAGGAGCAGCGCTTCGGCGTGGAGCACAAGGAGAAGCTCAAGGCCATGCGCACGGACGTGGACGTGCTGGCCATGTCCGCCACGCCCATCCCGCGCACCCTGGAGATGTCCATGACGGGCATTCGCGAGACCTCCACGCTGGCCACCCCGCCCGAGGAACGCCACCCCGTGCTCACGTACGTGGGTCCTTACACGAACAAGCAGGTCTCCGCGGCCATCCGGCGCGAGCTCATGCGCGAGGGCCAGGTGTTCTTCATCCACAACCGTGTCTCCACCATCGAGGCGCAGGCCAAGGAGCTCGCGGAGCTCGTGCCCGAGGCGCGGATCGCGGTGGCCCACGGGCAGATGACCGAGTCCCGCCTGGAGCAGATCATCGTGGACTTCTGGGAGAAGAAGTTCGACGTGCTGGTGTGCACCACCATCGTGGAGACCGGTCTGGACATCGCCAACGCCAACACGCTGATCGTGGACCACGCGGACCGCTACGGGCTCTCCCAGCTGCACCAGCTGCGCGGCCGTGTGGGCCGGGGGCGCGAGCGCGCCTACGCGTACTTCCTGTACCCGGCGGAGAAGCCGCTGAGCGAGACCGCCCTGGAACGGCTCAAGGCCGTGGCCGCGCACAACGAGCTGGGCTCGGGCATGCAGCTGGCCATGAAGGACCTCGAGATCCGTGGTGCGGGCAACCTGCTGGGCGGTGAGCAGTCCGGGCACATCGCGGGCGTGGGCTTCGACATGTACCTGCGCCTGGTGGGCGAGGCCGTGGCGGAGTACCGCGGGGACCAGGACACCGGGCCTGCGGAGATGAAGATCGAGCTGCCCGTCAACGCGCACCTGCCGCACGACTACGTGCCCGGGGAGCGGCTGCGCCTGGAGGCCTACCGCACCATTGCGAACGCCGCCACAGAGGAGGCCGTGGCCGAGGCAGGGGAGGAGCTCACGGACCGCTACGGGCCCCTGCCCACCCCGGTGGAGAACCTGCTGGAGGTCGCCCGGCTGCGGATCCGGGCGCGCGCCGCGGGCCTCACGGACGTGGCCACGCAGGGCACCATGGTCCGCTTCTCGCCCGCCGAGCTCACCGAGTCCCGGCAGATGCGCCTGACCCGCATGTACCAGGGAGCGCAGGTCCGCCCCGTGCCGGGCACGGACGAGCGCATGGTGCTGATCCCCAAGCCCAAGACCGCGCGGATCGGTGGCAAGGACCTCGTGGACGGGGACATCCTCGCGTGGGCCCGCGAGGTGCTCGACGCGATCTTCCCGGTGCTCGAACCCGCCGGCGGCACGGACGACGCCGCGGGGTAGTGTCCCCGGGGGAGTCGGCCCCGCGGCCCATCGGCTGAGCGCGTCCCCCGCTCGGGGCTCCTGTGATGAACAGTCATGGGACATCTGCTCGTGGCCGGCGGCGCCGGGTTCATCGGCGCCAACTTCGTGCACCACGTCCTGGAGAACACGGAGCACTCCGTGACCGTGCTGGACAAGCTCACCTACGCGGGCAACCCCGAGAACCTGGCGGCTGCGGACTCCGCCCGCTGCGAGCTGGTGGTGGGGGGCATTGCGGACGCGGGCGTCGTCGACGACCTGATGGGTGCGGCGGACGCCGTGGTCCACTTCGCCGCGGAGTCCCACAGCGACAACTCCCTGCGGGACCCGTGGCCGTTCGTGCAGACCAACGTGGTGGGTACGTACACGCTGCTGGAGGCCGCCCGGCGGCACGGGACGGGGTTCCACCACGTGTCCACGGACGAGGTGTTCGGGGACCTGGCCCTGGAGGACCCGCAGCACTTCACGGAGGACACCGCGTACCGGCCGTCGAGCCCGTACTCGGCCACCAAGGCGGCGTCGGACCACCTGGTGCGCGCGTGGGCGCGCTCGTTCGGAGTGGAGGTCACGCTGTCCAACCGCTCCAACAACTACGGCCCGTACAGCACGTGGAGAAGTTCGTCCCGCGCCAGATCACCAACGTGCTCACGGGGCAGCGGCCCAAGCTGTACGGCGCGGGGGAGAACGTGCGGGACTGGACCCACGTGGCGGACCACTCTGCCGCCGTGCTGCGCATCCTCGAGTCCGGAACCCCCGGCCGCACGTACCTGATCGGCGCGGACGGCGAGCGGGACAACCTCACGGTGCTGCGGGAGATCCTGCGGCTCATGGGTCAACCGGAGGACGCGTTCGAGCACGTGACGGACCGCGCCGGGCGCGACCGCCGCTACGCGATCGACGGCTCCCGCACCCGCGCGGAGCTGGGCTGGGAGCCGCGCTGGACGGACTTCTCGGAGGGCCTCGCGGACACCATTGCGTGGTACACCGAGCACCGGGACTGGTGGGAACCCGCGAAGTCCGCCACCGAAGCCGCCTACCGGAAGGCCGGACAGCGACCGCTCAGGACCTCACCGTGCACACCACCGCCATCGACGGGCTGCTGCTGGTGGACGTGCCCGTCCACGGGGACAACCGCGGCTGGTTCACGGATAACTGGCAGCGCGCCAAGGCCGTGGCCGCCGGGCTGCCGGACGCCTCCTTCGTGCAGAACAACATCTCGTTCAACGGCTCCCGCCGCACCACGCGCGGCATCCACGCCGAGCCGTGGGACAAGTACGTCTCCGTGGCCACCGGCCGGATCTTCGGCGCGTGCGTGGACCTGCGGGAGGGGCCGGGCTTCGGCACCGTGGTCACGCACGAGATCACCCCGGGCACCGCGGTGTTCGTGCCGCGCGGGGTGGGCAACGCGTTCCAGACACTGGAGGAGGCCACCGCCTACACCTACCTGGTCACGGACCACTGGCGCGCGGACGCCACGGCCGAGTACTCGTTCGTGAACCTGGGGGACCCGCAGCTGGGCATCGAGTGGCCCGTGCCGCTGGCGCAGGCGGAGCTCGCGGACAAGGACCGCGCGCACCCCGCGCTGGACGACGTCGAGCCGCTGGCTCCCGCGCCGTTGCTCGTGCTGGGTGCCCGCGGCCAGGTGGGCCTGGCCCTCACGGCGCGGCTGTCGACGACGGGGGTTCCGTTCACCGCATGGACCCGGGAGGAGCTGGACCTCGCGAACCCGGCCTCCTGGCCCGCGGAGATCAGCTCGGCGTACACCAGGACCACCCCGTGGCGCCGCTGTCCGTGTACGGCAGCCGAAGCCCGCGGGGGAGACCGCACTGCGGGCCTGCCCGCGTCACTACGTGATCCGCACCAGCTGGGTGATCGGGGAGGGGATGAACTTCGTGGCCACCATGGCGCGGCTGGCCGAGCAGGGGGTGGGCCCCTCCGTGGTCGCGCACCAGCACGGGCGCCTCACCGCCGCGGCGGACCTGGCGGCGGGAGTCCCGCACCTCGTGGACTCCGGCGCCCCGTACGGCACGTACCACCTCACCGGCTCCGGTGAACCGTGCACGTGGGCGCAGGTGGCGCGCTGGGTCTTCGAGGACCTCGGCCACGACCCGGCCCGGGTCACCCCCGTGAGCACGGCCGAGTACAACGGTGGCACCAACGACGGCGCCCCGCGTCCGGTCAACAGCGTGCTGGACCTCTGCTCGATCCTGGACGCCGGTTTCACCCCGGCGGACAGCCGCGCGGTGGCACGCGAGGAGGCCGCCGCGTTCGACGGGCGGCGCTCCGCACACGACGGGTGCAGCCCGCGCGACTGACGCGCACCGGCCTCCGGACGTGACGACGGACGCTCGCAGGAGACGGCTGGTGCTGGTGGCACTGGCACTGGCACCCGGCACGTCGTTGGCCACGACCCCGGAACTGGACGCTTGAGACCCACGTGCGGTGCGGCGTCGTCCGGGGCCGGGATGCGCAGCAGCCCCGCTCGTCGCGGTGACGGAGCGGGGCTGCTGGGGAGTGCTCGAGTGCGTGCGCCGGGTCAGACGGCGCGGTCCTGCTTCTGCTCGCCGGCGCCAACGGCGCGCTGCGCCATCTCGGACGCGTTGCGCGGCAGGTCCAGGGTGACCTCGGTGCCGCCGGTGGAGTGCTTGGCGGTGGCGCCGTTGAGGAACAGGGTGGGGACCATCAGGGCCAGGCCGTAGGCCAGGATGCCCAGGAAGAACAGCCACCAGTTCTCCGGGTAGGTGCTGAACAGCCACAGGCTCACCACGATGGTGACCATGCCGCCGCCGAAGAGGATGGCGTTCTTCACGATCTCGCCCTCGCCCGAGTACTGCGGCCTGCGGCGGCCCTGGTGCTCGTGGGCGGTGCGGGTCTCCGCGTCCACGGCGTGGCTGCCGTCCTCGGTGGTGCGCCCGGTGGACGCACGGCGCGCGTTGGACTCGGCTTCTGCTCTTCTGACCATGAGTTCACCCTTTCAGACCGCCGTGGCGGGCCCAGTACTGTCGTGGGGCCAGTCTAGTGCCTGGCACCCGCACTTGCTGACATTCCGTCGCCGTCCGACGGCGGGTCAGAGCTTGCCCACGATCTCCGCGAGCAGCCGGGAGATGCGCGGACCGGCGGCCCGGCCGGCCTCGAGGACCTCCTCGTGGGACAGCGCCTCGGGGCTGATGCCCGCGGCCGCGTTGGTCACCAGGGACATGCCGAGGATCTCCAGCCCGGCCTGGCGGGCCGCGATGGCCTCCAGCGCGGTGGACATGCCCACGAGGTCCGCGCCGAGCACCTTGGCCATCTGCACCTCGGCGGGGGTCTCGTAGTGCGGGCCGGGGAACTGCGCGTAGACACCCTCATCCAGGGACGGGTCCACGGTGCGGGCCAGCTCGCGCAGCCGCTGGGAGTAGAGGTCCGTGAGGTCCACGAACGTGGCGCCCTCCAGCGGGGAGCGGGCCGTGAGGTTGAGGTGGTCGCTGATCAGCACCGGCGTGCCTGGAACCCAGTCCGGGTTGAGCCCGCCGCAGCCGTTGGTGAGGATCATGTACTGCGCTCCGGCCGCCGCCGCGGTGCGCACCCCGTGGGACACCGCGCGCACGCCCTTGCCCTCGTAGAAGTGGGTGCGCGCCCCGATCACCAGGGCGTGCTCGCCGTCCGGCAGCCGGATGGAGCGCAGCGTGCCGCCGTGGCCCTCCAGGGCGGGCTTGGAGAAGCCGGGGACCTCGTGCGCGGGGATCTCGGCCACGGTCTCCCCGAGCAGGTCCGCGGCACCTCCCCACCCGGAACCGAGGGTCAGGGCGATCTTGTGCCGCGCCACACCGGTGCGCTCACGCAGGACGTCGGCGGCCTGCTGGGCGAGTTCGAAGGGATCCTGGGCCGTGGTCTCAGTCATGGCACCATCCTAGGTGCGCACGGCGGCCGCGTCAGCGTGTGGGCGGGCCCCGGTAGGCTGGGGCGCATGGCTGACATGACTGTGCAGAGGGAATTCGCGGACCAGAAGCTCGTGATCATCGGCGGCGGCCCCGGTGGCTACGAGGCCGCTCTCGTGGCGGCGTCGCTCGGAGCGGACGTCACCGTGGTGGAGGAGCAGGGCATGGGCGGTTCCGCCGTGCTCACGGACGTGGTGCCGTCCAAGACGCTCATCGCCTCCGCGGACACCATGAACCGCTTCGCCTCCGCGCGTGACCTCGGCGTGCACGTGGGCGACGACCTCGACGCCACCGAGGAGCTCAACAACCTGCGCGTGGACCTGGACAAGGTCAACGTGCGCCTGCTGCGCCTGGCGGCCACCCAGTCCCGTGACATCAAGCGCGGCCTGGAGCGCGTGGGCGTGCGCGTGGTCCAGGGCCGCGGGAAGATCGTGGACCGCCACACCGTGGTGGTGGAGCCCACCGACGACGAGCCCTACGAGCTCACCGCGGACGTGGTCATCGTCTCCGTGGGCGCGCACCCGCGCGAGCTGGACACCGCCAAGCCGGACGGCGAGCGGATCTTCAACTGGAAGCAGATCTACCAGCTCACCGAGATCCCCGAGAAGCTCATCGTGGTGGGCTCCGGCGTGACCGGTGCGGAGTTCGCCTCCGCGTACAACGGGCTGGGCTCCGAGGTCACCCTGGTCTCCTCGCGCGAGCAGGTGCTCCCGGGCTCGGACACGGACGCCGCCCAGGTGCTCGAGAACGTCTTCGAGCGCCGCGGCCTGCGCGTGCTCTCCCGCTCCCGCGCGGACGCCGTGGAGAACACCGGCGACGGCGTGCGGGTGACCCTCTCGGACGGCCGCAAGATCCGCGGCACCCACTGCCTGCTGGCCGTGGGCTCCATCCCCAACACCGCGGACATGGGCCTCGAGGAGGCCGGGGTGGCCATGACCGAGTCCGGCCACATCCGCGTGGACACCGTCTCCCGCACCACCGCCCCCGGCATCTACGCCGCGGGCGACTGCACCGGGGTCATGCCGCTGGCCTCCGTGGCCGCCATGCAGGGGCGCATCGCCGTGGCCCACATCCTGGGCGACACCGTCCACCCGCTGCGCACGGACGAGGTGGCCTCCAACATCTTCACCTCCCCAGAGATCGCGTCCGTGGGTATCACCCAGCAGGACGTCGAGGCGGACCCCACCATGTTCACCGGGATGACCATGAACCTGGCCACCAACCCGCGCGCCAAGATGATGGCAGTGGAGGACGGCTTCGTGAAGATCTTCGCCCGCCGCGGCAGCGGCACCGTGATGGGCGGCGTGGTGGTGGGCCCGCGCGCCTCCGAGCTGATCTTCCCGATCGCCCTCGCCGTCACGCACCGCCTGGGCGTTGACGACCTCTCGGACACCTTCGCGGTCTACCCGTCCCTGTCCGGCACGATCGCCGAGGCCGCCCGCCGCCTGCACGTCCACCGCTGACCCAGTTCTCGGCCGCGGTACGACGACGCCGCGGTGACCTCTTCTGCGAAGGTCACCGCGGCGTCGTCGTCCCTGGGGCGGCGGAGGGCTACTCCACGACCACCCGCGCGGCACCCACGGTGTTCATGTCCACGTGGCGGGTCTCGGGGGAGAACCACAGGGCCACCAGGGTGATGACTGCCGCGAAGGAGAGGTACAGCCCCACCGAGCCCACACCGAAGTTCGCGTTGAGCGTCACGGCAATGTACGGCGTGATGGCCGCGCCCAGGATCGAGGCCACGTTGTACGCGATCCCGGAACCGGTGTAGCGCACGTTGGTGGGGAACAGCTCGGGCAGGATCGCGGACATCGAGCCGAACGTGAGGCCCATGAGGGTCATGCCCACGGTCAGGAAGAACAGCACGCGCAGCAGGGAGGCGTCCTCACCGGTGCCCACGAGCGAGGGGTCCATGATGAGCCCGAACGTGAGGCCGAAGACCAGGATCAGGGACGTGATCACCAGCTGCGAGGAGCGGCGGCCGAAGCGGTCCGCGAGCCACCCGGACACCGGCACCATGGCCGCGAAGAGCAGCACGGCCAGCAGCTGCAGCACCAGGAAGGTGCGGTACTGGATGCCCAGCCCACCTCCGGCGGGCTTGCCGATGCCGTAGGAGAGGATCCACGCGGTCATCAGGTAGAACAGCACGTAGGTGGCCAGCATGATGAACGTGCCCTGCACGATCTGCACCCACGAGGTCTTGAAGACCTCCAGCACGGGAGCGGTGACCTTCTCACCCTGCTTCTCCGCGTGCTTGAACACGGGGGTCTCCTCGAGCTTCACGCGCACCCACAGGCCCAGCAGCACCATGACCACGGAGGCCAGGAAAGGGATGCGCCAGCCCCACACCAGGAACGGGTGGCCGGTGCCGAGATCATGGCCCGCCGTGCCGAACTGCATGGCCACGGTCAGCAGCAGGAAGAAGCCGTTGGCCAGGATGAACCCGAACGGCGCACCCAGCTGGGGCCACATGGCCGCCCGCGCCCGCTTGCCCTCCTCGGCGTACTCGGTGGCCAGTAGGGACGCCCCCGACCACTCGCCGCCCAGACCCAGACCCTGGCAGAAGCGCAGGATCGTGAGGATCAGAGGCGCCCACACGCCGATCTGGTAGTACGTGGGCAGCACGCCGATGAGGAACGTGGCGATGCCCATGGTCAGCAGCGCACCGATCAGGGTGGCCTTGCGCCCGATGCGGTCCCCGAAGTGCCCGAAGATCACGGAGCCGATGGGCCGGCCGAAGAACGCCGCGGCGAACGTGGCCATCGAGGCCAGCAGCTTGGCGGTGTCGTCGTTGCCCGTGAAGAACAGGGCGGGAAACACCGCCACCGCGGCCGTCGCGTAGACGTAGAAGTCGTAGAACTCGATCGTGGTGCCCACCAGGGACGCCAGGATCACGCGGCCCCGGGGCACGCGCTCGCTCAATGGGGGTGAACCGGGGCCCACGGTGGACGCGGTCGAAGACATGAAGCACCTCATCAGCAGTCAGTTCCAAGAATGACTACAAGATAGGGGCGGAAATACCACATGGTGAATTCCGATGTTCACCATGTGAGACAGACCCTTGACGCTGGGGGAGACCGTCGCTGGGGGAGACCGCGGCACTCGGGCAGACCGCCGCTGGAAGAGACCCCCGCGCCGGGGGGGGCTGGCACGCTGCTGCCCCGGTCCGCGGTGGACCGGGGCAGCAGGGGAGCGGTGGGGTGCGCGACGCCTCAGGACGCCCCGCCGACCCGCGGGGTCAGGACGTGATGGTGGCCAGCACGGTCCCGGCGGAGACGGTGTCCCCCTCGGAGATCTCCAGTCCCTTGAGCACGCCGGCCTTGTGGGCGGTCAGGGGCTGCTCCATCTTCATGGCCTCGAGCACGACGATCAGGTCCCCCTCGGAGACTTCGTCCCCGTTGGACGCGGCGATCTTGACAATGGTGCCCTGCATGGGCGAGGTCAGCTCGTCCCCCGAGGCGCCACGGGCCGCGGAGCCGCCGCGCGTGCCGCGCTGCTTGCGGGCCTTGGGCTGGGCCGCAGCGGCCGGGCGGGCGGCCCCCGCGAGCTGGGGTATGGTCACCTCGAGGCGCTTGCCGCCGACCTCCACCACGATGCTCTGCCGCTCAGGCTCCTCCGCGGAGGGCTCGGGCGCGGCCGTGAAGGGCTCGATCCGGTTGTCGAACTCGGTCTCGATCCACCGGGTGTGCACGGTGAACGGGGTGCCGTCCGCCGGGGCGAACGCCGGATCGGAGACCACCGCACGGTGGAACGGCACCACGGTGGGCATGCCTTCGATGCTCAGCTCCTGCAGCGCACGGCGCGAGCGCTCGAGGGCCTGGGTGCGGGTGGCGCCGGTGACGATGAGCTTGGCGAGCATCGAGTCGAAGTTCCCGCCCACGGTCTCACCGGCCTCCACGCCGGAGTCCACGCGCACACCGGGTCCCGAGGGCACCGTGAACGTGGTCAACGTGCCGGGGGAGGGCATGAAGTTGCGTCCGGCGTCCTCACCGTTGATGCGGAACTCGAAGCTGTGACCGCGGATCCCGGGGTCCCCGTAGCCCAGGGCCTCGCCGCGGGCGATGCGGAACTGCTCGCGGACCAGGTCCAGTCCGGAGACCTCCTCGGACACGGGGTGCTCCACCTGCAGCCGGGTGTTGACCTCCAGGAAGGAGATGGTGCCGTCCTGGCCCACGAGGAACTCGCAGGTTCCGGCGCCCTGGTAGTCGGCCTCCCGCAGGATGGCCTTGGAGGACTCGTAGAGCCGGCGGTTTTGCTCCTCAGTGAGGAACGGGGCGGGAGCCTCCTCCACGAGCTTCTGGTTGCGGCGCTGCAGCGAGCAGTCGCGGGTGGAGACCACGACCACGTTGCCGTACTGGTCCGCGAGGCACTGGGTCTCCACGTGGCGGGGCGCGTCCAGGAAGCGCTCCACGAAGCACTCGCCACGTCCGAAGGCCGCGGTGGCCTCGCGCACGGCGGACTCGTAGAGCTCGGGGATGGCATCGCGTTCGCGGACCACCTTGATGCCTCGGCCACCGCCGCCGAATGCGGCCTTGATGGCGATCGGCAGGCCGTGCTCGTCCACGAAGTCGAGCACCTCCTGGGCCGAGGTCACGGGGTCCGCGGTGCCGGGGACCTGCGGGGCGTCGACCTTCTCCGCGATGTGGCGGGCCGCGACCTTGTCACCCAGCTGGGCAATCGCCGCGGGCGGCGGGCCGATCCAGGTGAGCCCGGCGCTGATCACGGCCGCCGCGAACTCCGCGTTCTCGGACAGAAAGCCGTAGCCGGGGTGGATGGCGTCCGCGCCCGAGCGCCGTGCGGCGTCGAGCACCTTGTCGATCTGCAGGTACGAGTCCGCGGCTGTGGTGCCGCCCAGGGAGTGGGCCTCGTCCGCCATGCGGACGTGCAGGGCGTCCCGGTCCGGGTCCGCATACACGGCCACCGAGGCAATGCCCTCGTCACGGGCGGCGCGGATCACGCGCACCGCGATCTCCCCCCGGTTGGCCACGAGGACCTTGGTGATGGGGCGGGTTGCGGTGGCGGCCTCTTGCTGCCGCGAGGTGGTGGTCACGTGATAGCTCCTTGTCGACTCTCTGCCGAAAGGCTAGTGCCCCCCGCCGGGGAACGCCTAAGCGCGGGGGTACCGCGGTGCGGTAACTGTGGAAGATCTACAAATCATTGCGCCCCACCCTGTACTGCGGCACCCCACCACGAGGACGCCCGGATCCCTACCCCGGCGAGCAGGGTACGCAGGGTGGACAGGCTCAGCCCGATCACGGCGTTCGGATCCCCGTCCACCCGTTCGATGAACTGGGATCCCCGCCCGTCCAAGGTGAAGGAGCCCGCGACCTGGAGGGGCTCACCCGTGGCCACGTAGTCCTCGATCTCCTCGCGCGTCATGGAGGCGAAGTGCACGTCCGCGGAGCAGATCAGGCCGTTGCCGGATGCCTCGCCCGTGCGCGCGTCCACGAGCCAGTGGCCCGTGTGCAGCGTGCCAGTGCGCCCGCTCATGGCGCTGATGCGCTCGATCGCGACGTCCGGCTCGTACGGCTTGCCGTAGGGGGCGCCGTCGAGCTCGAACACGGAGTCGCAACCCAGCACGAGCCGCCCCTCCGCTTCCGGAAGCGCTGCGACGGCCTCCGCCTTGGCGCGGGCGAGCAACAGTGCCGTCTGCGGAGGGGTCTCGGGGGTCTCCGCGGCCACGAGGGCGTCCTCATCCACGTGGGAGACGATGGCGCGGTACGGGATGTGTGCGCGCTCCAACAGGGATGCGCGCGCCGGTGATTGTGAGGCCAGGACGAGAGCGGGGTGCACGCCCCTCACTCTACGGCGGATCTGATGAGGCGACGTCGGTCCGGTGAGGAGGGGTGTGCTCGCGGGAAGGCCGCGACCGTACAAATAGGGGCAACCTCAAGCATCTGCATGTAACCTATTACGTCGGCCGCGCGCGTGGAGAGGGAGGTGGCCCGGATGGTCGAGATTGTGCGTCGTGGTGCGCGCATCCCACGGGCCCTCTCCGGCGTCACCGGGTCCCGACCAGCGACAGCATCCCACGCCTCGAACGGGACCGGGCTGGCGAACGGGCCGTCCACAGGAGCCGGGCTCCCGCACGGGCAGTGGCTCTCGGACGGCATCGGCCTTAAGAACGCCACCGGGACACCACCGGCGCGGCCTTCGCGATGGCTGTCCCGCCCCCTGACGTCGATACTGCTGGACGCCCTGGCCGTGACCCTGGCCCTGATCCTTGCCAACCAGGTGGTGGCTCGAGGCGCGGCGATCGCCCTGCCGGGCGACGCCGGACTCACGTACCCGCAACTGTCCGTTCCACTGGGAACTGGGTGGCTCGCGGCGCTTGCCACATGCCGACGGGTCGTGCGGCTGCCCCGTGGTTATTGGCGCACCGAGTGCCGCTGCATCGCTCGTGCCTCGTTCATCGTGCTCGGTGCGGTGTGCATGGCGGCCGTGGTTCTGCCGCTCGACATCGACCGCCCGTTCATGGCCGTGACGTTCGCCGCGGGGCTGCTCCTGCAGCTCGTGAGCCGGTGGCTCATCCGGCGCGCCGCCCTCTGCCGACGGGACGACCGCGCGCGAACGGGGGGCCCGCACCAGGGATCCGAGGCGCGGAGCGCCGCCGTTCACGAGTGACGCGGGCCCGATGAAGGTGGTTCCTAGCTGTTGTGGGGGATGGGGTTGTTGGCACGGGTGTGGTGGTGAGATGAGGAACGGGCTGCTCGTCGCGGGATGGAAGTTCCTACACCACCCACCCGTACGAGAGAGCCCGTTCATGACCCACGCTCATGCACCCCTGACCCCGACCGGCCCCCTGCAGATGGTGCACCGTCATCTTTACGATGGTGTGCCCCAGGCTCACGTGGCTGCAAAGTTCCGGGTTTCCCGGCCCACTGTGGCCACCTGGGTGGCGCGTTACCGTGCTGAGGGCGAAGCAGGACTGCGTGATCTCACCCCGCCCGGGGAGAACCTGCCACGCCCACCCCAACGTATCCGTGCCGGATGGGCCGGGCACAGGATCCACCTGGATGTGAAGAAGCTCGGGAGAATCCCCGACGGTGGTGGTTGGTGGGCCCTCGGGCGAGACTCCCGCCAAGCCCTGGCTTCCGAACGCGCCCGCAAGCAGCGTGGCAGGTACACCTACCTTCCCAGCGCCGTGGACGGGTTCTCTCGGCTGGCCTGCACCGAGGCCTTCGAGGATGAGAAAGCAGCCACCGGCAACGGTGCCAACTACGCAGGCGTTGGACTTCACCCGCACCGTGGAAGCACTGGCCAGCAGGCACTAACGGATCCGCCCCTACACGCCACGGCACAACGGCAAAGCCGAGCGCTATAACCGGTTACTGGTCGATGAGGTCCTCTACGCCCGCCCCTACGCCAGCGGGCAGGCCCGCCGGGAGGCGACCGGGGTGTGGGTGAACCACTTCAACTACCATCGGCCCCACACCGCCTGCGCCAACCAGCCTCCGGCCTCACGCACCCCCGGATGCAGAATCACTAACTTTCATATCAGTGCCTTACTGCGAAGTGCGTACCCTCTTTCGGAAGTAATCGGAAGGTGGGGTGGTTGTACCTTCCGTCAAGGACCCCATGGAAGGACATCATGAGCATCGTTATCACCGGAGCTACCGGCCAGCTTGGCCGCCAGGTCGTGGAGACACTGCTGGAGCGCAACGTTCCGCCGCAGGAGATTGTGGCCGCAGGGCGTGCAGTTGAGAAGATCGCGGATCTGGCACAGCGCGGTGTCCATGTAAGGAAGATGGACTACACCGATGCGGCCTCCGTAGGAAAGGCCATAAAGGGGGCCAGCAAAGTCCTCCTGATCTCAGGTTCCGAGGTGGGCCAGCGGGTGGAGCAGCACCGTACCGTGATCGAGGCCGCTCAGCGCGAGGGTATCGAGCTGGTCGCCTACACGAGCATCGCCAACGCAGACGGCAGTGGGATGAAGCTGGCCGTCGAGCACCAAGCCACCGAGACCCTCCTGAAGCAGTCCGGCGTTCCTTTCGTCCTGTTGCGCAACAGCTGGTATCTGGAGAACTACACCGACCAATTGCCGGGCGTGCTCGCTCAGGGTGCCCTCGTCGGCAGTGCCGGCAATGGTCGGGTGAGCGCCGCCTCCCGCGCAGACTATGCCCAGGCGGCCGCCGCGGTGCTGCTGGCCGACGACCAGGCCGGCAGGATCTATGAGCTCGGCGGTGACAAGCCATTCACCATGGCCGAGCTTGCGGCAGAGATCAGCGCCGCGGCCGGCAAGCACATCTCCTACCAGGACCTGCCGCCGCGCGAATACGCCGCAATGCTCGTCAGGGTCGGAGTGCCCGAGGGGGGCGCGGAAATCCTCGCAGATTCTGATCTGGGAATAGCCCGCGGAGACCTCCTGGTGAACTCTGGAGACCTGAACAGGCTTATCGGACGCCCGGCCACGTCCATGGCTGAGGCTGTTCGTTCGGCTGTCGCCGCAATCTAACCTCTCGGTAGAACCTGCATGAGTGGGTAGTTCTGTTTGTCCAACCATTCAACCGGACAACCAGAACTACCCGCCGGCCTCGCTCCTGCCGGCAAACCCCACGCTGATGTCCGATGGTGACGTCTGCCGAGGGGTGTCCAGAGTCTTCTATGTCGGTCAAGAGCCATTCACGCTCGGGGTTGTAGCGTTGAGGTTTCGATAGACGTGACGGGCTAGGTAGTGCTTGATGCAGCGGCGGATCTCTCGGTCGTTCCTTCCTT
Organism: Kocuria rhizophila DC2201; assembly: GCF_000010285.1. Classification (NCBI taxonomy): domain Bacteria; kingdom Bacillati; phylum Actinomycetota; class Actinomycetes; order Micrococcales; family Micrococcaceae; genus Kocuria; species Kocuria rhizophila. The sequence continues at coordinate 1,919,311 of NC_010617.1, read as the reverse complement.
CCGCTCGGCGCTTGGTGACGTATAGCCGAGTCTGGGCGTCGTAGGTCATCTTGGTGGTCGAGACCGGACGTGGGGAACGAGTAGGTGGTAACTGACCGTTAGCGTTGAGAGGCGCTGGCGGGGGAGGATGTCATCATCCCCGGTCCTTATCCCAGAGAGTTCCGGGAGGGCGTTATCGCGGTCGCTTGCCATCGTGAGAGCGGCGTCACCATCAAATAGATTGCTACCGACTTCGGTACCAGCGAAGCGACCCATGCAGAACTGGCTCCGTCAGGTCGACTGTGATGAAGGAAATCGGCCTGGTCAGACTGTGTCGGGCGCGGGGATGCTCGGGAGCTGAAGAAGCGGATCCGCCTCCTGGAGCAGGGCAACGAGGTGCTCAGCAGGGCTGCGGCGTATTGGTCGCAAGCGAATCTGCGCCTCGGCGGCTGTCCACACTGACATACCCGCTCGTTGCCGAGTTCGCCGGCGCGGGAAGGGGAAGACACCGGGCCCGCCGGTGTTCGAAGACCACCACCAGCGGGTCTTCCGCGCCGACGAGCCGGACCGGCTCTGGCGGAGAGATATCACGGAGCATTGGACGAGGGAGGGCGCGCTCTACTGTTGCGCGATCAAAGATGTGTTCTCCAACCGCGTCGTCGGACACTCCATCTCGAACTGGATGACCGCGAAACTTGCCGTCCACGCGGTCCGCAACGCACTCGCCCGCCGAGGCGACGTCGCCGGGTGCCTGCTGCACGCCGCCCGTGGCCAACGCCCGCAAATCACTGACACATCCGATCCCAGGTCAAGGAGCCATCACATGACCCGAACCCGTAACCCCATCCCACCGTTCACCGCCAAAACCGCCGCCCGCAAGGTACAGGCCGCCGAAGACGCCTGGAATACTCGAGACCCCGAGACGGTCGCCCAGGCCTACAGCGTCGATACCGCGTGGCGAAACCGTGACCAGACGATCACCGGTCGGGACCAGGTGATTGCCTTCCTCACCGCCAAGTGGGATCGGGAACTCGACTATCAACTCCGCAAGAACCTGTGGGCGTTCACCGAGGATCAGATCGCCGTGCGGTTCCAGTACGAGTGGCACGACCATGACGGCCAGTGGTGGCGCTCCTACGGCAATGAGCTGTGGCGTTTCGACGCACAGGGCTACATGACCCATCGCGAGGCCAGCATCAACGACCGTCCCATCGGTCAGGAGGAGCGACGCGTCACCCCAGGTCACGGCGAACTTCCCACCTGGTGAGCCTGTCGCCCAGCCATTGAATGCCCCCAGTCTGCCGAGATGACGCGTGGGTGCATACCTCCGAGGCTGGACCATTCGCGTGACAGCACCGACCAAGTGGCCGACGACCGTACGGTCGCCGGCCACTTCGTATTTGAAATGCCTTACGTGTCCCATGGCAACGCCGCTCTCACACCGCGCCACTCGCCGAGCAAGGCCGGACAGACCACGACGAAGCGCTGCATCCAGCTACGGCGGCGTCTGCGCGAGGGACCTGCGCAGTTGGTCTACCGGCTGGGGACCGCCCCGTCGACAGACCACCGGATCCTGGTCGACGCGCACCTGTATCGGCTCTCCCACGCGGACCGCGCGACCGGGGAGCCAGTGCGGCGCTACGAGCACGGCCGTCCCTGTTCAATGCTCCACGTCGATGTGAAGAAGCTCGGCAACATCCCCGACGGCGGGGGCTGGCGCTACGTCGGTTGCCAACAAGGTGACCGCGACCGGGCCGTCACCCCAGACAAGCCGCGCAACAAGTGGCGGGACCCGTTGATGGGCGTGGCCTATGTCCACACCGTCATCGACGACCACTTCCGCGTCGCCCACGCCGAGATCCACGACGACATTGCCCTCACCGCCACTGCCGTCCTCGTCCGGGCCGTCGAGTGGTTCAACCAGCGTGGTGTCACCGTCGAGAGGTGCTGTCCGACAACGGCGGCGCCTACCGCTCACACTTATGGCGAGACACCTGCATCGACCTCGGCATCCGGCACAAGCGCACGAGGCCGTATCGGCCGCAGACCAACGGGAAGATCGAGCGGTTTCACCTCACCCTGGCCGACGGCTGAGGCTACGCCCGCTGCTACACGAGCGAGGCCGAGCGCCGCGGGAAACTCGAGGGCTGAGTGCACTACTACAACTACCACCGCCCCCCACACAGCCTGCGGGAACCAGCCACCCTTCTCACGATTGACCAACGTCTCCGATCAGTACACCTCGATCCCACACAGTTCGCTGCGGGTGAGGAAGCGCCGGCCCGTGGGGGCCTCGAGGGAGAAGCCCCCACCGCGGCCGGGAACGGCGTCGATTACTAACCGCGTGTGCCGCCAGTACTCGAACTGCTCGGCGGAGATCCAGAACTCCAGGCCCCCGAGATCCTCGCCGGTCGGGGACGGCAACCGGGCAGTGCCCAGCAGGACATCGGCCGCGCCCGTGCGGAACTCACCGGCGGGGAAGCACATGGGCGAGGAACCGTCACAGCATCCCCCGGACTGGTGGAACATGAGGGGTCCATGGTGCTCCCACAGTTCCTGCAACAGGGCCACCGCGGGCCGGGTGAAACCGACCCGTGAGGCGGTCTCACCGGGTACCGCAGCGGTCGCCTCGAGCACCACGGGGTGTTCGGGATCCGCGATGTCCGCCGGGGACGGGTCCGCCGGTGATGAAGGGGTGCTCATGACGGTTCCTCGCCTTCCGGTCACGGTCTAGAAGAAGCCCTGCGCGTTCTCGGTGTAGCTCACGAGCATGTTCTTGGTCTGCTGGTAGTGGTCGAGCATCATGAGGTGGTTCTCCCTGCCAATGCCCGAGGACTTGTAGCCGCCGAACGCGGAGTGCGCGGGGTAGCTGTGGTACTGGTTCACCCACACGCGCCCGGACTGGATGGCCCTGCCGGCGCGGTAGGCGGTGTTGCCGCTACGAGCCCACACACCGGCGCCCAGACCGTAGAGGGTGTCGTTGGCGATCGAGATAGCGTCGTCGTACGAGCCGAACTTCGCTACCGAGAGCACCGGACCGAAGATCTCCTCCTGGAAGATGCGCATGTCGTTGGTGCCCTCGAACACGGTGGGCTGCACGTAGTAGCCGCCCGCGAGGTCGCCCTCGAGCTCAGCGCGCTCGCCGCCGATGAGCACCTTCGCTCCCTCCTTCTTGCCGATGTCCAGGTAGGACAGGATCTTCTCGAGCTGGTCCGTGGAGGCCTGCGCGCCGATCATGGTGTCGGTGTCGAGCGGGTTGCCGGCGGTGATGCGAGAGACGCGGTCGACCCCGTCCGCGAGGAACTGGTCGTACATCGATTCCTGGATCAGCGCTCGCGACGGGCACGTGCAGATCTCACCCTGGTTCAGAGCGAAGAACGCGAAGCCTTCCAGGGCCTTGTCGTAGAAGCCGTCCTTCTGCTGGGCGACGTCCTCGAAGAAGATGTTGGGCGACTTGCCCCCGAGTTCCAGGGTGACCGGGATGATGTTCTCGGACGCGTACTGCATGATGAGTCGGCCCGTGGTGGTCTCACCGGTGAACGCGATCTTGCGGATGCGCTTGTTGGACGCGAGCGGCTTGCCGCACTCGACGCCGAAGCCGTTGACGATGTTCACCACGCCGTCCGGGACGAGGTCCTGGATCAGCTCCATCAGCACGAGGATCGAGGCGGGAGTCTGCTCGGCGGGCTTGAGCACCACGCAGTTGCCGGCGGCCAGCGCCGGGGCGAGCTTCCACACGGCCATAAGGATGGGGAAGTTCCAGGGGATGATCTGGCCGACGACACCGAGGGGCTCATGGAAGTGGTACGCCACGGTGTCCTCGTCCAGCTGGGACAGCCGCCCTTCCTGCGCGCGGATCGCACCGGCGAAGTATCGGAAGTGGTCGATGGCCAGGGGGATGTCCGCGTTGAGGGTCTCGCGGACCGGCTTGCCGTTGTCCCAGGTCTCGGCGACGGCGATCACCTCGAGGTTCTCCTCCATGCGGTCCGCGATCCTGTTGAGCATGATCGCGCGCTGCGTGGGCGTGGAGGCGTTCCACGACGGTGCGGCGGCCCAGGCCGCGTCCAGCGCGGCCTCGATGTCCTCCGCGGTTCCGCGCCCGACCTCTGTGAACGCCTGGCCCGTGACCGGGGTGACGTCCTCGAAGTACTGACCCTTGACCGGCGCCACCCACTGGCCTCCGATGAAGTGCTCGTAGCGGGGCTTGAAGGTGACGACCGAGCCGTCATTGCCGGGCTGTGTGTACACGCTCATGAAACCGACCGTCCTGTCTGCGGAAGTGATGTGCACCACATCCTAACGATCATCGGTGCCCGCGTACACGCCCCCCTTTGTGGGACGCGGAAGGGCGGCCCGGGAGAACCCGGACCGCCCTGACGCACCGTCGTCGTACCGACAGTCGCGGGTTGGGGAACCTACTCGGTGCGCTGGCCGTCGGACGTACCCGTGGGGGCGTGGGCCGAGGCTCCCGACGAGGAGGCGGTGGCGAGCTCGGGATCCGAGGACGCGGCGTCGTCGTTGCCGAAGTCGCCGTGGCGCGGGGCGTTGTAGAGGTCCATGTCCAGGATGCCCTCGCGCTTGGAGACGATGGCCGCCACGAGCGCCTGGCCGGTCACGTTGAGGGCAGTGCGGCCCATGTCGATGATCGGGTCCACGGCGAGCAGCAGGCCCACACCGTCCAGGGGCAGGCCCAGGGTGGACAGCGTCAGTGTCAGCATTACGGTGGCGCCTGTGGTCCCGGCCGTCGCTGCGGAGCCGAGCACGGAGACCAGGGCGATCAGCACGAAGTGCATGGGCGTGAGGTCAACCCCGTAGAACTGTGCCACGAAGATGGCCGCGACGGCGGGGTACACGGCCGCGCAACCGTCCATCTTGGTGGTGGCGCCAAGCGGGATGGCGAAGGACGCGTAGTGCGTGGGCACGCCCAGGTTGCGCTCGCTGACGTGCTGGGTCACAGGCATGGTGCCCAGCGAGGAGCGGGAGACGAAGCCCATCTGCATGGCCGGCCACACGCCGGTGAAGAACTGCTTTACCGACAGGCCGTTGAGCTTCACGAGCACCGGGTAGACCACGAACGCCACGAGCAGCAGGCCCACGTAGATGGTCAGCACGAACTTCACGAGTGAGCCCATGGAGGTCCAGCCGTACTCGAACACGGCGGTGCCGATCAGGCCGAGGGTGCCGAGGGGGGCGAGGCGGATGATCCACCACACGACCTTCTGCATGATGGCGAGGCCGGACTGCATGAAGGTGAGGAACGGGGCGGCGGCCTTGCCGGTCTTCAGTGCGGCGATGCCGACCACCAGGGAGACCACCAGGATCTGCAGGATGTTGAAGTTCACGGAGGTCTTCACGGTCTCCGGGTCCAGGACCTTGGAGGTGGTCTCCAGGCCCAGGACGTTCACGGGGATCAGGCCCTTGAGGAACGCGAGCCAGGAGCCCTCGGTGCCGGAGTACGCACCGGGCTGCGCCTGGCCCGTGCCCACGCCGGGCTGGGCGAGGACGCCGAGCACCATGCCGATCACCACGGCGATCAGGGATGTGATGGCGAACCACATGAGGGTCTTCCACGCGAGGCGGGCCGCGTTGGAGACGTCACGCAGGTTGGCAATCGAGGAGATGACGGCGGTCACGACCAGCGGCACCACGGCGGCCTTGAGGATCGTGACGTAGCTGGAACCGATGGTGTCCAGGGTGGTCATGAGCCAGTTGGGGCTCTCCTCGGCGTCCCCGCCCATGGCTGCCGCCACGGACCCGAGGAGGACACCCAGCACGAGGGCAATGAGGATCTGCCACCCGAAGGACGTCATCCAGCGCGGGAGACGGCGGGTACTTTCTGCGGAATTCATACCCGAAACAATAGGGCCGCGAATCATAAACTGCACCCGGCCCATGACGAAATATTACGCAACGACCAGGGAATAAACCCTGTGTTCCCGGAGAATCCCCGGGAACACAGGGCCTCACAGCGCGAGGGCGTAGGTCAGTGTGTCCAAGCCCACGGAGCCCAGCCGCAGCGCGCGGCTGTGGAAGCGCTTGAGGTCGAAGTCCTGGCCCTCGCGCGCCATCGCCTGCTCGCGGGCGTCGAGCCACATCTGCAGCCCGATCCGGTAGGAGGGCGCCTGCCCGGGCCAGCCCATGTAGCGCAGCCACTCGAAGCGCAGCGTGCCCTCGGCCATGGCCACGTTGTGGCGCAGGAACTTCCAGCCGTCCTCGGGGGTCCAGACCTCTCCGGCGCGGGCGCCGCCGAGCATCTCCCCGAGCGCCTCGGGGATCTCGAAGCCGCAGTGGAAGCCCACGTCGAAGATCACGCGCACGGTGCGCAGCCGCTGGGAGTCGAGCATGCCCATGCGGTCCCCGGGGTCCCCCAGGAAACCGAGCTCGTCCATGAGCCGCTCGGCGTACAGCGCCCAACCCTCACCGTGGCCGGAGACCCAGATGCCCATGCGGCGCCACTCGTTGAGCTCGCCCGCGTTGGCCAGGGCGGTGGCGCACTGCAGGTGGTGGCCCGGGATGCCCTCGTGGTAGACGGTGGTGGTCTCCTCCCACGTGTTGTGCTGGGAGACCCCCTCCGGCACGGACCACCACATGCGTCCGGGTCGGGAGAAGTCCGCGCTCGGCGGGGTGTAGTAGATGATCCCGTCGTGCGTGGGGGCGATGCAGCACTCCAGCGTGCTCATGGGCTCGGTGATCTCGAAGTGCGTCCCGGCCATTTCGGCCAGCGCGGTGTCCGAGAGCTTCTGCATCCACGCCTGCAGCTCCTCGGGGGAGTGCAGCTGCCGTTGCGGATCCGCGTTCAGGGCGGCCATGGCCTCCTGCACGGTGGCTCCGGGCAGGATCCGGTCGGCCACGTCACGCTGCTCGGCGTCCAGCTCCAGCAGCTTCTGCACGGCCCAGTCGTAGACCTCGCGGGGGTCGCGGCGCGCACCCAGGAAGGACGCGAGGTGCAGCCGGTAGTCCTCGATCCCGCACGCGTCCGACTCCCGGGCCACCGGGGCGAAGTCCTCGCGCAGGATCCGGGCGATGTCCCGGTAGGCGGCTCGGGCGGCGTCGGACGCGGTGCGCAGCTCGTCCCGCAGGGACTCCGGGGCGGCGGGATCCGCCACGAGGGAGGCGAAGAAGCCGTCGTCGGACGCGTACTGCTCGGCCTGCTGGGACGCCTCCACGATCTGCGGGGCCGACGGCGGGCGGTCCAGGGACACGGCCTCGTCCAGTCCCGCGCGGTACTGCTCCAGGGCGGCGGGGATGTTGGCCATGCGCCCGGCGATGTGCGCCCAGTCCTGCTCGGTCTCCCGGGGCATGGCGTCGAGCACCTGGCGGATGCCCTGCACGGGGGACTCGATGTTGTTGACCGCGGAGACGTCCAGGTCGGCCTCATGGCGGTCGCGCTCCAGTTCGAGCTCGTTGCGCATGGCGTGCAGCGTCACGCGGTCCACATCGTCCTCCGGGCTGACCTCGTCGAGGCGCGCGAGCGTGCTGCGGACGAGCTCGGCCCGGGCCGCGCGGCCGGCGGGGCCGAAGTCGGGGTACTCGGTCTCGTGCCCGGGGAAGCCCAGGAACGTGGCCTCGCTCGGGTTCAGGGCAAGGCTCTCGTGGAAGTAGGTCTCGGCGAGGCGGTCCGCGGCGGTGGCGGTGCGCTGCGCGGAACCCAGGGGTGCGAGGGGTTCCGGGGTCCGGGGTGCGTTCTCAGATGTGGTCACGTGATGTAACCCTAGTCACATCGCGGCCGCGCGCGGGCATTGCGGGGCGTCGTGCCCGCGCCGCGTCGAACCTCCCGTGCCCCGAGCGGCTGCGTCCTCGCCCGCCGCTCGGCGGGATCACCCGGCGAAGCGCTCCTCGAGCTCGTCCAGCAGCTCCAGCACCGCGCCGCTGCCGCTCACCGGTCCGCCGGCGAGCAGCCCGTCCGCACCCAGCACCACGGCCCACGGGGGCCCCGGGTGCTGGAACACCGTGCCCATCTCCGCGTGCCGGTCCACGAGCGCGCCCGCGGGGAGGTTCCCGGACAGCGGCGCGCGCTCGTCCTCACCGGTCACGACGGTGTGCACCGCCACCGGGCCGATCGCACCGCCCGCCGCCGCGAGCCGCTCGACCACGGGGGCGCACCACCCGCACGTGGAGCTCACCCCGAACAGCGCCCGTGCCCGGGAGGCGGCGAGGTCGCGCAGGGTCACGGTGCGCCCGTCGGCGTCCGTCAGCGTGGCGTAGGGGATGGGGAGCCGTTCGTAGTCCTCCGTGGCGTCCTCCGTCCCGGACTCGACGCCGCCCGGCGCACCTGCCGCACGCTCGTCGGGTTCCGCGCCGGGCCGGTCCCCGGGTCCGTCGGCGGGTCCATCGGCCTGCCGCGCGTCGGACGACGCCGCGGCGTCGTCGTGCGCTCGCAGCTGCGGGGGCAGCGGGGGGACGTCCGCGACGTCGTGCGCCGCGTCGGGGGCACGCCGGGAGCCCTCGCTCCACAGGGTCAGCAGCACAAGGACCAGGGGGATGCCTACGGCCACCGCACCCCACCACGGGAGTTCGAGCGCCGGGCCGTGGAACCTGGTGAGGGTGAGCACCAGGGCGAGTGCGGCTGTGAGGGTGAACGCCACGTTGCGCACCACCGTGCGACGTGAGACCGCCGCGCGGGAGAGCTCACCGAAGCACCCGCACGAGGCCGGGTCCGGGGCCCTGGTGCCGCGGTGCACCACCACGGTGAAGGCGGCGAACAGTACGGTGGTGAGGCCCGCGGCCACGGTCAGCAGCGGCCCGGCGCTCACGCACAGCGCGGCGGCGAGCAGCACCTCGCACCACGGCAGCGCGCGCTGGACCCAGGGGGCGCGCAGCGCACCGGGCAGGGGTGCCGTGTCGAGGATGGTCCGCCCGGTGCTCGGGGCCAGGAGTTTCGCGGCACCGCTCAGGAGCAGGACGGCGGCGAGGCTGACGAGGGCGGAGGTGGCGATGGCAGGCACCGGAACATTATCCCCTCGGGTGGCCGAAGCCTCCTACCAGCGGGCGTCACGGACCCGCCGCGGATTAGCGCTCCGGCTGCGTCCACCGCCATGCCCCGCGCCCGGGGCGCAGGCGCAGGCCGAGCCGGAGCCGGCGCGACTGCGGGCGGGGTGCCCGAGTGGGACGTGCCGGGCGTTCCTCCTGGGGCGCGGGCAGGGCGGTGAGCACCGCGGTGAGCGCGGCCAGCTCCTCCGGCCCCGGGTTGCCGCGGGTCACCGTGAACAGGGGTTCCTGGGCGGCCGCGGTCTCCGGCAGGGCGGCGACCGCCGCCGTGCGGGGGTCGCTGACCGACGCGCCGTGATTCGCGGTCGGCGCACCGTGCGGCGTTGAGCGGGCGTCGTCCCGGGGCGAGCCCGCGGCCTGCGTGGGCGTCACAGCGGGATGTTCCCGTGCTTCTTGGCGGGCTGCGAGGCGCGCTTGTCCGCCAGTCCGCGCAGGGCCTTGACGATCTGCTCGCGGGTCTCGGAGGGGCAGATCACGGCGTCCACGTAGCCGAGCTCGGCGGCCTGGTACGGGTTGAGGAGGTCCTCCTCGAACTGGCGGGCCAGCTCGGCGCGCAGGGCGGCGTCGTCCTCGCCGTTGTCCTGGGCGGCCTTGAGGTCCCGGCGGTAGAGGATCTCCACCGCGCCCTGGGAGCCCATGACCCCGATCTGGGCGGTGGGCCACGCGAGGTTGATGTCCGCCCCGAGCTTCTTGGAGCCCATCACGATGTACGCGCCGCCGTAAGCCTTGCGGGTGATGAGCGTGACCAGCGGGACCGTGGCCTCCGCGTACGCGTAGAGCAGCTTGGCGCCGCGGCGGATGATGCCGTTGAACTCCTGGTCCGTGCCGGGCAGGAACCCGGGGACGTCCACGAACGTGAGGATCGGGATGTTGAAGGCGTCGCAGTGGCGCACGAAGCGTGCGGCCTTCTCGGACGCGGCGATGTCCAGGGTGCCGGCGAACTGCATGGGCTGGTTGGCCACGATCCCCACGGTGTGGCCCTCCACCCGCGCGTAGCCCACCATCACGTTGGGGGCGTAGAGCTCCTGGATCTGCATGAACTGGCCGTCGTCCACGACCGTCTCGATCACGGTGCGCATGTCGTAGGGCTGGTTCGCGGAGTCCGGGATCAGCTCGTCCAGGGCGAGGTCCTCGTCCGTGACCTCGTCCACCTGGTCGTGGTCCAGCACGGGGGAGTCCTGCAGGTTGTTGCCGGGCAGGTACTCCAGCAGCTCGTGCACGAAGTCGAAGGCGTCCTGCTCGTCGGAGGCCAGGTACGCGGCCGTGCCGGTGCGCTCGTTGTGCGAGCGGGCACCGCCCAGGGTCTCCATGTCCACGCTCTCGCCCGTGACGGTCTTGATCACGTCCGGGCCGGTGATGAACATGTGGGAGGTCTTGTCCACCATCACCACGAAGTCGGTCAGGGCGGGAGAGTACGCCGCACCGCCCGCGCACGGGCCCATGATCAGCGAGATCTGCGGGATCACACCGGAGGCGCGCACGTTCATGCGGAAGATGTCGGCGAACATCGCCAGGGAGGCCACACCCTCCTGGATGCGGGCGCCGCCGCCGTCATTGATGCCGATCACGGGGCAGCCGTTGCGCAGCGCGAACTTCTGCACCTTGACGATCTTCTCGCCGTTGACCTGGGACAGGGAGCCGCCGAAGACCCCGAAGTCCTGGGAGTACACGGCCACCAGGCGCCCGTCCACGGTGCCGTAGCCGCTGACCACGCCGTCACCGGGCAGCTTCTTCTTCTCCATGCCGAACATGGTGCTGTGGTGCACGGCCAGGGCGTCGAACTCCACGAAGGAGTCCGGGTCCAGCAGCATCTCGATGCGCTCGCGCGCGGTGTTCTTGCCGCGGGAGTGCTGCTTCTCCACGGCGCCCTGTCCTGCCGGCGCGGCGGCCTGCTCGCGGCGCTGCCGGAAGTCGGCGATCTTGCCTGCTGTGGTGGACAGGTCGTGGCTCATGACACCTCGCGTGGTCGTGGCCGGCACAGGAACAGGGCGTGCCGCGGGCCCCTCGGATCGCACCCAGTGTAGTGGCCGGTCCGGGGCGGGCTTTTGTAGGAGTTCCACAACATCGCCCGCCCGCGGTGCGCGGTCTCAGGCGCCGCCCACGGCCCCGATGGTCACGGACCACTCGCGCACCGTGTGCTCGGTGACCACGCCGTGGACCACGAGGGGATCGTCCTGGATGAGTCGTTCCACCTCCGCGGCGTCCGCGGCCTCGAGGACGACCAGGGCGGCGTCGTCCCCCAGCGGGCCCGAGGCCAGGTTGACGCCGCGCTCGTGCAGCTCGCGCAGGAACGCGCGGTGGGCGGGGCGGTGCTCGGCGAGCAGCTCGGGCGGGCCGCCGTAGGTGTAGTGCAGGGCGAAGACGCTCATGTCGGGGCCTCCCACGGGTGCATCGGGGCTGGGTGCGGACGCGTCCCAGCATATGCCCGGCCGCGGACGCGGTGGACGGCCCGGGGCTGCACCTAAGCTGGAGGTCACACCCAGGCCACGGCGCACTGCCGTCATGTGAGGAGCACGAGTCATGGAAGCCACCGGGCACAGCCCCGCCGCCGACTACCGCGAGGCGCCGCTCGAGGACGCCCTGCGCGGCCACGGGTACCGGGAGGTCACGGTGCTGGACAGTGTGGACTCCACCAACACGTGGCTCGCGCAGAGCATCGCGGACCGGGGCGGGCGCGGGGAGGGCCTCGCGGCGGTCGTCACCGGCTTCCAGTCCCGGGGCAGAGGTCGGCTGGACCGGCAGTGGGTCACCCCGCCCGGCGCGGCCGTCACCTTCTCCGTGGCGTGCACTCCCGTGGACCGCACGGGGCGTGCGTGGGAGCCGCAGCTCGTCCCGTGGCTCACCCTGCTCATGGCGTACGCGGTGACCGGGGCGGTGCGGGACCTCACCGGAGTGCCCGCCGTGCTGAAGTGGCCCAACGACGTCCTGGTTCGCGAGCGCAAGCTGTGCGGCGTGCTGGCCACCATGGTGGCGCCCGCCGCCGGCACCGCCCCCACGGTGGTGGTGGGCGCGGGCCTGAACGTGACCCAGCGCGAGCTGCCCGTGCCCACGGCCACCTCCCTCGCGCTGGAGGCCGACGCCGCTCCCACCCGCCCCGCGCTGCTCACCGCGGTGCTCGCGCGCTTCGCCGAGACGCTCGAGAGGGCCTCCGAGGACCCGGCGCGCCAGCTCGGACCGGGCGGCCCCCTCCGCCGCGACCTCGAGGCGCGCGTGGACACGCTCGGCCGCGAGGTGAGCCTGCAGCTGCCCGGCGCGTCCGCGCCGCTGCTCGCCACCGCCACGGGACTCGGCACCTCGGGCCAGCTGGTCGTGCGCGCACGGGACGGACGCGAGCACGAGTACTCCGCGGGGGAGGTGGTGCACGTGCGGCCCGCCGCGGCCGGTCATTCCGCCCGGACGCCCGAGGACACCCACCGCACCGGGTCCGAGAGCGGCCCCGCCGTGCCCCCGGCCGCGCACCCGTCGGCTCTGGCCACCGACCCGTCGGCCCCGACCACCGGTCCGCTCACGACGCCGCCCGCCCCCGTTCCCGAGCCGCCCTCGCCCGGCGCGCGCCCGGAGCCGCGGGCATGAGCCCCCGGCACGGCCTCGCCCTGGAACCGGGGGAGCAGACCGTGGTGGCCACCCGCCCGCACCCCCTCGCCCTGGTGGGCCCGGCGCTCGCCGCGTGGCTGATCGTGTTCGCCTACTCGGCCCTGCGCCGCCTCCTGGACCTCACATGGCGGCCCACGGACGCGCCGTGGACGGGGCTGCACGCGTTCGTGGGGTGGCTGCTGGTGCTCGCCGCGCTGCTCGCGGCGTGGCGCTTCACCCTGGCACCCGCGTGGCGCTGGACCCGCACGCGCTTCGTGCTGACCACGTCCCGGCTGGCGCTCGTGGGACCACCGGCCCACGACGGCGCCGTGGCCCTGCCCCTGACCGCCCTCCAGTCCGTGCGGGTCACCCGCGGCGCCACCGAGGAGGGTTCTACCCGGGAGGAACTGGACCGCGGCACCGTGCTCGCGGATTTCGGGATCCTGGGCGGACTCAAGCTCACGGGCTGCCCCCAGCCCGCCCACTTCGCCCGGCTCGTGCGCGGCGGTGCAGGCAGCGCGGGGAACTACAGTGGGGAAGGCACCGCACCGGGGCCGGTTCACCCCGGCCCGCACACCGCCCAGCAAGGAGGACCGCGTGGCTGACGACACCTCGGAACACTCGGACCAGTTCGTGACGGGCCCCCAGACCGAGCAGCTCAACCTCAACCTCAACAACCCCGTGCAGTCCAACCTGTACGGCTCCGAGGAGTCCAAGGCGGCCGTGCGCCACCTCGACTCCCTGCTGCTGGGCTCCCAGCGCCACCTGCGGCGCCGCGAGGCCGCGAAGGAGGCGGGGCTCTCCACGGCCTCGGCCCGCAAGATCTGGCGCGCCCTGGGCTTCCCGAACCTCACCGACGACGACGTCTACTTCACGGGCGAGGACGTCCGCGCCCTGCGCGTGGTCTCCGACATGGTCCAGAACGGTGCCCTCAGTGAGGAGGCGGCGCTGTCCCTCGCGCGCTCCGTGGCGCAGCTGACCGACCGCATGGTGGTGTGGCAGATCGAGGCCCTCGTGGAGGACATGGTCGCCCACCGGGACATGACCGACGCCCGTGCCCGCCGCGAGCTGCTCACCCTGCTGCCCGAGCTGCTGGGCCCCCTGCAGCAGCTGCTGGACTACGCGTGGCGGCGCCAGCTCTCGGCGGCCGTCCAGCGCCTGGCCATGCGCGGCGAGCGCCCGGACGGCTCCACGGTGATCCTGCACGACGCCGCTCCGGACGTCGGCGGCGCGGCCCTGCCCCTCGCGCGCGGGGTCGGCTTCGCGGACCTCGTGTCCTACACGTCCCTGTCCCGGCAGATGAACGAGCGCACCCTGGCCAACCTGGTGCAGCGCTTCGAGAAGCGCTGCGCGGAGGTCATCTCGATCGGTGGGGGCCGCGTGATCAAGACCATCGGGGACGAGGTCATGTTCCTGTCCGAGACCCCCGAGGGCGGAGCGCAGATCTCGCTCGCCCTCGCGCGGATCATCAAGGAGGACCCGCTGCTGCCGCAGGCGCGCGTTGCCTTCGTGTGGGGCCGTGTGCTGCCGCGCCTCGGGGACCTCTACGGTCCCACCGTGAACCTCGCGTCCCGGCTCGTGGCACTCACGGAGCCGGGCGGCGTGGTGGTGGACGAGTCCACCGCCCGCGTGCTGCGCGGGGACGAGCGCTTCGTGCTCGACCCGCAGCCCACCCGCAACGTGCGGGGCTTCGGGGACGTCCGCCCCGTGGCCATCTCCCAGGGCTCCGGGCCCCTACTGGAAGACGAGGTCGAATGACCGTTCCCCTGACCATCCGATCGGGCGGCGTCACCGACCGCGGGCTGCGTCGCGAGACCAACGAGGACGCCCTGATCGTCACCGACACCATGTGCGCGGTGGCGGACGGCATGGGCGGGCACGAGGCCGGGGAGGTGGCCAGCGCGCTGTGCGTGTCCACCCTGGGCGCCTCGGAGCTGTTCACCCTCGAGGACTTCCGTGACTACCGGATCGTGGAGCCCGAGCCGAGCTCGGACGTCGCCCGGTTCCGCGCGACCATCGACCGGCAGCTCAAGCTGGACCCGGAGATCCCCCACGAGGTGATCGAGGCCGTGCGCCGGGTGCGCTCCGTGCTGTGGGAGGCGGACCACGCCATCCAGGCCGAGTGCGGGACCCGCGCGGGGACCACGGTCACGGGGGCGTGGCTCGTGCAGATCGAGGGCGTCTGGCTGTGGCTCGTGTTCAACGTGGGGGACTCCCGCACCTACCAGCTCACCGGGCCGGGCGTGGGGCAGCCGGTCACGGAGCAGACCGGGCCCGTGGGCGTCAACCAGCTCACCGTGGACCACTCCGAGGTGCAGTACCTGGTGTCGATCGGCCAGCTCACCCCCGCCCAGGCGCTCGTGCACCCGCGGCGCAACGTGATCACCCGCGCCCTGGGCACGGGCCAGATCTGGGAGCCGGACGTCGTGGTGCTCCCCGCCGTCCCGGGCCAGCGGCTGCTCATGTGCTCGGACGGCCTCACGGGGGAGCTCTCCCCAGCGCACATCGCCCGCGTGCTGCACTCGGTGCAGCACCCCAAGGAGGCCGCGGACGTCCTGGTCCAGGCCGCGCTGCGCACGGGCGGGCGGGACAACGTGACCCTCGTGGTCGCGGACGTGCTCACCGCAGACGACCCCCGCGCGAACACGAGTTCCATCCCGCGCGTGCGCTGAGCCCGCCCTCCGACCGCCCGCTGACCGCGCCCGCGCGGTGCGCGGTGCCCGGCGTGCGCCGCCCCCGTTTCAGGGACGGCGCGCGCCGGTGGGCCGCTCAGCCGTGGTGGCCGCGGGTCTGGGCGCCCGGGTCCTTGGCGGGCTTGGGCTCCTTGACGGGGGCCTTGCCGCTCGCGCGCAGCCGGCGGTAGTAGTCCGCGGCCTCCTCCTGGCGCTCGGCCTCCACCGTGCCGCCGATCTCGGCGCGCAGCAGCTCGGGCGAGAGCCCGAACGCGTCCACCAGCTCCAGGGAGTAGGGGCGCAGGCGCGCGATGAGGCGGTTGATGTAGGACTCCAGGGCGCGGCCGCGGCGCATCGAGAGCCGACCGTAGGAGAGGTACCACGCGAGGTCCTGCTCGATCAGGTGCAGGCCGAAGAGGTCCCGCAGCCACGTGAGCACACGCTTGGTGTCCGGGTCCTCGACCTTCTCCAGACCGGCGGTGAACGCCTCCCACTGCAGCAGCTGGGCGTGGGAGCGGGCGGCCTCGAGCAGCCGGTTCTGGTTGTCGTTGAACGCCTTGGCCTGCTCGGTGCGGGACTTGCGGGACACGGCCCGCAGCTCGTCCGCGATGTCACCGATCATGGTCTGCACCCGGTCGGTGAGCAGCGCGCGCTGGGCCGCGGGATCGCGCAGGGCGTTGACGGACTTGCGGGAGTCCCCGGTGTCCGAGAACGCCTGGGTCAGCTTGCGCAACCCGGAGCGGTTGAAGCCGGCTTCGGTGGCGCGGTCCGCCACGTAGCGGGCCATGACCCCCACATCCGCGTTCTTGAACTCCGCGGAGTAGTCGTTGAGCAGCCGCTTGGCCACGAGCTGGAGCAGGATGGTGTTGTCGCCCTCGAAGGTGACGTACACGTCCAGGTCCGCGCGCAGCTGCACGAAGCGGTTCTTGGCCATGAAGCCCGCGCCGCCGCACGCCTCGCGGCACTCCTGCAGCGTGTCCAGGGCGCTCCACGTGGACATCGGCTTGAACGCCGCGGCCAGGGTCTCGAGCTCCTGACGGTTGCCGTCGGACTCGTCCTCGCCGGAGAACACCTCGTGGAACTTGTCGAGCAGCTGCTGGTGCGCGAAGGTCATCGCGTAGGTCTCCGCGATGCGCGGGATCAGCCGGCGCTGGTGGCGCTGGTAGTCCAGCAGCGTCTGCTCCTGGATGTCCGAGTCCGTGGTGAACTGCCGCCGCTGCTCGGCGTAGCGCACCGCGATGCTCAGGGCCGCCTGGTTCGCGATCGTCGCGGCGCCGTCGAGGGACACACGGCCCTGGACCAGCGTGCCGATCATGGTGAAGAAGCGCCGGCCCGGGGACGGGATGGGGGAGGAGTAGACGCCGTTCTCGTCCACGTCCCCGTACTTGTTGAGCAGGTTGGTGCGGGGCACGCGCACGTGGTCGAAGTGCAGGCGGCCGTTGTCGATGCCGTTGAGCCCGCCTTTGCGGCCGTCGTCCTCGCCGCCCACGCCCGGCAGGAACTCGCCGTTCTCGTCCCGCAGGGGCACGTAGAGGCAGTGCACGCCGTGGTTCATGCCGTCCACGATCAGCTGCGCGAACACGGTGGCCGCGCGGCCGTGCACCGCGGCGTTGCCGAGGTAGTCCTTCCACGCGGCCTTGAACGGCGTGTGGATCTCGAACTCGTCCGTCTCCGGGATGTACGTGGCGGTGGTGCCGATCGAGGCGACGTCCGAGCCGTGGCCGATCTCCGTCATGGCGAACGCGCCGGGCATGCTGAGGTCCAGGATGGAGGGCAGCCACTTCTTGTGGTGCTCCTCGGTGCCGAGGTTCAGCACGGCGGAGCCGAACAGGCCCCACTGCACACCGGACTTGATCTGCAGGGACGGGTCCGCGAGCACGAGCTCCTCGAACGCGGAGAGGTTGGCGCCGGGGCTCATGGCCCCGCCCACGCTCTCGGGCATCCCCAGGTACTGGGGACCGGCGTCCGCGAGCAGCTTGAGCTGCTCGAACGTGACGTTGCGCTGGTCCGCGAAGGACTGGTCGTACTGGGACTGGAAGCGGGGGTCCTCGGCGCGTTTGCGGGCGGCCAGGCGGGCCTCGGGCCAGCGGCCCAGCAGGATCCTACCCAGTTCCGCGGTGTCGATGGTCGAGGGGGCGGTGGCGCCGTCCTCGGGGAGGTCCTCGATGCGGTCGGTGTCGGGAATGGTTCCGCTGACCGTGGTGGTGCTCATCATGACTCCTGTGGGGTCTCGCGGACGGACGGGCCGTCCTGGATGGGGGCGTTGCTGGAAGGGGACGCCGCGGCGGAGACCGCCGCGGACGTGGACGCCACGGGGCGCAGACCTTCCACGGCCCACGTGGTGATGATGCGACTCATGGTGTGGCGGTCCGGTGCGCCGGGGGCGTCGCCCTGGGAGAGCCAGGATTCCCCGGCGCCGCGGACCATGCCCACGGTGGCGGCGGCCCAGCTCTGCAGGACACCGTCCCCGGTGGCCGCCTCGCCGTAGTGGCGCACGTACTGCTCCATGAGCAGGTCCCGCACCGAGTCGATGAAGCGCTCGATGGTGGATCCCTGCTCGTCCGGGGCGGTCACCACGAAGCGGTAGACCTCGGCGGAGCCCGCCACGGACTTGAGGTACTCGGAGACGAGTGCGTGGATCATGGCCGCGAAGGTGTCCGCCTCGCTGACGGCGGCCACCATGCGGCGTCGCATGCGGGTCACGAAGTACTCGCCCACGGCGGCCTGCACGCCGGACTTGTCCTTGAAGTACCGGTAGAACACGGACTTGGACGTGCCGCACGCCGTGGCGATCTCCTCCATGGAGATGGCAGCGCCGTTCGCGGCCACCGCATCGCGGGCGGCCGTGATCAGCTCGGTGCGCCGCCTGGCGCGGTGTCGCTGCCAGCGGCTGTTCCTGCCGTCCACGGGGGTCGTGACCTGTTTCACGATACCGAGAGTATCAGCTACTCTGGGTTTCAAGTGATCCACATCGCACGAATCCCCTCACAAGGAGCAGACATGACCGAGAACACGCAGAACGCGAAGCAGCCGGGCACCGGCGCCAAGACCGCCGCCGCGGGCAAGCACGCCGCACCCGCCACGGGCACCCGCGCCGTGGTGGTCGCGGGCAACCGCATCCCCTTCTCCCGCGCAGGCGGCCCGTACGCCAACGCGTCCAACCAGGACATGCTCACCGCCGCGATCGACGGTCTCGTGGCCCGCACCGGGATCGCCGGTGAGCGTCTGGGCGCCGTGGCCGCCGGTGCCGTGATCAAGCACTCCCGCGACTTCAACCTGACCCGCGAGTCCGTGCTGGGCTCCGCCCTGGACTCGGCCACCCCGGCCTACGACGTCCAGATGGCGTGCGCCACGGGCATGGAGACCGTCAGCTCGATCTCCAACAAGATCCGCCTGGGCCAGATCGAGGCCGGCATCGCCGGCGGCGTGGATTCTTCCTCGGACGCGCCCATCGCCGTGAGCGAGGGCCTGCGCCGCGCACTGCTCAAGCTTCAGCGCGCCAAGACCACCCTGCAGAAGCTCCAGGCGTTCAAGGACGTCCGCCCCGCGGACCTCGCGCCCGCCGTGCCCAGCTCCGGCGAGCCCCGCACGGGCCTGTCCATGGGTGAGCACCAGGCCCTGACCACCGAGCACTGGGGCATCACCCGTGAGGCCCAGGACGAGCTGGCCGCGGCCTCCCACCAGCACCTCGCCGCCGCGTACGAGCGCGGGTTCTTCGACGACCTTGTCACCCCGTTCAAGGGCCTGACCAAGGACAACAACATGCGCCCGGACTCCACCGTGGAGAAGCTGGGCAACCTGAACCCGGTGTTCGGGAAGAAGCTCGCGGGCGAGGCCACCATGACCGCCGGCAACTCCACCCCGCTCACGGACGGCGCCTCCGCCGTGCTGATCGCCACCGAGCAGTGGGCCGCCGAGCACAGCCTCACCCCGCTCGCCGAGGTCGTGGACTCCGAGGCCGCCGCCGTGGACTTCGTGACCGGCAAGGAGGGCCTGCTCATGGCTCCCGCCTACGCCGTGCCGCGCCTGCTGGCCCGCCAGGGCCTCACCCTGCAGGACCTGGACCTCGTGGAGATCCACGAGGCGTTCGCCTCCACGGTGCTGTCCATCATGAAGGCGTGGGAGTCCCCGGAGTTCTGCAAGGAGCGCCTGGGTCTGGACGCCCCGCTGGGCTCGATCGACCGCTCCAAGCTCAACGTCAACGGCTCCTCGCTGGCCACCGGCCACCCGTTCGCCGCCACCGGCGGGCGCATCGTGGCCTCCACGGCCAAGGAGCTCGCGGCCCGCGCCAAGGCCGAGGGCAAGCCCCAGACCGCGCTGATCTCGGTGTGCGCCGCGGGTGGCCAGGGCGTGGCCATGCTGCTGCGCTCGGTCTGAGCACCCGCCACGGCAACCGCGACACCACGAGATCAGGGAGAAACTTCACGTGACGGACACTTATCTGGACATGGTCAACTCGGGGCTCGGCAAGCAGCTGGCCTCCAAGCTGGGCCTGCCCCGGCCGGTCACCCTGCGCCGCTACCAGGCGGGCGGTGACTTCCCGGAGGGCGCGGTCCTCGTGCTCGGCAGGGGCACGGCGGGCGACGCCGCGGCGTCGGCACTGCTCGGCTGGAACCTGGACGTGCGGCGCAACGCGTCGGACGTGGACCGCGTGGGTGCGGTGCTGATCGACTACACCGGGATCGAGAGCCCCGCGGACCTCGGCGGCCCGGCGCTCGAGCTGGCCTCCGCCCTGCGCAAGCTGCGCCCGGGCGGACGCGTGATCACGCTGTCCCGCCCCGCACCGGGCATCGGCACGGGTGCGGCGTCGGGCACCGTGGCCGGTGCGGAGCAGCTGGCCCCGGCGCAGGCGGCGGCGCGCCAGGGCGTCGTCGGCATCCTGCGTTCGATCGCCCAGGAGATGCGCGGCGGCGTGACCGCCAACGGCGTGCTGGTCGCGGACGGTGTGGCGGGGGACGCCCCGAGCGTGCTAGGCGCCATCCGGTTCTTCCTGTCCGGGCGCAGCGCGTACGTGGACGGCCAGTTCCTCACGGTCGGCGACGACCGCGGTGACGCCTCCGTGGACTGGGAGCACCCCGTGGCGGGGAAGGTGGCCGTGGTCACCGGCGCCGCGCGCGGGATCGGCGAGCAGGTCACCCGCACGCTGGCCGCCTCGGGCGCCACTGTGGTCCCCGTGGACGTGCCCGCCGCCGGGGACGCCCTCAGCAAGCTCGCCAACGAGCTGCGCGTGCCCGCTCTGCAGCTGGACGTCACCGACCCGCAGGCCGGGCAGAAGATCCTGGACCTGGTGGCCTCCCGCTACGGCCGCCTGGACCTGGTGGTGCACAACGCCGGGATCACCCGGGACAAGATGCTCGCCAACATGGACGAGGCCAAGTGGAACTCGGTGATCGCGGTGAACATCGAGTCGCAGCTGCGGATCAACGAGACCCTGCTGGCCTCCGACAAGCTGGGTTCCACCCCGCACATCGTGTGCCTCGCGTCCACGAGCGGCGTGGCGGGCAACCGCGGCCAGACCAACTACGCCGCCTCGAAGGCCGGTGTGATCGGTCTGGTGGCCGCCACCGCGCCGCTGATCGCCGCCAAGGGCGGCACCATCAACGCGGTGGCCCCCGGGTTCATCGAGTCGGACATGACCGCCAAGATCCCGGCCGCGCGCCGTCAGATCTCCCGCCGCCTGAACTCCCTGCAGCAGGGCGGTCTGCCCGTGGACGTGGCGCAGGCCATCACGTTCCTGCTCTCGGACGCCGCGGGCGGCATCAACGGCCAGACCCTGCGTGTGTGCGGGCAGAGCATGGTGGGGGCGTGATCGCGTGAGCGCCACGGATCCCGTTCCCTCCGTTCCCGCGGACTACGAGCGCACCACGCCCTCGGGCGCGGTCAAGCTGCCCGCCCTGTACGCGAGCGCCGGAGCACGTGCGGCCACGAGCGCGGCGGGCGGCGCGGCGTTGTCGGCCTCCCGCAAGGCGCTGCCCGCGCTGCGGAAGTCTCCCGTGGGGCGGGTGCTGCCCGCCTCGCTGCGCACGCCGGGCACCGGCAAGGTGGACGGCGCGCTCGAGCTGCCGCGCGTGGCCCACGTGGTCGAGGGCCTGTCCGCCGATGCCGAGTGGCACGAGAAGTTCTGCCGGGTGGTGCACGCCACGCCGCGGCCCCTGGCACTGGGCTCCGCGGAGACGGCTGTGTTCTCGGGTGCGCTGCACTCGCTCGCATTCCCTGTGGCCATGTCCGTGCTCACGCGCAGGGACTTCCCCCTGCCCGTGCTGGGCATGGTGCACATCTCCAACACCGTGCACCACGTCTCGGACGTCGCGGTGGGGGAGCGGGTCACGGCCACCGCGTGGACCGAGAACCTGCGCGCGCACCGCGCCGGGACCATGCTCGACGCCGTGGTGACCCTCACGCGTGAGGATGGCTCGGTCGCGTGGGCCGGGCGCTCGGGCTACCTCGCGAAGGGCGTGCACACCGCGATCGCCGGTGACGCGCCCCGCACGAACAGCGAGGACGACGCGCCGCGCGAGCACGCGCCGTTCGAGGCCCCGCAGCCCACCGGGCAGTGGAGCCTCGGCGCCGGGACCGGGCGCGAGTACGCCGCGGTGAGCGGGGACTACAACCCCATCCACCTCTCGGACCCCTCGGCCAAGGCCCTGGGCATGAAGGGTGCTATCGCCCACGGCATGTACACGGCCTCGCGCGCGCTCGCGCTCACGGGCGTGCCGTCCGAGGTGCCGTTCACATGGTCGGTGGAGTTCGCCACCCCGGTGCGCCTGCCGGCCACGGTGACGGTCGCGGTGGACGACGACGGTCGGGGCGCCCACTGGAGCGCGTCTCGCGTCCAGGTGTGGGACCCCAGGCGGGGCCGTCCGCACGCGGACCTGCGGGTCGCCGCGCTGTAGCGGTGCACTGCTCGACGGGCCCCTCGGATCCTCGGATCCGAGGGGCCCGCCTCGTCGTGGCTGGGGCCTGCGTGGCCGCCGGGCGTCGCCGCTTGACTGGCGGGTGGGCGCGACCGGGTCCCCTGAAGGCCGGTGAGGGGCCCGCCGGGTGGCGGTCGTGCGTGTCGGAGTCCTGGGTCACAATGGTCCGGTGAGCACAGTCAACGCCAAGGGTGCGAAGCCCGCCACGGACGCCAACGGCCAGAGTCTGAACCCCGAGGAGCCCAGCGAGGCGCTGCGGGAGGAGTACGCGCAGCTCTCGGACCGGGTCCGGGAGGCCCGCGCCGCGTACTACGTGCACGACCAGCCCGTGATCTCGGACGCCGAGTACGACCAGCTCTACCGCTCCCTGGAGGAGTTCGAGGCGCTGCACCCGGAGCTGAAGGCCAACGACTCTCCCACCCAGGAGGTCGGAGGCGAGGTCGGGGCCGCCTTCAGCCCCGTGAAGCACCTCGAGAAGATGTACTCGCTGGAGGACGTGTTCTCCACGGACGAGCTCGTGGCGTGGCTCGAGCGCGCCCAGAAGCAGGTCGCGGAGCTGCCCGGCGCCCCGGAGGTTGCGTGGCTGAGCGAGGTCAAGATCGACGGGCTGGCCGTGAACCTGCTGTACCGGGACGGTGTGCTCGTGCGCGCCGCCACGCGCGGTGACGGCACCACGGGCGAGGACATCACCCACAACGTGGCCACCATCAAGACCATCCCGCAGCGGCTCTCCGGCGAGAACCTGCCGGAGGAGGTCGAGGTGCGCGGCGAGGTGTTCATCTCCTCGAAGGACTTCCGCACGCTCAACGAGGCCATGGTGGAGGAGGGGCGCGCGCCCTTCGCCAACCCCCGCAACGCGGCGGCCGGTTCCCTGCGGCAGAAGGACCCCCAGGTCACCGCCCGGCGCCCGCTGTCCATGTTCGTGCACGGCATCGGGTACGTGCGCGGCGTGGACCTCGAGACGCAGTCGGAGGCGTACGAGATCCTGCGCGGGTGGGGCCTGCCCGTGAGCCCGTACTCCCGGGTGCTCTCCACCGTGGCGGAAGTGCTCGAGTTCATTGCCGAGTTCGGGGACAAGCGGCACGCGCTGCTGCACGAGATCGACGGCATCGTGGTCAAGGTGGACGACCGCCGCACTCAGTTCCGCCTGGGCTACACCTCCCGCGTGCCGCGCTGGGCCGTGGCGTACAAGTACCCGCCGGAGGAGGTCAACACCACGCTCGTGGACATCCTGGTGAACGTGGGCCGCACCGGGCGCGTGACCCCGTTCGGGCTCATGGACCCCGTGCGCGTGGCCGGATCCACCGTGGAGATGGCCACCCTGCACAACCAGGACATGGTCAGGGCCAAGGGTGTGCTGATCGGGGACACCGTGGTCCTGCGCAAGGCCGGGGACGTGATCCCCGAGATCGTGGGCCCCGTGGTGGCCCTGCGGGACGGCTCCGAGCGTGAGTTCGTGATGCCCGCCGAGTGCCCCTCGTGCGGCACGCCGCTGCGCCCCGCCAAGGAAGGGGACGTGGACATCCGCTGCCCCAACGCGGAGACCTGCCCGTCCCAGCTCAAGGAGCGCGTGAACCACGCGGCCGGTCGCGGCGCCTTCGACATCGAGGCACTCGGCGAGGAGGCTGCCAGGGCGCTGACCCAGCCCGTGCCGCTGGACGCACCGGACGGGACCGAGCTCTCCGTCCCACCGCTGCGCAATGAGGCCGGGCTGTTCGACCTCACCCCCGAGGACCTGCGGGACGTCATGGTCTGGCGGGACGCCCGCCGCACGGTCACGGACGAGGAGACCGGGGAGAAGGTCCAGCGGGTCACCCCCGAGCTGGTGCCGTACTTCTGGACCAAGCCCACCAAGGCCAGGCCCAGCGTGCCGTCCAAGACCACCGAGCAGATGTTCGCCCAGCTGGAGCAGGCCAAGGACACCGAGCTGTGGCGGGTGCTGGTGGCCCTGTCCATCCGGCACGTGGGTCCCACCGCCGCACGCTCCCTGGCCACGTCCCTGCGCAGCATGGACGCCATCCGGCAGGCCGATCCCGAGACCCTGGCCGGCACGGACGGCGTGGGCCCGGTGATTGCCCAGGCCGTCCAGGAGTTCTTCGCCGAGCCGTGGCGCCGCCGCGTGGTCGAGCAGTGGGCCGCCGCGGGTGTCCGCATGGAGGAGGAGGTGGACGAGTCCACCCCCCGCACCCTCGAAGGAGTCACCGTGGTGGTCACCGGCTCTCTGGAGGGCTACAGCCGGGACTCGGCCAAGGAGGCGATCCTCAAGCGCGGCGGGAAGGCCTCGGGCTCGGTGTCCAAGAAGACGCACTTCCTCGTGGCGGGGGATAACGCCGGGACCAAGCTGGACAAGGCCGAGTCCCTGGGAGTGCCCGTGCTGGACGAGGCGGGCTTCGAGCAGCTGCTCGCCCAGGGGCCCGAGGCATTCGGGGACCGTGCCGACGCCGCGGACCAGCCCGCGGCGGGGGAGTGAGGCGCGCCGTGGCGGAGGCACTCGACGGGCTGGGCCCGGGCACGGACGAGCTCGAGGAGCTGCTGGGGGTGGCGCTGCAGGCCGCCGCGGCCGGGGCGGAGGTGCTGCGCGGGCGGGACGTCTCCGCGTTCGACGCCGTGACCAAGTCCTCGGACGGGGACTGGGTGACCGCCTACGACGTCGCCGCGGAGCGCGCCGTGTGCGACGTCCTTCGGCGGGAGCGGCCCCACGACGCGATCACGGGCGAGGAGTCCGGCACGCACGTGCCCGAGCGGCGCTCGGGGCTGCGGTGGTCCGTGGACCCGCTGGACGGGACCACCAACTTCATCCGGGACATCGTCTACTACGCCACCTCCGTGGCCGTGTGCGACGAGCACGGCACCTGGCTCGCGGGGGTCGTGGACGCGCCGGCGCTGGGCCGGGTCTACTACGCGGTGGCCGGGCTTGGTGCGTGGGTTCGCCGCGGCGGCAGAGACACCCGGCTGAGCGGGCCGGTGCCCGGGCGCCGCGGCGCGCTGTACGGCACGGGCTTCTCCTACGACGCCGCGGTGCGCCGCGAGCAGTTCGGCTCCTTCCTGGACACCATGGAGCGGTTCTCGGACATGCGGAGGCTGGGATCCGCGGCGCTGGACCTGTGCATGGTGGCGGACGGCACCCTGGACGGGTACTCGGAGCGCGGGCTCCACGAGCACGACTGGGCCGCCGGAGCCCTGATCGCCCACGAGGCGGGAGCGCGGGTGCAGCGCCCGCAGCTGCCTCCGCCGCCGGCCCTGTGTGAGGAAAGCCACCCGGACCGGGCGGCCGCGGAGGCCGCGTACGAAAAAGCCCGTGTGGCCAGTGTGATCGCCGCGTGGAGTGCCTGATGACGGGTGGATACCAGCTCGTTATCAACCCGGAATCCGCCCGATATCCACGGCTGCGGCCGCTCTCGGGTTGACCCGCCCCGCCGGGTGTCCTAGCGTTGCCGGGGTTGAGCGGTCCTCGCGACCGTGATCCATGCCCGCGGCAGGGGTTGTCCCCCAAAGCGGGATAACGAAAAAGTAACGCGTCCCTTGATCATCGAGTGACCGTTACGCTATCGTTATCAACAACTTCCTCAGCGGACTTTCGTGACCGGAAGTTCGCTTCCAGGCGCACATGATCCGTGGTCTGGATTGTGCTGGATGCTGCCGCACACCGTACGTCGTCTACATGGCAGCATTCCGTAGTTTCTACCCCTCACACCTAACTGTTATGGGTAGACGACGGCGCGAAGACACCCAGGGATGGGAACGAGCGTAGGTGGCCTGACGGAGCATGATGAAGACTTCAACCGCTATCCGCCGTGGTACCGCTGCTGTCATGATGGGCGGCCTGGCCGTGGGCGCGTTCGCCGTCCCCGCCAACGCTGCCCCCAGCCTTGACGCGATCAAGCAGTGCGAGTCCGGTGGAAACTACCAGGCGCACAACGCTTCCTCCGGTGCCTCGGGTGCCTACCAGTTCCTGACCTCCACCTGGCAGGGCATGGGCGCCATCACCGCTGGCTACGCCAACGCTGCCGACGCCCCCGCCGCTGTGCAGGACGCTGCTGCGGCTGCGCTGATGGAGCGTTCCGGCCCGAGCCAGTGGGAGTGCTCCGGCATGATCTCCGGCGGCTCCTACACCGCTCCGGCTGCCGCTTCGGTGGCCCCGCAGTCCTCCTCCGTCCAGGAGTCCGCTCCGGTCCAGCAGGCTGCCCCCGTGCAGCAGGCCGCTCCGGTGCAGCAGGCTGCCCCCGTGCAGCAGCAGGCCCCGGCCGTGGAGTACACCGCTCCCGCTGCCCCCGTGCAGCAGGCCGCTCCGGCTGCTGGCACCTACACCGTGCAGGCCGGCGACACCCTGGGCACCATTGCCAACAAGCTCGGCGTGAACGGCGGCTGGGAGGCCCTCTTCTCCGCCAACGCCGGCTCCGTTGCGGACGCCAACCTGATCTTCCCGGGCCAGGTCCTCAACATCCCCGCCTGATCCAGGTGCACATCGCATGCGATGAGCGGATCCGGCCACTGAGTCCGGTGGTCCCGTGATCCGTTGAACCCCGCCCCTCACCCGACGGTGAGGGGCGGGGTTCTTTCATGTCCGGGCTCTGCCCCGCCCACGCGGGCCCGCACGCCCCGCCGGCTGGGCACCGCTCGCTCACCGAGTGCCCCGCGGCGGATGCCATGATGGGGCTCATGGGTCACGAGATCGTCATCATCGGCGCCGGGATCGCGGGTCTGTCCGCGGCCGCGGAGCTCGCGCAGCGGCGGGGCACGGGGCGGGGCATCCTGGTCCTGGAGGCGGGACCGGACGTGGCGCTGCAGACCTCGGCCCGTTCGGCGCAGCAGCTGATCCCCAGCTACGGTCCCGCCCCGGTGCTGGAGCTGACCCGCTGGAGCATCGCGGCGCTGCGGGAGGCGGGCCGGTCACTGGACCACGCCCTGGTGTGGCCGAACGCGTTCGTCGTGGCCGGCTCACCGGAGGACGTCACCCGGATGACCGCGCCGGGCCTGAGGACCCTCGGCGGGGAGCAGCTGTTCGCGCTGTGTCCGGAGCTGCGCCGTGACCCCCGGCGGTACCGGGTGGGCGCGGTGGACCACGCCGCGGTCCGCTCGGACGCCCCCGGTCTGCTGCGGTGGCACAGGACGAGGGCGGAAACCCTGGGGGTGCAGATCCGCACCCGGTGCCGCGTGGTGGGCGCGGAGCGTCCGGGGACGCAGTGGCGGTTGCGCCTGGAGGGCACTCGGCAGGACAGGGTGCTCGCGGACACGGTGGTCAACGCCACCGGGGCGTGGGCCGAGGAGATCGGACGCGTGCTGGGCGCGAGCCCCCAGAGTCTGCAGCCGAAGCGCCGGACCGCGGCGCTCGTGCGCACCGAGGTTCCGGTGCCCCCGGATCACCCCATGGTCATGGACGCCGCGCAGCACTGGTACTTCCGCCCGGACCCGCAGGGGCTCATGGTCTCGGTGGGGGAGTCCGAGCCCAGCGAGGCGTGCGACGCGCAGCCGCACCCGGGCGCCGTCGAACGCCTGGTCACCACCGTCCAGGAGCACACGGCACTGCGGATCACCGGGGTGGTGAAGTCCTGGACCGGGCTGCGGACGGAACGCGCGTCCGACGTGCCCGTGTGCGGCTGGGACAGCGCGGCCGAGGGCGTGTTCTGGCTCGCGGGTCAGGGCGGCTACGGCTTCCAGACGAGTGCGGCCCTGGCGGCCGCCGCGGCGGAGCAGCTCCTGGACGGCCACGTGGGCCCGTGGCTGAGCGCCGAGACGGTGGCCGCGCTGCAGCCGGAGGGTGCGGCATGAGCCCGCTGGATCCGCTGCTGCCCGCGCGCCAGGTCAAGCATGCCCTGTTCGTGGCGGACAAGCGGCGGCGCCGAACCCAGAAGGCCCTCCGGTTCGACGCGCTCACTGCGGTGGCGCCGTGGCACGCGCGCGTGGCCACCTACGAGTTCGACCCCGCCCGCTTCCGCCGGTCGTTCGTGGCGCGCACGCCCCCCGCGCCGGGCGGGCCGCAGGAGCTGCCGCGGCGGGTCATCACCCTGTGGCTCGGGGAGAATTCCCTGACCCCGCGGCGACGCGCGAACCTGGAGGTGATGCGGGAACGGATCGGACTGCCCGTGGAGCTGGTCACCCGGGAGAACCTGCACGGGTGACTGGTGCCGGGGCACCCGCTGCACCCGGCCCACGAGAACCTGTCCCTGGTCCACCGTTCCGACTACCTGCGGGCGTACCTCATGCACCACCACGGTGGGGGCTACTGCGACCTCAAAGCCCCCCCGTGACGTCCTGGGAGGCTGCCTTCGCGCGGATGGACACCGACGAGCAGGCCTGGCTGAGCGGCTACCCGCAGAGAGCCGCGCAGGACGTCACCCGACTGACCGGCGCGCTCGGCACGGATCTGGCGTGGCACCACCGGCTCGTGGACATGGGTGCCTACCTGGTGCGCTCCCACACCCTCCTGACCGCGGAGTGGCTGCGGGAGGTCGAGCGCCGGCTGGACCACTACGCGGACCAGGCCGCCGAGTTCCCCGGTGAGGAGCGGGGCGAGGTGGTGGGATACCCCATCTCGTGGACCCCGCTGCTCGCGAGCCGGGCTCCGGGGCCCCCGCTGGGCGGGGTGGCCGCACCGCACCGGGTGGGTGCGCCACCCCGGAACGGGGCGGCGTCAGAGTGGGGCGCCCCTCACCCCGTCCGTCAGCCCGCGACCCCCAGCTGCCGCGCGAGCCACGCGTACTCCCACGCGGTGTCCTTCCACTGCGAGTACCGCCCGGACGCACCTCCGTGGCCACCGGCCATCTCGCAGCGCAGCAGCACGGTCTCCGGGTGCGCCACGCGGGTGCGCAGCTCGGCGACCCACTTGGCGGGCTCCACGTACAGCACGCGGGTGTCGTTGAGGCTCGTGACCGCGAGGATCGGCGGGTAGTCCGCGTTCCGCACGTTCTCGTAGGGGGAGTACGAGCGCATGTACTCGTAGACCTCCGCGGACTCCACGGGGTTGCCCCACTCCTCCCACTCGAGGGCGGTCAGCGGCAGCTCGGGCATCAGCATGGACGTCAGGGCGTCCACGAACGGCACCGCGGCCAGCCCGCCACAGTACAGCTCGGGGGCGAGGTTGAGCACCGCGCCCGCGAGCAGACCGCCCGCCGAGCCGCCCATCAGCGCGATCCGCCGCGCATCCACGTCCGGGCGCGCGGCCAGGTGACGGGTCACGGCCACGAAGTCCGTGAAGGTGTTGGACTTGGTGTTCTTCTTCCCGTTCTCGTACCACGCGCGTCCCAGCTCACCGCCGCCGCGCACGTGGGCCACGGCCCAGATCACACCGCGGTCCAGCAGGGACAGCCGCGAGATGGAGAACGCCGGGTCCGTGCTGATCTCGTAGGAGCCGTACGCGTACTGCAGCACGGGCGCGGGCACCGCGGGGTCCAGGTCCGCGCGGCGCACGAGGCTCACGGGAATCCGCGTGCCGTCCTCCGCGACCGCCCAGTCCCGCTCCACGGTGTAGTCCTCGCTGCGGTACCCGCCCAGCACAGTGGCCTCGCGCCGCAGCACGGGCTCACCCACGCCGAACGCGTCCAGCGCACCGGCCCCGGGCTCGCCCGTGGGGATGTCGTACACGCGCGGCGGCGTCACGAAGGACGTGTAGGACACCCGCACCACCGGGTTCTCGTACTCCGCGGAGAGCACGCCGGTGCTGCTGAGGTCCTCGTCGAACGCGGCCTCGGTCCCGGCCAGCAGCGCGGCGTCCGCCGCCGTGCCGGTGCCCTGGGACGACGACGCCGCACCGCCGCTCAGCGCGACCCCCGCCTCCTGCGCGGATCCCGCGGGCGCGGTGCGGTCCCGGCCCGTTCCGTGGGCATCCCGCCCGAGGGGCGCGGCGCCGCGTTCGTCGGACGCGCCGGACCCGGCGGTGGCGGCGTCGTCGGGCACGGCGTCCGTCGAGGCGAGTCCGGCCACCAGCGGCTCCAGGGCCGTGCGGGGGATCAGACGCACCCGGGGTGTGGTGTTCTCGCGCAGGGCCACCACCAGGTGCGTGGCCGTGGGGATGGCGGACTCCACGCGCACGGTGTCCGAGGCCGGGACCACGTCCACCAGGTCCACGTCCGCGAGACGTCGCCCGGCGTGCTCCAGGGGCATGAGGCTGATCCGGCCGTTCGGGGCCGCGGCGTCGTGGGAAAGCAGCAGCACGTCGGTGCCGGCCACCGTGAGGGGTTCCGCCTCGTAGAGCACGCGCTCCTCGCGGGCGAGCACGATCCGCCACGGCAGGCCCGAGGGGGCCTCGGCGCGTGCCCCGTCCGCAGGGCCGGTGTGTCCGGGTTCTGCTCCCGCGGGTTCGCCGGGTTCCAGCCCCGTGGACTGGTCGGGCTCCGAACCCGTGCGCTGATCGATTGCGTTCCGGTCCGTGGGAGAGGGGGCAGCCGCGGGGGACGGGCTCCGGGAACCCGGCGCAGCGGCGTCGTCGTCCGCGGGAAGCTCGCTGACGCGCAGGATGCGGTACTCGCTGTACTCCGAGCACGAGGAGGAGAGCATGAGCCACTGCTTGTCCGCGGAGAGCTCGGCGCCGAGCCACAGGCCGGGATCGTCCTCCTGGAACAGGAGCTGGTCCTCGGCCACGTCCGTGCCGATCACGTGGCGGTACACGCGGTACGGGCGCCAGGACTCGTCCACCACGGTGTAGACTACCTGGGACGCGTCCGGGGTGAGGAACGCGCCGTAGGAGGTCTGGGGGATCCGGTCCGCGAGCAGCTCCCCGCTGGTGAGGTCCTTGACATGGACGGTGAACCGCTCGTCCCCGGCGGTGTCCTCGGACCACGCGAGCCGGGAGCCGTCCTCGGCCACGCTGAACGCGCCGAGCGCGTAGAACTCGTGCTCCTGCGCGGCGGCGTTCGCGTCCAGGAGGGTCTGCTCACCGTCCAGGGGCGTCCCGGGTTCGACGGCGGGCGGGGTCCAGTCCGCGGGGTCCGCCACGGGAACCCGGCAGAACACCTGGTGGGCGCCGCCCTCCACGGTGCGCGCGAAGTACCACCACTCGCCGTGACGGCTGGGCACCGAGAGGTCCGTCTCCTGCGTGCGGTCCTTGATCTCCGTGTAGATGCGCTCCCGCAGCGGCTCCAGGTCTGCAGTGACCGCCTCCGCGTAGGCGTTCTCGGCGTCCAGGTGCGCCCGGACCTCGGGGGAGTCCTTGTCGCGCAGCCACTCGTAGGGGTCGCAGAACGTGTGGCCGTGGAACGTGCGCTCCACGGGACGGCGGGGGGCCACGGGGAAGGTCTGCTGCTCGGAAGTCATGCGCCCCAGTCTAGGGACGCGCCGGTGGGCCGTGCGGGTGTCCCACTGCACGGCCCACCGGGGTGGCGCTGCCCTCCAGCTCGGGATCGTCGCGCCGGGCGCGGGAGCGGCGCCCCGGCCCACGCGCCCCGGCGCCGCACGCTCCAACCCCACGCCCTCCGGGACGGCGCGGTCCGCAACCGCGCCCCGGCCCCGCGCGCTGCGGGACCGGGGTCCGCGGCCGGTGGTCCGGCCGTCAGCCCCGCAGGGCCTCCCGCCACTTCAGCGCCTTGCCCGTGCGCAGGATGGAGCGCTCGTAGATGGCCGAGGCCAGCCAGATGGCCAGGGCGGTGGTCACGATCAGCAGCACGAGGGAACCGACGTGCTCCCACCACTGCCCCTGCCCCAGGAAGATGCGCAGCGGCACGGCCACCGGGGCGGAGAACGGGATCCAGCTCATGATGCGCAGCGCGTCCGGATTGTCGTTGAAGAAGATCACGCCGAAGTACGGGAGCATGATCAGCATCATCACGGGCATGGACGTGGAGCCGATGTCCTCCTGCCGGGACACCATGGACGCCGCCGCCGCGTAGAGGGCGGCGATCATCACGAACCCGATGGAGAACAGCACCACGAACCACAGGATCGGCACGCCCATCCCGTCCAGGGGCAGCACGTCCCCGTTGATCTGCAGGCCCAGCAGCAGCGCCCCGGCCAGCAGGGCCACCTGCAGGAT
This sequence comes from Kocuria rhizophila DC2201, assembly GCF_000010285.1. Taxonomy (NCBI): domain Bacteria; kingdom Bacillati; phylum Actinomycetota; class Actinomycetes; order Micrococcales; family Micrococcaceae; genus Kocuria; species Kocuria rhizophila. The sequence continues at coordinate 1,887,221 of NC_010617.1, read as the reverse complement.
GGCCATGGCCGCGTTGCCCAGCACCTTCCCGGCCATCATGGCCCGCGCCGGGACCGCGGCGAGCAGGATCTCCACGACGCGAGACTGCTTCTCCTCGATCACGGACACCGCGATCTGCTGGCCGAACGTGATGGCGGCCATGAAGAACACGAGTCCGAAGCCGAAGGCCATGAGGTACCGCAGGGCGGGGTTCGGTGCGGTGGGGTCCAGCAGCTCCACACCTGGGCTCGTGGACAGCGCCTGCACCAGATCCGAGGGGGCGTCCGTCATGGCCAGGACGCTCACACCGGCCGGGCTGCCGGGATCCGGCACCACGGCGGCGTCGGCCGCACCCGAGAGCACGGCCTCCCGGGCCGCCTCCGCGGAGCCGACGGCCTGCGGCGTGTAGTCCTCGCCGAGGGCCTGGACGGACGGAGCGGTCTGCTCCACCACGGCCACGCGGGTGGCGTCTCCGGCGAAGAGGTCGCCCAGGCGGGGCACGAGCAGCGTGGCGGCCAGTGCGGCGGCCAGCAGGATCAGCGTGGTGATGACGAACGGCTTGGAGGTGGCCTTCACCTTCATCTCGCGTGCGGCCACGGTGCCCACCGCGGTCGAGAAGGGGGTGCGCCGCGGGTTGCGCGGCTGCGTGGTGCGCTCAGGGGTGCTGGTGACGGTGCTCATCGGGTGACCTCCGTGAAGATCTCGTGCAGGGTGCGGGTGACGGGTCCGAAGCGGTGGACGGTGCCCCGGGCCACGGCGTCGGCGAGGACGGCGTGGGCGGCGGCGTCGGAGTCGGCCAGGAAGTGCACGCGCCCGCCGTCGAAGGAGAGCACCTCCACGCCGGGTGCCTCGCGCACCCAGCCGGTGTCCGCGGCGGCGTCGAGCTCCCACTCGGGCTGCGCGTGCGCGGCCAGCAGCTCGGAGCGCGAGCCCGCGGCGCGCACCCGCCCGTCCGCGAGGATGACGAGCTCGTCGCACAGCCGCTCCACGACGTCGAGCTGGTGGGAGGAGAACAGGACGGGGACCCCGGTGTCCGCGGTCTCCCGCAGCACCTGCACCGTGGTCTCCACGGCGTGGGGGTCCAGCCCGGAGAAGGGCTCGTCCAGCACGAGCGCCACGGGATCGTGCACCAGGGCGGCGGCGATCTGGGCCCGCTGCTGGTTGCCCAGGGACAGCTCCTCGAGCCGGCTGCCCGCGCGGTCGCCGAGCCCCAGGCGCTCGAGCAGCGCCATGGCCCGGGCCTTCGCGTCCGCACCGGTCATGCTGTGCAGCCGGCCCAGGTAGACCAGCTGGTCGAGCACGGTCATCTTGGGGTAGAGCCCCCGCTCCTCGGGCATGTAGCCGATGCCCGCGCGGTAGTCCGCGGTGATGGGGGACCCGTCCACCTCGATCACCCCCGCGTCGGGTCTCAGCACGCCCAGCAGGATGCGCATGGTGGTGGTCTTGCCCGCGCCGTTGCCGCCCACGAACCCCGTCATGAGGCCCGGCCGGATCTCGAAGGTCACGTCCGTCAGCACGTGCGCGGAACCGAAGGACTTGTTCACCCCGTTCACTGTGATCATGCCTCGAGCCTAGAGAGGCCCGGGCACGGCCACCTCCCCCTCGGGGCGGATCTTCCGCGCCGGGTCCACCTCCACCCCCGGACGGAGCCGGGCACGGGTCCCCTCCGCGGCGGACCGTGCGCTCAGGAGCCGGACAGCCCGTGCTCGAAGGCCCAGATCACGGCGTGGACCCGGTCCCGCGCGCCCGTCTTCTGCAGCACGTTGGACACGTGGGTCTTCACCGTGGCCCTGCCCACCACGAGCTCCCGGGCGATCTCCTCGTTGGACAGCCCCCGGGCCATCGCGGTCAGCACCTCGGTCTCCCGGGCGGTCAGCCCCGCGGGGGAGGCCGCCGCACCGTTCTCCGTCCCGTGGGCGTCAGGCGACGTCGCGGTCTCGTCCTCCGCGCCGGGGGCACCGGGTGCCGACGACGCCGCGCCGCGCTCCCGGGCGGGCGCATCGGGGGCCGGTGCCGCGGCGTCGTCCGCGGGGGAGTCGGGGGAAGGCTGCGTCGTGTCCCCGGTCGGCGCGGACGGTCCCGTGGTGCGGGCCAGCACCCTGCGCGTGACGAGCGGATCCAGCAGGGCGTCCCCGCGGCCCAGCACCCGGACGGCCTGGATCAGCTCCTCCGGTCCGGCGGACTTGAGCAGGAAGCCGGAGGCCCCGGCGGAGAGCGCGGCGAACAGGGCCTCGTCCGTGTCGAACGTGGTGAGCACGAGCACCGCCGCCCGGGAGCCTGCCGCGAGCAGCCGACGGGTGGCCTCGATGCCGTCCAGCCGCGGCATCTGCACGTCCATGCACACGACGTCCGGGTCGAGGGCGGCGGCGAGGTCGAGGGCCTCGTGGCCGTCACCGGCCTGGCCCACCACCTCGATGTCTTCCTGGGAGGTGAGGATCGCCGAGAACCCCACGCGGATCAGGGGCTGGTCGTCCACCAGCAGCACACGCAGGCTCATGGCCGCTCCTCAGGGTCGTGGCGGGTGGGGACGGTGGCGCGCACGAGCCAGCCGCCGCCGGGTTTCGGGCCCGCCTCCAGGGTGCCGCCCACCGAGGTGATCCGTTCCCTCATGCCGGGCACTCCCATGCCCGCGCCGTCGGAGGCGGGAGCGCCCACGCGGCCGCCGCGCCCGTCGTCGCTGACCTCCAGCTCCACCCGCTCGGCGCCGGTGCGCAGCCGCACCGCCACCGACGCCCGCGGGCCGGCGTGCTTGCGGGCGTTGGTGAGCCCCTCCTGCGCCGTGCGGTACAGCGCGAGCTGCGCCGGGGGCGGCAGCTGCGGCTCCGGGCCGATGCGGTGCAGCTCCGCGCGCTGCCCGATGGTCCGTGCCTCCTCCACGAGCGCGTTGAGGTCCGCGAGGCGGGGCAGGGAATCGGGGGCCTCCTCGCCATCGCGCAGCGTGTGGACCATGGTCTTCAGTTCGGACACGGCGTCACGCGCCGAGGACTCGACGCCGCGCAGGTGTGCGGCGGCGGCGTCCGGATCCCGCGCCATGCTCAGCCGTGCCGCCCCAGCCTGGACGCCCATGGCCGTGACGTGGTGGGCCACCACGTCGTGCAGCTCCCGGGCGATCCTGAGCCGTTCGAGGCTCACGGCCTGCTCCGCGAGCCGGTCCTGCTGCTGCCGGATCTCGGCGTGGGCGGCCTCGAGCTCCTGGCGCTCGATGGCCGCGTTCCACGCCCGGTCGCCGAAGACCCACGCCCCGGCAAAGTAGGCGATGTTCACGAGGAACTGGATCGCCGCGATCGCCATGTAGGCGTTGACGCCGCGCTCACCCACCTCCGGGTCCGTGAACTGGTCCACGGTGCTCCAGCCCAGCCACACCGCCATTCCCACGGCCACGGCCGCGCGGGACCACGTGGCGCGGCGGCGGTCCGGGCACCACGCTCCCACCGAGTAGAAGCCCAGGAACAGCACCACCTGGGAGGCGTACATCTCGATCCCCGCCCACGTGCCGAGCGCGAAGTACATGAAGGACACCGCCACCATCACGGCCACCGGGAAGCGCCGCCGCCACGCGAGCGGAGCGGCCAGCACGACGGCGCCCAGGGCCACCCACCCGACGTCCGCCTTCCACGGCACCGCCTGCATGAAGTCGGAGAGGTACACCAGCTCGACGCCGGCCAGGGCCAGCACGCAGGCCCCCAGGGCATCCCGTCGGCGCCACCCCGGCTGCAGGGTGCGATGGGGCGGGGAGGTGTCCGGGGCGGCGGGGCTCGGGCGCATGGGTTCACCCTACCGAGGTCGCTCGCGGGGGCTGCCCGGGTGCACCACGCACAATGGTGGGGTGACCGCCTCCCTCGACCCCTCGCCCCGCGTGCCGCGCGCCGACCTCCGGATGCAGATCCTGCTGGTGCTCGGGGTGTCCCTGGGCGCCTCCGCCGTGTACTCCGTGCTGGACCTCGCGGAGATGGCACTGCGCTCCTCGATCGCGGAGAGCTCCACGACGCTCAACCAGCCCCTGAGCCCGCTGCCCGTGCTGGACGCCCTGCGCCGGCTCACCGGGATCTGCTTCGCCCTGGTGCCCGTGGCGCTCGCGCTGTACCTGCTCGCGGGCACCGCGTCCCGCATCCCGGCCGTGCTGCACTGCATCGGCGTGGACACTCGGCGCCCGGGGCACGACGCCGCCTGGGGGCTCGCGCTGTTCGTGGTGATGGGCGGTGGCACGCTCGGGCTCTACCAGGCCGGGCGGGCCCTCGGGATCACGGCGGAGATCACCACGTCCACGCTGGGAACCACGTGGTGGACCGTCCCGCTGCTGCTTCTCACCGCCCTGCGCCATGCACTGGTGGAGGAGGTCATCGTGGTGGGGTTCCTCGCGGACCGGATGCGCCGGCTGGGGCGTTCGTGGTGGACGGTGGCGGTGGTGTCGTCGGTGCTGCGGGCGAGCTACCACCTGTACCAGGGCATCGGCCCGGCGCTCGGCAACCTGGTGATGGGGCTCGTGTTCGTGTGGCTCTACCGCCGCGGTGGGCGGCTCGCCCCGCTGCTGCTCGCCCACTTCCTGCTGGACGCCGTGGGGTTCCTGGTGCCTCAGCTCCTGGGCGGCTGAGCGCCACCGCGGGTACCAACCCGTTTGCTGGCGGGAACCGCGACCACGGGTGAACCGTGGGGCGCGCGGGAGACGCACCGGCCCGCGGGACCGTGCGAGCGGCGTCGTCGTGCCCGGAGGGTGCGGTGGGCGGGATCAGATGGTGACGGGCCCGTCCGGCGTGTCGAAGGAGACGGCCATGAGACCCGGGGTGCCGTTCGGGGCGCTCCAGGTGACGTCCAGCGAGTGCAGGACGTCCTCCACCGGCCCGCCCAGCCAGTCCGTGACGCGCTCCGGGGATCCGGCGATCTCCATGCCCGTGAGGCGCACGTCCGTGATCCGCGCCCGGGAGGGGTGCATCTCGTCCTCGGAGTCGAAGTGGATCATGAACGGCAGCTGCGGGTCCGAGATCAGGCCCTTGACGCCGATCTGGTGCCACTGCAGCTGACGGCCGTCCGGGAAGATGCGCCCGCCCGGCACGGCGGGGCGCCCCAGCTTCTGCTCGAACGGTGCGAGGTCCGGGACCTCCACGACCCACCCGAGCCAGCCGCCACCGGCCTCCGAGCGGGCACGCACGGCCTGGCCGAACGGCGCCTTGTCCGCGGCGGGGTGCTCCAGGACGGTCACGACCTCCACGTACTGGTGGTCGGTCAGCGGCAGGATCATGTTCCGGGTGCCGAAGCGGGGATGGACCCCGCCCTTCACCGGCTCGATCCCCAACCGGTCCGCGATGCGTTCGGTGGTGGCCTCCAGGCCGTCCGGCTGTGCTGCGAAGGAAACGTGGTCCAGCTTCATGCTGTCATCGTGGCACCCGTCACACGGGCCTCCAAATCGGTGGGTGCAACACTGCGGACACCGGACTTGACGTGGCAGCGGCCGGGTTCCCAGACTGGAGGTCTAGGTCACGAGAGTCAGCGTCAAGCCCCAGCTTGCTGACCGGCAACCCTCCCACCGCGGCGGGGTGCCCTGGGTGAAGACCTGGCCGGGACGTCGTCCGACGCCCACGGCAAGCGCGGGCCACCGGTCGCCCGTTCGTGCGGGCACCGTGCGGACGGTCGCCTGGCCCCTGATCCTTCCGAGAAGGCGAATGGCCATGAGCACAGCACCCACCCCCGACAACCCCCAGGACTGGGCGTTCGAGACCCGCCAGATCCACGCGGGCCAGAACCCTGACCCCGTGACGGGTTCGCGGGCGCTGCCCATCCACCAGACCTCGTCCTTCGTGTTCCCTGATGCGGACACGGCCGCCGCGCGGTTCGCGCTGCAGGACATGGGCCCCATCTACTCCCGCCTGACCAACCCCACCACGGAGGTGGTGGAGAAGCGCATCGCCTCCCTGGAGGGCGGCGTCGGCGCGCTGATGGTCTCCTCCGGGCAGGCCGCGGCCACGCTCGCGGTGCTCAACCTGGGCGGGGCGGGAACCCACGTGGTGGCCAGCCCGTCCCTCTACGGCGGCTCCTACAACCTGCTCAAGCACACGCTGCCGCGGTTGGGCGTGGAGACCACGTTCGTGGCGGACCCGGACGACCCCCAGCAGTGGCGTGACGCCGTGCGGCCCACCACCGTGGCGTTCTTCGGGGAGATGATCCCCAACCCTCGCAACGACGTCCTGGACGTGGAGACCGTTGCCGGGATCGCCCACGAGGCCGGGGTGCCGCTGATCGTGGACAACACCGTGGCCACCCCGTACCTGGTGCGGCCCGTCGAGTGGGGTGCGGACATCGTGCTGCACTCGGGCACCAAGTTCCTGGGCGGGCACGGCACCGCGATCGGCGGGTTCATCGTGGACGCCGGGCGCTTCGACTACGGCGCGGACCCGGAGCGCTTCCCCGGCTTCAACCAGCCGGACCCCACGTACAACGGCCTGGTGTACGCGCGGGATCTGGGGGAGGGCGGAGCCTTCGGCGTCAACCTGTCCTACGTGCTCAAGGCCCGTGTGCAGCTGCTGCGTGACCTGGGCGCGTCCATCTCCCCGTTCAACGCCTTCCTCATCGAGCAGGGGATCGAGACCCTGTCCCTGCGCGTCGAGCGCCACGTGACCAACGCCCAGCGGGTGGCGCAGTGGCTCCAGTCCCGCCCCGAGGTGCGCTCGGTGTCCTACGCGGGGCTGCCGTCCTCGCCGTGGCACGAGCGCGCGCGGAAGTACGCACCGCGCGGGGCGGGGTCCGTGCTCGGCTTCGTGCTGGAGGGCGGCAAGGAGGCGGGAATCTCGTTCGTGGACGCGCTGAGCCTGCACTCCAACGTGGCGAACATCGGGGACGTGCGGTCCCTGGTGATCCACCCGGCGTCGACGACGCACGCGCAGCTCTCCGAGGACGAGCAGCGCGCGGCGGGCGTGGAGCCCGGCTTCGTGCGGCTCTCGGTGGGCACCGAGGGGATCGAGGACATCCTCGCGGACCTCGAGGCGGGCTTCGCGGCCCTGGCCGCGGCTCCGGGTGTCCGGGACGCCCGCCACGACCGGGGCGATCAGGACCTGGCGCGCTCGCAGGCGGACCGGGCGGCGCACGGCACCGTGCGCGCCGCCGCCGCTGGTGCCGGGCCAGCCGTGGACCCCGGCGCCGGCGCGGACGGCGGCCCCGCGGCGTCGTCGACGGCGCGTGCGGCCGCGGCCGCAGAGCCCACGGCATGACCGTGGTGCAGACGGCCCCGGCGGTGCGCCGGGACGGCGTGGTGCGGGCCGCGGAGATCGGAGAGCTCACCCTGGAGTCCGGCTTCCGGCTCCCGGACGTGCGCCTGGCCTACGAGACGTGGGGTGAGCTGGCCCCGGACGGCTCCAACGCGGTGCTGGTGGAGCACGCGCTCACGGGCGACTCGCACGCGGCGCGCGGCACGGCCGTGGGCTACGGGGACACCGCGCCCTTCGACATGGACGGCCGGCGTGCAGCCGCGGACGCCGGCGGCTGGTGGGACGGGCTCATCGGACCGGGCGCGGCCATCGACACCAACCGCTGGTTCGTGGTGTGCGCCAACATCCTGGGCGGCTGCCACGGCAGCACGGGTCCCGCGAGCCTCGCCCCGGACTCCGCCCCGTGGGGCTCGCGCTTCCCGCGCATCACCGTGCGGGACACCGTGGCCGCCGAGGCCCGGCTCGCGGACCGGCTCGGGATCCGGCGCTGGCGGCTCGTGGTGGGCGGTTCGATGGGCGGTGCCCGCGCCCTGGAATGGGCCGTGTGCCACCCCGGGTGGGTCGAGGCGTGCGCGGTGATCGCCGCCAACGCCCGCGTGAGCGCTGAGCAGCTCGCGTGGGGCCACGCGCAGGCGCTCGCCATCCGGCAGGACCCGCGGTTCGCCCGGGGCGACTACTACTCCGGGGCCCACCCGGACGAGGGCCTCGGGCTCGCACGGCGGATCGCGCACATCACCTACCGCAGCGCCCACGAGCTCGCCGCCCGCTTCGGCCGGGAGGCCCAGCCGCGGGAGGACCCCGCGGGCACGCACCCGGGCACCCGGGGACGCTACCGGGTGGAGGGCTACCTGGACCACCAGGCGGTCAAGCTCGCCGCGCGCTTCGACGCGAACGCGTACCTCAGCGTCAACGAGACGCTGATGTCCCACGACGTCGCCCGCGGCCGCGGCAGCCTTCGGCAGGCTCTCGCCCGCACCAGCTGCGAGTGGCTCGTGGCGGCGGTGGACTCGGACCGGCTGTTCCCGCCCGAGGAGTCCGCCGAGCTCGCGGCCGCGCTGCCGGGTGAGCACGAGGTGCACACCATCACCTCCCCGAGCGGGCACGACGGCTTCCTGCTGGAGACCCCGCAGGTGGGTCGACTGCTGCGAGCGGTGCTGCCGGACTGACGGACGTGCCCTGCGCGACGGCGCCCGCACCCCGGGAACGGGAGCGGGCGCCGTCGTCGTGGGACGTGACGGGGAGGCAGGTCACGGCATGACACCGTCCGGGCAGTCTCGGAATGCCCCCTGGACGCGCAGGGGCGGGGGGCCTTGCCAGGGACGGCGGGCGGTGCCACGCTCTGCCACATGCAGATCCGATCACTGCTCGATGCCTACGACTCGCAGCTGCGGGGCGCCGCCGAGATGGCCGACGCGCCCGACGTGCTGCGTCTCGGACCCCTGCTCGCCGGGGTGTTCCCAGCGCGGCGGCGCGCCTTCGTCTCCTCCGCCCCCTTCTCGATGGGCGGGGCAGAACTGGACGACCTGATCGCCGAAGTGATCGCGACCTGTGAAGCGGACCCGCGCGTGGACCACATCTCCTGGAAGACCCGGTCGCACGACCCGCTGCCCCACCTGCTGAGCCGACTCCAGCACCACGGTTTCGCCCTCGGGGAGCCCGAGACGGTCATGGTGGGTGAGGCGGATGCGGTCGCCGCCGCCCTCGCCGGGCAGGAGCCCCTCCGGGGGTACGCCGTGGAGCGGGCCGCAACGGAGGTCCAGCTGCGAGAAGCAGAGCACCTGGCAGGACGGGTTTTCGAGGACTCGCCGGAACGCATCCGGCTCCAGCAGGACCAGCTGGTCGAGCGGTGGCGAAGCGCCCCCGAGACGTTCGAGATGTGGGCGGTACGCGACGGGGACGGCCAGGTGGTCTGTTCCGGGCGCCTCGAGTTCCCCGACCGTACTGACTTCGCGGGGCTCTGGGGCGGCGCGTGCCTGGACGAGCACCGTGGGCGCGGGCTGTACCGGGCCCTGGTGGACCAGAGAGCCCGCTCGGCCCGGGACCGGGGGCGGTCACTGCTCCACGTCGACTGCAGCGAGTACTCGCGGCCCATCCTCCAGCGGGTGGGGCTCGTGCCCGTCACCACGGTGAGATCGGCCACGCGCACGTGCGCCTCATCGTGACGGCGACGAGCCCTCGCATCCGTGCTGGTGGCCCTGCGGCGCGTGCGGCTCGGTGGCGGTCTGCGCAGGACGGCGCCCGCACCCCGGGAAGGGGAGCGGGCGCCGTCGTCGTCGGGTTCAGCAGAGTAGTGGGCGCTCAGGCCTCCTCGGCCTGCTCCGGGATCTGCTCGCCCGCGCCGGGGATCGTGGCCTGGCCGAACGCGGGGCGCTTGGCGGTGACGTAGTCCCCGGAGCTGCGGCGCCGGATCCGGCGGCCCACCCACGGCACGAAGTACTTGCGGGCCCACACCATGTCGTCCCGGCGGGCCTCGCGCCACGTGCGCTCGGGGCGCCCCTCGGGGTGGTCCGGCGTGAGGCCGTGGTCCACGCCCAGGCAGTCCAGGGTCTCGCACGCGATGAGCTGGTGGCCCAGCGGGGAGAAGTGCAGCCGGTCCGGGGCCCACATGCGCGGATCGCCCAGTTCGTGCAGACCCCACAGGTCCACCATCACGGCGTCGTGGCGGGCGGCCACGGTGCGCACGTTCTCGTTCCAGATGGCCACGCGCCCGCGGATGCTGCGCAGCACGGGGGTGTTGCCGATGTCCGGACCGTCGAACATGGCCACGGTGGCACCGGTGGCCGTGATCTGCTCGATCACCGCGTCCAGGCGGGAGGCGATGTCGTCGGGATCCGCAGCGGGGCGCAGCATGTCGTTGCCACCCGCGCTGATGGTCACGAGGTCCGGGCGCAGCTCCAGGGCCGGTTCCAGCTGCTCGTCCACGATGGGCTGGAACAGCCGGCCGCGGATGGCCAGGTTAGCGTAGGCGAAGTCGTCCGTGGTGCGCGCAAGCTCCTCAGCCACGCGGTCGGCCCAGCCCCGGAACCCGCCCGGGACGGAGTCGTCGGGGTCGCCCACACCCTCCGTGAAGGAGTCGCCGATGGACACCATCCGGTGCCAGGGGTGCGGCGGCGGCGCGGTGCTGTCCGCGGCGGGAACGGGGGGCGTCGTCAGGGGCGGAGTGCTCTCATCCATACCAAAATTACTAACACGTATTGCAGAGCTGTGTCGTCACTGTCCGTCACAGCCGCGTGTGAGGATGGAACCATGGAACCAGCACCCCACGTCATCTGGAACAACGAGGCCGAGGAGCGCGCCGGGACACCCCTGGTGGTCATGTTCCACGGGTATGGCTCGCACGAGGGCGACCTCATGGCCCTCAGTGCGTCCCTCCCCGCCGGGCTCAGCATCGCCTCCGTGCGCGCACCGCAGCGGGCGGGGGCGGGCTTCCAGTGGTTCCCGCTGTCCTCCGAGCTGGGCTTCACCACGGACGCCGTGGTGGCCGCCGCCGAGCCCGTGGTGCGGTGGCTGCGGGACGAGGCCCTGCAGCACACGCACGTGGTCCTGCTCGGCTTCTCCCAGGGCATGGCGATCGCCACCACGGTGGCCCGCCACGCCCCGGACCTCGTGGACGCGGTGGTGGGGTTGTCCGGTTTCGTGGTCCCGGTGGCAGACGACGACGCCCAGGCGGACTTCTTCCACGACGCCGCCCTGCGCGAGGAGCCCCTGCGGATGTTCTGGGGCCGCGACCCCGAGGACCCGGTGATCCCGCCCGCCCTGGTGGACCTCACCGCCGAATGGGTCCAGCAGCACGCGGACGCCACCAAGGTGCAGTACCGCGGCATCGGGCACGGGGTCTCACCCCAGGAGATCGCGCACGTGTCCGAGTACCTGGAGGCGCTCACGGGCTGAGCGCCCTGGCCACCCGACTGACCGCCCGCTCCGGCGCGCCCACTGCGGTGGGGGCGCCGGAGCGCTCTACGCACTGACGATGCGCACGGGCGGCATGCCGGAGGCCGGGACCTCCAGCACGTCCCCGGGGTGCAGCTGCGCGCCCCGGCGGGTCTCCACCGCACCGTTGACGTGCACCGCACCCTCGGACACCAGGGTCTTCGCGTGGTGGCCGTCCTCGGCCAGGTTGGCCAGCTTCAAGGCCTGGCCCAGGCGGATCATCTGGTCGCGGATGGGCAGCTCTTCGTACGCCGTGTCACTCATGCGTCCATTGTCTCAGGCGTGCTCCGGGTGGATCGCCGGCAACGCCGGGCGGTGCCGAAAGGCGCGTGGACAGGGCGGGTGAGGAGGGGCGGGAACGCACCCGAACGGCGTCGTGCGCCCAAGTAGTTGCACGTCCAATGAAGTGGGGATACGTTCGGGGGGAGACGTGCATCACATCCGCGCCACCACCCCAGGAGCAGCCATGACCCTCGTTCCCCACTTCGTCGCCGGCCGGAAGACCCCGGGCGACTCCGGCCGCACGCAGGACGTGTTCAACCCCGTGGAGGGGGAGGTCAGTGCGCAGGTGCCCCTGGCCACGGCGGAGGAGGTCGCACAGGCCGTGACCGCCGCCGAGGAGGCGTTCCCCGCGTGGTCCGGGCTCAACGCCCAGCGCCGCGCGCGGATCCTGCTCAAGTGGGTGGACCTGATCACCGAGAACATGGACGAGCTGGCCACCCTTCTCTCCAACGAGCACGGCAAGACCTTCCCGGACGCCAAGGGCGACATCCAGCGCGGCGTGGAGGTCGTGGAGTTCGCGGCCGGTGCGCCGCACCTGCTCAAGGGCGAGTTCTCCAGCGGCGCGGGCACGGGCATCGACGTCCACTCGCTGCGCCAGCCGCTCGGCGTGGTCGCGGGGATCACCCCGTTCAACTTCCCGGCGATGATCCCGCTGTGGAAGGCGGGCATCGCGCTCGCCGCCGGCAACACCTTCGTGCTCAAGCCCTCCGAGCGAGACCCCTCCGTGCCGGTGCGGCTCGCAGAGCTGGCCGTCGAGGCGGGCATGCCCGCCGGTGCGCTGAACGTGGTGCACGGGGACAAGACCGCCGTGGACGCCCTCATCGAGGATCCGCGCGTGCGGGCCATCGGGTTCGTGGGCTCCTCGCCCATCGCCCAGTCCATCTACAGCGCGGCCGCCGCGCAGAACAAGCGTGCCCAGTGCTTCGGCGGCGCCAAGAACCACATGGTGATCATGCCGGACGCGGACCTCGAGCAGGCCGCGGACGCCCTGATCGGCGCGGCCTTCGGCTCCGCCGGCGAGCGTTGCATGGCCATCTCCGTGGCCGTGCCCGTGGGTGAGGCCACCGCGGACAGGCTGCGCGCCCTGCTCGAGGAGCGGATCGCCACGCTCACGCTCGGCCCGTCCCTGGAGCCGTCCTCGGACTTCGGTCCCGTGGTGAGCGCCCAGGCCAAGGAGCGCATCGAGTCCTACATCGCCGCCGGCGAGAAGGAGGGCGCGGAGCTGGTGGTGGACGGCCGCGGCGCCACCGTGGACGGTCACCCCAACGGGTTCTGGGTGGGCGCCACCCTGTTCGACCACGTGACCACGGACATGAGCATCTACCGCGAGGAGATCTTCGGCCCGGTGCTGTGCATCGCCCGCGCCGCGGACTACGAGGAGGCCCTTCGCCTGCCCAGCGAGCACGAGTACGGCAACGGCGTGGCCATCTTCACCCGCGACGGGGACACGGCCCGGGACTTCACCACCCGCGTGGAGGTGGGCATGGTGGGCGTCAACGTCCCCATCCCCGTGCCGATCGCGTACTACACCTTTGGCGGCTGGAAGGCCTCGGGCTTCGGGGACCTCAACCAGCACGGCACGGACGGGCTGAAGTTCTACACCAAGACCAAGACCGTCACCACGCGCTGGCCCTCCGGCACCAAGGAGGGCGCGAGCTTCGTGATGCCCGCCGGCAGCTGAGCCGCGCGGCGTCGTCGTGCCCCGCGCCGCGGGCACGCTGCACGGCGCCCCCGAGCACCGCCGAGGACGCCCGGCGGAGTCCCCGCACTCCGCCACTCCCGCATTCGCATTCCCTCGGCTCCGCGGCGCGCGGAGCCCCCGCCACCCCTGGAACGAGGAACACCATGAGCGAGACCACCAGCCAGCAGCTACCCTCCGTCGCCTTCCTCGGCCTGGGCCACATGGGTGGACCCATGGCCGTGAACCTGGTCAAGGCCGGGGTGGACGTGACCGCCTTCGACGTGGTGCCCGCCGCCACGGACGCCGCCCGGGAGCAGGGACTCGCCGTGGCGGCGACCCCGGAGGACGCCGTGCGCCAGGCGCAGGTGGTGATCACCATGTTCCCGTCCGGGCGGCACGTGATCGACGCCTACACGGGGGTCGACGGCGCGGAGGGCCTGCTCGCCGCAGCCCCCGCGGGTGCCACGTTCCTGGACTGCTCTACCATCAACATCTCCGAGGCGCAGGAGGCCTCGGGGCTCGCACGGGAGAAGGGCTTCACCGCCGCGGACGCCCCGGTCTCCGGGGGAGTGGTGGGCGCCACCGCCGGGACGCTCGCGTTCATGGTGGGCGGGGAGCCCGAGGTCTTCGAGCGCGTGCGGCCCCTGCTGGAGATCATGGGCGGCCGCGTGGTGCACTGCGGCGGCAACGGCATGGGCCAGGCCGCGAAGATCTGCAACAACATGATCCTGGGTGTGTCCATGGTGGCGGTCAGCGAGGCGTTCGTGCTGGCCGAGAAGCTCGGGCTGGAGCACCAGGCGATGTTCGACGTGGTCTCCAACGCCTCGGGCCAGTGCTGGGCGCTGACCACCAACTGTCCCGTTCCCGGCCCCGTGCCCATGAGCCCGGCCAACAAGGACTACGAACCGGGCTTCGCGGGGGCGCTGATGTCCAAGGACCTCAACCTCGCCACCACCGCGCTGGACGAGACCGGTGCCACCGCCCCCATGGGTCGGCTCGCGGCGGAGCTCTACGACCAGTTCGTGAAGGACGGCCACGCGGGCATGGACTTCTCCGGCATCATCACCACGCTGCGGGAGGGATCTGAAGAGAGTTCCGGGCAGGGCTAACGCGCGGACTTGCGGGAAGGGTCCTCGTGTGCGGTGTCGGGGCGGCCCGCGGGAGGAGCGAAGTCCCCGCATCGGGCCCGGAAACCGCTCAGCGCTCCCACCAGCGCCTTCACCTCGTGCTCCTCGAAGCCCGTGGTGAGGAACAGCTCCTCGTTCAGGGCGCGGGTGGCCCCCTCCACGGTCTCCAGGCCCCGGTCCGTCAGCACCACGTTCACGGCCCGGCGGTCCGTGCTGACCGGCTCCCGTCGCACCAGCCCGGCGGCCTCCAATCGGTCCACCGCGTTGGTGATGGACGTGGGGTGGACCTGCAGCAGGGCACTGGCCTTCTTCATGAGCATCCTGTGCTCGCGCGCGAAGCTCAGCAGAGCCAGCACCTCGTAGCGGGAGAACGTGAGGTGGAACGGCTTGAGGATCCGGTCCGCCTGGGCCAGCAAAAGCTGCTGCGCCCGCATGATCGAGGTCACCGCGGCCATGGGCCCGGCGGCCTCCGTCCAGCCCTCGCGCTCCCAGTTGCGCCGGGCCTCGGCAATGGGGTCGCGGGGGAGGGGTTCGTGCTGGGCCATGACCCGCATTCTACGGGGCGGGGCCCGCGCTGACCGCGTCTGTCCGCGCGCCGGGCCCGGAAGCGGGGTGTGACCCGGGCCACCCGGAAAAGCATTCTGCCGTTATAGTCGGACGTACCACTATCTGCCTGCCCACTACCCCGAGGACCAGGACCATGAGCCCAGCCGCATCACCCCAGCGCGCCACCGCCCTCCCCAGCCCGGACCTGCTGCACCTGGAGCACCAGCTCGGCAGCGAGGAGCGCGAGCGGCTGCGTGCCATCACGGAGCACCTGCAGAGCGAGGTGCGGCACCAGAGCGTCGAGTGGTGGAACCGTGAGGAACTGGCCCGTGACCTGCTGCCCGCGCTCGCGGACCTGGGGCTGGGGCGGCTCGCCGAGTCCGGTGGCTCCCGGCTGTTCCAGAACCTCGTGCACGCGCAGATCGCCCGCGCGGACCTCTCCCTCTCCGCCCTGCTGGGCATCCACAACGAGCTGATCGTGGGCACCCTGGAGGCATTCGGCTCGGAGGAGCAGAAGCAGACGTGGCTGCCCGGGCTCAAGGAGCTGCGGCAGCTGGGGGCGTTCTGCCTCACCGAGCCGGAGCACGGCTCGGACATCGCCGGGGGCCTCGCCACTACCGCCACGCGGGACGCGGACGGGTGGGTGCTCAACGGCTCCAAGCGCTGGATCGGGCTCGGCACCGTGGCGGACCTGGCCCTGGTGTGGGCCCGGGACACCGCGGACGACCTCATCAAGTGCTTTGCCGTGGACACCTCCCTGCCGGGGTACGCGGCCACCAAGATCGAGCACAAGATGGGCCTGCGGATCATGCAGAACGCGGACATCGAGCTCACGGACCTGCGGCTGCCCGCGGACGCCCTGCTGCCCGGCGCGGCGTCCTTCCAGGCGGCCAACGGGCTGCTCAAGGACTCCCGCGCGTGGGTGGGCTGGCAGGCCGTCGGGGCCCAGCAGTCGATCCTCGACATCGTGCGCGACTACGCCCTGGAGCGCATCCAGTTCGGCAGGCCGCTCGCCAGCTTCCAGCTCGTGCAGCAGGTGATCGCGGAGGTCGCGGGCAACCTGGCGGCCAGCTCCGGGATGATGGCGCAGGTCACCCGGGTCCAGGACGCGGACGAGCTCGCCATGATGCAGGCGGCCCTGGCCAAGTCCACGGCCACGCGCCTGGCCCGCCAGTCCGCCTCCCAGGCCCGGGACGCCCTGGGCGGCAACGGGCTGCTGAGCCACTACGGGATCGCCAAGGTCATGGCGGACATCGAGGCCATCCACACCTACGAGGGCAGCTACCACATCAACTCGCTCATCGTGGCCCGGGCCCTCACGGGCGTCTCCGCGTTCGTCTCCTAGCGGCGGGCGGGCAGCGACGCCGCCTGGTCGCGTCCGGCGCCCACCCCGCCCTCACCGGCGTGACCACCCCGTGCCGCCCGGTCCTCCTTTGCCCCGGAGTGCCCGGTTCCGAGCGCACGCTGGGAGGGCGGGTCGGTGGCGGCGCGGTGAGCCGCGCGGGACGGTGCGGGGCGCAGGGGCGCCGGCCGTGCGGCGTCGTGGTCGGAGGTTAGGCCCGCGCCGCGGAACCTCGCTACCCTGGAGCGGAAAGGCTCTCCCCGTGCGGGTTGAGAGCCTGAGCCCACCGATCCCCACGCGCGAGCCCCCGCGGGCGCCGCGCGAGACACGGAAGTGAGACCGTATGGCCCCGAAATCCACCCTGGACAATGTCATCTCCCTGGCCAAGCGCCGGGGCTTCGTGTTCCAGGCGGGTGAGATCTACGGGGGTTCGCGCTCCGCGTGGGACTACGGGCCCCTGGGTGCGGAGCTGAAGGAGAACATCAAGCGCGAGTGGTGGCAGACCTTCGTGCGCGGCCGCGCGGACATGGTGGGCCTGGACTCCTCGATCATCCTGCCGTCCGCGGTGTGGCAGGCCTCCGGGCACGTGGAGACCTTCACCGATCCCCTGGTGGAGTCCCTGCACACCCACAAGCGCTACCGCGCGGACCACCTGCTGGAGGCCTACGAGGCCAAGCACGGCCACCCGCCGGTCAACGGGTTGGCGGACGTCAAGGACCCGGAGACGGGCCAGGACGGCAAGTGGACCGAGCCGCAGCAGTTCTCCGGTCTGATGAAGACCTTCCTGGGCCCCGTGGACAACGAGGAGGGCAAGCACTTCCTGCGCCCGGAGACCGCCCAGGGCATCTTCGTGAACTTCCTCAACGTGGTGACCGCCGCGCGCAAGAAGCCGCCGTTTGGCATCGGGCAGATCGGCAAGGCGTTCCGCAACGAGATC
Organism: Kocuria rhizophila DC2201; assembly: GCF_000010285.1. Classification (NCBI taxonomy): domain Bacteria; kingdom Bacillati; phylum Actinomycetota; class Actinomycetes; order Micrococcales; family Micrococcaceae; genus Kocuria; species Kocuria rhizophila. The sequence continues at coordinate 1,870,201 of NC_010617.1, read as the reverse complement.
ACCCCGGGCAACTTCATCTTCCGCACACGGGAGTTCGAGCAGATGGAGATCGAGTACTTCATCCACCCGGACGAGGCGAAGAAGTACTTCGACGAGTGGGTCGAGGCGTGCTGGGACTGGTTCGTGGACCTGGGCGTGAACCCGGACAACATGCGCCGCTACGACGTTCCCGCGGACGACCGCGCGCACTACTCGGACGGCACCATCGACATCGAGTACCGCTTCGGCTTCCAGGGCTCCGAGTGGGGTGAGCTGATGGGCGTGGCCAACCGCACGGACTTCGACCTCAGCAACCACACCGAGGCATCCGGCACCAAGATGCAGTACTTCGACCAGGCCTCCGGCGAGCGCTACACCCCGTACGTGATCGAGCCGTCCTTCGGGCTGACCCGCTCCATGATGGCGTTCCTGGTGGACGCGTACGTGGAGGACGAGGCACCCAACACCAAGGGCGGCGTGGACACCCGCACCGTGCTGCGCCTGGACCCGCGCCTGGCCCCGGTCAAGGCCGCGGTGCTGCCGCTGTCCAAGAAGGAGGACCTGCGCCCCACAGCGCAGCACCTGGACGCCGAGCTGCGCCGCCGCTGGAACATCGACTACGACGACGCCGGGGCCATCGGCCGCCGCTACCGCCGCCAGGACGAGATCGGCACGCCGTTCTGCATCACCGTGGACTTCGACACCCTCGAGGACCAGGCCGTGACCATCCGCTCGCGCGACGAGATGACCCAGGAGCGGGTGGGCCTGGACCGCGTGCAGCAGTACCTGGCCGAGCGCCTGGAGAAGTAGGAACCGCATGAGCATCGACTACCGCCCCTGGCGCGAGGACGACGACCTGCGCCTGCTCGAACTGTGGCCGGACGCCGAGTCCGCGCCCGTCCAGGCGTTCCGCGCCCGGCTGGGTGCTGCGGACCAGAGCGGGTTCGCCGTGACGCTCGTGGCCACCGATGACGGCGTCCCGGTCGCCGCCGGGGTCTGCTACGCCTCCGCGTGGCACCCGAAGCGGCTGTGGCTGTTCGTGGAGGTCGCACCGGACCACCGCCGCGAGGGCATCGGGCGGGAGCTCGTGTCCCGGCTGCGGGCGGCCGCCCGTGAGGCGGGTGCTCCCGTCGAGGCCCTGCGCACGCGCGTGACCCGGGGCGCCACGGGGGAGGGCTTCGCCCGCTCCCTGGGCTTCGCGGACGCCATGCGCTCGCGCGTGGTGCGTGTGGACGCCGGTGCCCTGCCCTTGCCCACGCTCGGGCAGAACACGGACGGCTCCGACGCGGAGGCCGTGGAGGACCTCGCGACCGGCTCCGTGGAGCTGACCCGCGCCGTGGAGTCCTTCTACCGGGAGGTCCACGCGTGGGACCCGGTGGGGGACGTGAGCATCGGCGCGGTCAACAAGCAGTTCCTCTCGGACACCGCCGGGGCCTACGGCGCCGTGGTGCTGCGCCGCACGGTGGGCGGCACGGACGGCAGGGGCCCGACCGCGGCGTTCGCCGTGAGCTACCGTCCGTTCGACCCGGCCAACCCGCACGATGAGCCGCAGCCCAACGAGGTCGCGGACGTGCTGCTCGGCTACGTGCCCGGTGCGGCCGGGGCCACCCCGGAGCAGTCCGGCGCGGCTCTGGAGACCTTGCTGGCGCTGCTCGTGAGCGACTACCCGGTGGAGTTGGAGGTGGACGACTCCATGGGCCCGCTGGTCAGCGTGGTGGACAACCTCCTCGCCGCGGGCGTGGCCCGCGTGGTCACGGAGACCGAGACGCTGGTGCTGGACTAGACCTGCCACGGAGAGCCCTCCTGCCGTGCCCGCGGTGGGAGGGCTCTCGCGTGCCCGCCGGGTGCTCGACGGTGCGGTGTCCATCGCGCCGCACTCTGCCCCACCTCAGGCACCCCCGGGCTGTGACGTGGCACCGCCTCACCCCCGCGCTTGTGCTTTCCGCGGTGAGGACCGTGATAAGACGTTCACGGACGAAAGGACCTCGATGCCCGCTTCCCAGGCGCACTCCTCGCAGCACACCGGACCCACCGCACCCGGCCCCTCCGCAGCCAGCCCCTTCGGCGACGCCGCCGCACCGCACGACCCGCACCCCACTGGTGCGCCCGAGGCCCAGCCCCTGAGCGGGCGGCTGCGACTGATCGCCACCGTGGCCACGTTCGGCGGGCTGCTGTTCGGCTACGACACCGGCGTGATCAACGGCGCTCTGCCCTCCCTGGTCACGGACATGCAGCTCACGCCGTTCCTGGAGGGGCTCGTGGCCTCCATCCTGCCGTTCGGCGCGGCGTGGGGAGCCGCGTTCGGTGGGCGACTCGCGGACCGGTTCGGGCGGCGCCGCCTGCTCATGGTGCTCGCCGTGGTGTTCGTGGTGGCGACCGTCGGCTGCGCGGGCGCGCCGTCCGTGGGCGTGCTCGTGGCGTTCCGTGCCGTGCTGGGACTCGCCGTGGGAGCGTCCTCGGTGACCGTGCCCGTGTTCCTCGCGGAGCTCGCCCCGGCCCACCTGCGCGGGCGCGTGGTCGCCCAGAACGAGCTGATGATCGTGGGCGGGCAGGCGCTCGCGTTCGTGTTCAACGCGGGGCTGGCGACGGCGTTCGGCCACGTTCCGCACGTGTGGCGCTACATGCTCGTGCTCGCCACGGTGCCCGCGCTGGTGCTGTGGGTGGGGATGACCGTGGTGCCGGAGTCCCCGCGCTGGCTGGCCCGCCGCGGTCGCTTCGACGAGATGACGCGGGTGCTGCAGCGCATCCGGCAGCACGCCTACACCGCGGACGAGGCCGAGGGCGTGCGGGAGCTCGCCGCTCAGGACGCGGACCGCCCCGCGGCGGGTGTGCTTGACCTCGTGCGCGTGCCGTGGATCCGCGGCATCTTCGGGATCGGTGCGGCCATGGCCGTGATCAACCAGATCTCCGGGATCAACGCCATCCAGTACTACGGCGTGACCGTGCTGCAGGACTCGGGCTTCGGCGGCAACGGGGCGTTCTACGCCAACATCATCCCCGGGTTCGTGGGCGTGGCCGCCGTGGGACTCGCGATGGTGCTGCTCAAGCACGTGGGCCGGCGTCCGCTGCTGCTCACCGGCCTGGCGGGGACCATCACCTCCCTCACCGCGTTCGCGCTGTGCTACCTGCTGGTCCCCGGGGAGAGTGCGGCCCGGCCGTGGGCGGTGCTCGCGTGCATCGTGGTGTTCGTGGGCTTCGAGCAGTGCTGCATCGGGACCGTCACGTGGCTGTACATGTCCGAGATCTTCCCGCTGTCCGTGCGCGGGGTGGGAATGGGCGCGTGCGCATGGTTGCTGTGGATGGTGACCTTCGTGGTGGGGCTGACCTTCCCGCTGCTCACCGACGCCCTGGGCGTGGGGTACACCGTGCTGATCTTCGTGGCCCTGCAGCTCGTGGCCCTCGTGTGGGTGCACCGGGTGGCCCCGGAGACCAAGGACCGCACCCTGGAGGAGCTCGAGGAGCACTTCCGCGCCGCGTAGGGGACAATGGCGTGTCGCCACCGCACCACCCGATCATGTGAGGAACCGTCCGTGTCCTGTGAACCCGCCGTCGTCGCCCCGCCGGAGGAAGCCGGGTGCCCGCAGTGGGTGCCGCAGCCGGACGTCCTCGCGCGCGCCGAGCTACTGAGCGAGCGCTTCGAGCGGGCCTACGGCCGCGCGCCGGTGGGTGTGTGGGCCGCGCCGGGACGGGCCAACCTCATGGGGGAGTACATCGACTACTCGGGCGGAATGTGCCTGCCCTTCGCCCACCAGTACGTGACGCTCACCGCCGCCGCACCGCGCACGGACGGCGTGCTGCGGGCGCTGTCCCTGCAGGACGCGGACGAGTCCGTGGCGGACCACCGGCTGCGCACCACCCCGGTAGCGGACATCGCCCCCGGGAGCATCGGCGGCTGGTTCGGCTACGCCGCCGGGGTCGCGTGGGGCATGCAGCGGGTGGCCTCGGGCCGCTCGGACCACCCCGTCGCGGTCCCCGAGCTCGCCCTGGCCCCGGACGTCGGTGCGGACCTCATGGTGGACTCCACCGTGCCCATCGGCGCCGGGCTGGCCTCCTCCGCCGCGCTGGAGTGCTCGGTCGCGCTCGCACTGTTCTCCCTGTCCACGGGCGACGACGCCCCGGACGACCGCCTGCGCCGCGCCCTGGCCCGCGCGTGCATGGACGCCGAGAACCACATCGTGGGGGCCAACACGGGCGGGCTGGACCAGACCGCATCCCTGCGCTCGCACGCGGGGGAGACCCTCGCCCTGGACTGCCGGGATTTCGACGTCGCCCGCCTGCCCGCCGATCCCTCCGTCTCCGGTCTCACGTGGCTCGCCGTGGACACCCGCGCCCCGCACCGCCTCGCGGACGGTCAGTACAGCTCCCGGCGCGAGCAGTGCGAGGCCGCCGCGGCGGTCCTGGGCGTCCCCCGGCTGCGGGACGCCCTGCCCGCCCACCCCACGGACGACGACGCCGCCGCGGTCCTCGAGCGCTTCGACACCCTGCTGCGCGCCGGAGCCAACACCGAGGCCGATCCGGAGGGCATGCGCCTGCGGCTGCGGCACTCCCTGACCGAGATGGTCCGTTCGGTGCGCATCGCGGACCAGCTCTCCACCGCGGCTCCGGACTGGGACCTCGTGGGCCGGCTGCTCGTGGCGGGCCACGAGTCCATGCGTCTGGACTGCCAGGTCACCGTTCCGGAGCTCGACGCCGCCGTGACCGCGTGCCTCGACGCCGGCGCCCTGGGGGCGAAGGTGGTGGGCGGCGGCTTCGGTGGCTCGGTGATCGCCCTGGCCCGGGAGGACGAGCTGGACGAGCTGGCCGCCTCCGTGTGCTCGGCGTTCTCGGACCACGGCTTCCGCGACCCTCTGTTCCTGACCCTGAACCCGTCGCCGGCCGGGCGCCGGATTCGCTAGCACCACCTCCGGGAGCCCAGCATGTTCGCAGCCCGCACCTCCGCCCGCCGGCTCAAACGCGCCGCCGCCGCCCGTGAGCGCGGGGACCTCGTCGAGGCCCGGACACTGCTCGAGGAGGCCCTGCGCACCGCCCGCCTGGGTGACGCGTGGTGCGCGGCGGGTGACGCGGCGTCGTCGCTCGGTGACCTGGAGCGGGACGCGGGGAACCTGGCCGAGGCTGAGCACCACTACCGGATCGGTGCCGTGCAGTACCGGCGGGCGGAACGTTCCGCGCGTTCCGTGCGGGGGCGGGTGCGCTGCCTGGAGGAGCTCGGGGACGTGCTGCTCGGACTCGGGCGCCCGTGGGATGCCTACCGCGTGTTTCAGGAGGGCGCCGAGGTGGCCGGGGTGGACCCCGACCGGCCGGCCCACGCGAGCGGCACTGGGTTCGTCACCCGCGAGGACCTGCGCTGGACCTCCCACCTGGCCACCGCGGCGCAGGCGGCCGGGCGGCGTCGTGTGGCGGAGGAGCACTACGAGGCGGTGCTCAGCGGCTGCGAGACCCGCCGGGACGTGGCCGGGCAGATTCTGTGCTGGCGTGGGCTCGCGGCGCTCGCCGCGGACCGGATGGCGTGGGCCGACGCCGCCCACGCCCTGCAGAACGCCTCGAACCTGTACTCTGCCCTGCCCGATCCGGAGGCCCACACGGACGAGTGGGTGGCCTGCCTGCGGGAGCTCGGGGCGGCCTGCAAGACCCTGGGCCGCCGGGACGAGCAGGTGCGGGCGTTCAAACTCGCGGTGCGCCTGGAGCAGATCGCCGCCTCCGGAACCGGACCCAATGCTCCCGCCTGAGAGGGCACCGGGCAGGACGACGACGCTCGGCGCGATCCGCGCGGGCGGCGTCGCCCGGGGTGCGTGGTCCGGTGGTGCGCGGCCGCGCACGGGTTCCGGGGCGGCGTCGTCGTGTCCGCATGGAGGAGGGGCAGCCCGGGGGACGGCCCGTTGCGCGCAGGTGAGACAATGGCAGGCGATGAGCACCGAGACGACTGAGACCGCGGACCGTGAACCGGCCGTGCTGAACCTGAAGCCGCTGCACCTGGGACCGTTGACCATCGACGTCCCTGTAGTGCTGGCACCCATGGCCGGGGTGACCAACAAGTCCTTCCGCAAGCTGTGCCGCGAGTACGGCGGGGGCCTGTACGTGACCGAGATGGTCACCGCACGTGCCCTGGTGGAGCGCAGGCCGGAGTCCCTGCGGATCATCCACCACGACCCGGGCGAGACGCCGCGCTCCATCCAGATCTACGGCGTGGACGCCGTGAACGTGGGCAAAGCCGTGCGGATGGTCGCGCAGGAGGACCGCGCGGACCACATCGACCTCAACTTCGGCTGCCCCGTGCCCAAGGTCACCAAGCGCGGCGGCGGTTCCGCCCTGCCGTGGAAGACGGATCTGTTCCGCGCAATCGTGAGCACCGCGGTGCGCGAGGCCGGGGACATTCCCGTGACGGTGAAGATGCGCATCGGCATCGACGACGAGCACCAGACCTACCTGGACGCCGGGCGGATGGCCCGGGACGAGGGCGTGGCCGCCGTCGCCCTGCACGGGCGCACCCTGGAGCAGCACTACTCGGGCACCGCGAACTGGGACGCGATCGCCCGGCTGCGCGAGGCCCTGCCGGACATTCCCGTGCTCGGCAACGGGGACATCTTCTCCGCCGAGGACGCGGTGCGGATGGTCGAGCACACGGGTGTGGACGGCGTCGTCGTGGGCCGCGGCTGCCAGGGCCGCCCGTGGCTGTTCGGGGACCTGCAGGCCGCGTTCGAGGGCAGCCCGCGCCGTTTCCGGCCGGGCGTGCGCAAGGTCGCGGACACCGTCTACCGCCACGCGGAGCTGCTCACCGAGGAGTTCGGGGACGAGGCCAAGGGCTGCCGCGAGATCCGCAAGCACGTGTCCTGGTACTTCAAGGGCTACCCCGTGGGCGGTGAGCTGCGCGCGAAGATGGCGCAGGTCCCGGACCTCGCCGCGCTGCGCGAGCTGCTGGACCAGCTGGACCTGGACGCCCCCTACCCGGGCGCGGACGTGGAGGGGCCCCGCGGGCGCGCGGGCTCGCCCAAGAAGCCGCACCTGCCGGACGGCTGGCTGTCCTCGCGGATCCTGGGCGACGCCGAACGGCTGGGTCTCGTGGACGCCGAACTCGACGTCTCGGGAGGCTGAGCGCCATGCACACCCCCGACCGCCTGGGCATCCTGGCCCCCGGCTACGAGCCCTCGGACACCGAGCGCTACGTCACCGAGGACCACCACAACCGCCACCGCAGCCACTTCGAGCGGGACCGCGCGCGCGTGCTGCACAGCTCCGCGCTGCGCCGGCTCGCGGCCAAGACGCAGGTGGTCGCCCCGCAGACGGACGACTTCGTGCGCAACCGCCTCACCCACTCGCTGGAAGTTGCGCAGATCGGGCGGGAGCTCGGCAAAGCGCTGGGCTGCGACCCGGACGTGGTCGACGCCGCGTGCCTGTCCCACGACCTCGGCCACCCGCCGTTCGGGCACAACGGGGAGACCGTGCTCGCGCAGCTGACCCGGGGGATCGGGGGCTTCGAGGGCAACGCCCAGACCCTGCGGCTGCTCGTGCGGCTGGAGCCCAAGCTCGTGACGCCCTCGGGGGAGCCCGCGGGGCTGAACCTCACGCGCGCCACGCTGGACGCCACGTGCAAGTACCCGTGGTCCGCCGCGGACGCCCCGCCCCGGGCGGACGGGCGGCCCAACCGGAAGTTCGGCGTGTACGAGGACGACCTCCCCGTGTTCGAGTGGTTCCGCGAGGGCGCGGTGGAGGGCCGCAAGTGCCTGGAGGCGCAGGTCATGGACCTCGCGGACGACATCTCCTACAGCGTGCACGACGTGGAGGACGCCGTGGCCGCCCACGCCCTGCAGCTGGACCTGCTGGCCGAGCCCACCCAGCGCGGGCGGGTCATCGAGTGCACGCGCGGCTGGTACCTCCCGGACGCCACGGACGAGGAGCTCGACGCCGCCCTGCGCCGTCTCGAGGCCACCGCGGCCTGGGTGCCGCGCATGGACGGCACCCGCGGGGACCTCGCGCGGCTCAAGAACATGACCAGCCAGCTCATCGGACGCTTCGCAATGTCCGCGGTGGAGGCCACCCGGGAGGTCGCCGGGGAGGACCGGCTCACCCGGTACCGGGCCTCCCTCGTGGTGCCGCGCGAGACCGAGCTGGAGATCGGGGTCCTCAAGGGCATCGCCACCGCGTTCGTGATGACCGTGCGGGACGCCATGCCCCTGTACGAGAACCAGCACGAGATCCTCACCATCCTGGTGGAGGCCCTCATGGAGACCGACGGCCGGTTCCTCTCCCCGGAGTTCGCCGCGGACTGGCGCGCCGTGGCGGACGGACCGGGCGCGGAGGCCGCGCGGCTGCGGCTCGTGGTGGACCAGATCGCGTGCCTCACGGACCACTCGGCCGTGGCCCTGCACGACAGGATCCGGGGCACCAACTGGCGCACGGGGGACAAGCCGCTCTGGTGAGCGGGCGGGCCTGGGCTTGTCCGGGCCCGGATGGGGCGCAGACCGTGACCACGCGGACGGTGGCCGCGCCGGGGGTCCCGCGCGGCGTCGTCGTCCCCTCGGTGCCCGGCCGCGGCAGGGCGTCCTCCACGCACCGTGCGGGACGCCCTGCACACCTGCCCGGGCGGCGTCGTTCCTGGTTTGACGGGGTGCCTACACTGGCCCAGTGGCCGGACTGATCAAGCGTGAAGACATCGACGAGGTTCGCGCGCGCACGGACATCCGCGAGGTCGTCGAGCAGTACGTGACGCTCAAGCCCGCGGGGATCGGCTCGTACAAGGGGCTGTGCCCGTTCCACGACGAGCGTTCGCCGTCCTTCCACGTGCGCCCCCAGATGGGCACCTACCACTGCTTCGGCTGCGACGAGTCCGGGGACGTCATCGCGTTCCTCATGGAGATGGACCACACCCCGTTCACGGAGACCGTGGAGCGGCTGGCCGCGCGCATCGGCTACGAGCTGCACTACGAGCAGGGCGGCGCACCCAACCGCGAGGAGGTGGGCCGCCGCCAGCGTCTGCTGGACGCCCACAAGGTGGCCGCAGAGTTCTTCCAGCGCAACCTCTACACCCGCCAGGCCGCAGCCGCCCAGAAGTTCCTGGGGGAGCGCGGCTTCGACCAGGACGCCGCCCGCACCTACGGGGTGGGCTACGCACCGCAGGGCTGGTCCCACCTGTTGAACCACCTGCGCAACCAGGGGTTCACGGAGCAGGAGCTCAAGCTCACGGGCATGTTCTCGGAGGGCAACCGGGGACTCTACGACCGCTTCCGTGGCCGGCTCATCTGGCCCATCCGCGCGGTCGCCGGGGAGGTGATCGGTTTCGGGGCGCGCAAGCTCTACGAGGACGACCAGGGCCCCAAGTACCTCAACACCCCCGAGACGCAGCTCTACAAGAAGTCCCAGGTGCTCTACGGGATCGACCTGGCCAAGCGGCCCATCGCCAAGACCAAGCAGGTGGTCGTGGTGGAGGGCTACACGGACGTCATGGCGTGCCACCTCGCTGGGGTCGCCACGGCGGTGGCCACGTGCGGCACGGCGTTCGGCCCGGAGCACATCAAGATCGTGCGCCGCTTCCTCTCCGACGACTCCGCCGGCGGCGAGGTGGTCTTCACGTTCGACGGCGACGCCGCCGGGCAGAAGGCCGCGCTGCGCGCCTTCCAGGAGGACCAGCGCTTCGTGGCCCAGACCTACGTGGCCGTGGAGCCGAACGGCATGGACCCGTGCGACCTCCGCCTGGCCCGCGGGGACGTGGCCGTGCGGGACCTCGTGGAGACCCGCACCCCGCTGTTCGAGTTCGCGCTGCGAGCCACCATCAAGGAGTACGACGTCAACAGCCTCGAGGGACGCCTGCGCGCCATGCGGGCGTGCGCGCCCATCGTCGCGCAGATCCGAGACTCCTCTTTGCGCCCCGCCTACGCGCGGGAGCTCTCGGGGTGGCTCGGGATCGAGACGGACGAGGTGATGCGCGCGGTGAGCGCGGCGGCGAAGTCCGCGCAGCGCGGCGGTTCGGGATCTGCTGGCTCGGGGCCCTCCGGCGCGGTGGCGTCCAGCTCAGGGCGCTCCAACTCCGGGTACGACGGCGCTCGCGGGCCTCAGCAGGCCCAGGGGCCCTCGCGCGGGGGCCAGGACCAGCGCGCCCCGAGAGCAACGTCCGGCGCTCGCGACGATTCTCCTGAGGAGCCGCGCTCCGTGGAACTGCCCGACCCCCGGGAGCCCGTGTCCCGCATGGAGCGTGAGGCGCTGGAAGTGGTGCTGCAGGTCCCGGATCTGGTGCCGCTGCCCTACTGGGCGCACTTCGACTCCGCCGGTATGACGTACCGGGTGCACCAGGTCATGCACGACGCCGTGGTGGGTGCCCGCGCGGACCTGGGAGAGGGCGTCCAGGGCGGACGCGTGTGGCTGGAGTCCGTGCGCAACCACCTGCCCGAGCCGTTGCACGGCTACCTGGCGCAGCTGTCCGTCACACCGCTGCCCGCGGCCACCGAGCAGCAGATGCGCAACTACGCGGTGGGGGTGATCACCTCGCTCGTGGAGATGCACATCAACCGGGAGAAGTCCGACAAGCTCGCGCACCTCAACCGGCTCAACGCGCAGCGCGAGCCGGACCTGTACCAGCAGCTCAACCGCGAGCTGCTGGACCTGGAGCTGCAGCGGCGCAGCCTCATGGGGGTGTGAGGTGCAAGCTTTCCTTCCGCGGGGCAGGCGGGTGCGGCGCTGCCCGGCCAGTGGCGAGACAAGTTGAGGAAGCCCGCGACGGGAGGTAGAGTATCGTCTCGTTGCGCGGCAACGTGCGCATTCCCCCGTAGCTCAATTGGCAGAGCATTCGACTGTTAATCGAAGGGTTACTGGTTCGAGTCCAGTCGGGGGAGCCACAAAACAGCCCCTCGCCAGAAAAACACCGGTGAGGGGCTGTTTCATACCCGGCTGCGGGCACGGATAGGGCACGGTTTGTCCTTCTTTCACAGGCTTCAGAGCAACAGGCGGATGCTGTGGGGATTGGGCAACGGCGTCGGGTCTAGCCCGAGTTCCTAACGTAGGCTCGCGCGCAGAGCTATCAGCAGCGGATCCAGCTCTGCGCCCCTTTCCGCGGCGAAGATCACCATGAAGGCGCGGGCGGCCCCGATCTCGGTGCGCTGTCCCAGCAGCAGCATCACTTCGCTGAGTGCGGCCTCGAGATCAGCTGCCTGTTCGGGGGTGAGGTTGCATTTGCGGTTGGAGGCCGCGGACAGGCGCTGATAGGCGGAGATCAGATGCTCGACCCGCCGGACCCGCTATTCGTTGCGTGCATCCCGTGCCAGCGCGGTCCGATGGACAACCAGGCCGCCGACCGCGGCCCCCACGATGGCGGAGAAGAAGGGCACGAGGGCTGCGAGCCAGGTCCAAGACATAACCCCATTTTCACTCCGCCGCGGCGGTGGATGCCGCCGACACACCAGCCCAGAGAACACACCTGCAGCCCGAAGTCGGGGTCATGGGAGTATGCGCCTTATGGATGGAGTCGCCTCGTGGAGTCCGCAGATCTGGGCCGCGGTGATCGCCGCAGCCGCCGTGGTGGCGTCCGCCGTCACCACGACTGTGCTGAACTACGTGGCCGGGCTGCGCCGGGACCACACCGTGGAGGAACGGCAGCGGGAGGGTGAACGCCGGCACGCGGTGCAGGAGGCGGCCGTGGACCTGATTGAAGCGGGATTGGACATGGTGTCGGCGTTATCCGCGCAATACCACCATGAGGCCGAGGTGGGGCGCCTCAAGCGCACGAAGGACGTCCGCTCCGCCCAAGAGGCTTGGGTGCTCGAGCAATCCATACCGGAGCAACTGCGGCTTAATACCGAACAGGCCGCCGCGGCGAACCGGAAGATGAACCGCGTCGTCATCGCGTTCCGCCTGCTGGCACCAGGGCTCGTTATACCGGCGCGAGAACTGCAGGACCTCGCACTGTCCTCCGACAACGCGGCGAAGCAGAAGGATCGCCTCACGGTCTACGATGAGGCGTCAGACATCTTCGCGCGCCGGGTCCAGGCGCACCTCGAGAAGTGCTGACCTACTCCGGACCCTCGATGTCGAGGGCGTTCCGCGCCCGGTCCGCGTAGCGCCACGCCGAGACGGTGGAGAGCACCAGCAGTACGATCACGGCACCGGCCTGGAGGGCCAGCGCAACATCCCAGGAGGCGTCGAGGAGGGTGACCACGGGCGCAGCGACAGCGGTGGCGGCTGTGGCCGCCACGAGCCACCGGCCGCCGAGATGCCACAGGACGAGCGCGGAGTCACGCAGGCGAGGGCTGAAACCTACCCTGGCGACGAGGATCCGGCGCGGGTAGACAGACAAGACGAAGAACCCCAGCAGCAGCCAACCCAGCGGCTGCGCCACCACTAGGGAGGCGAGGGTGGCCGTAAGCCAGAAGGCCCAGCTGAGCCATCGGGCGAGGCCGACGAGCAGGCCGCCGGCGGGTGCCAGGCGCGGCCCTCGTAGCGGAAGGTCCCCAGAGGGACGGCGGCAAGGAACAGGACCGGCAGGCAGCCGGGACCACGCGGCTGGACGGTGGACGACATGGGCGCTCCCAAGGAGTCGGAGAAGGGGTGTCGCCGTCCGTACGTAGTCAGAAAGGGTACGAAGCGCCCGTATTAGGAGGGCTGGCTCTTCACGACAGGTGCGAGATCGTGCCACCAGTTAAGCAAGGCTCCTCGGGCGACGTACTCGAAGGTGTGCAGCAACATCGGCATCTCTTTCGCCATCCATGAGCTGCCCTTAGCCGCTGCGGACATGCCCACAGGCACCTCACTGGGCTGTCCGTCCGGTCCCTGCATGGGTTTGTCGAGCATCGGGTGGGGAAATGGCCGGCCGTCGTGCAGCGCCCGGGAGCGGTGGTCGTAGATGATCCTCAGGTGTTTGCGCAAGCGCGTCCAGTCCAGGCCGAAGGCGGGGCGCGGTTGCGGCGCGTGTGGGGCGAAGTTTTCCACGAAACCCAAGAACTTTCGGGTGACACTAGATTGCCGCACCACAAGTTCCTCGACCTTTTGCTTAGTCTCTTCCGGCGCTCCGTCCAGCGCTTCCCACAGGCGGGGATGGAGCTCCTCCAAGGTGCTGAGAGGCTGCTGCCCGGCCTCGTTGCGGCGGGCGGCCGCGGCTTCCACGGCTCCCACCATCTGCAGCCAGGCAAAGTTCGTGTCCTCGTTGGCCCACCACAAGGCGTTGGCGTACAGTCGCGCTGCTCGGGCAAGGGCGGAGGCATCCTCAGAACCCAGATGGGGGAAGGTCGAGAGCAGGTCCGAGGCGTCCGCGAACTCGACCTGCCGGACCACGTTGGGCAGGACTTCCAGACCCGGTGGCCCGGGTCGACTGAGGTGCTGGCGGTCCAGCTCCATCGGGTAGCCAGCGGGGTCGTCGTCGGGCAAGCCCCACACCCGGACCGTGCCTCCGGCACGGCACCGCACGCCCAACGCCAAGGAGAGCAGCGCGGCGAGTTCATCGGACACCGTGCCGCCGTGGTAGCCGCTGGAGTCCGCCGGGAGCGGCTTGCCGGTCGTGTGGTCGATGAGACCCGTCTCCAAGGATCTGCGCATCTCACATCGGAGCACCAGGGCCACTGGCATGGGGGCGGTGCTCGCGAAGGTCGGCAAGATGGTGTACGGCCCCAACTCGAGCCTCTCGCCGAGAAAGCGAGCATCAGAATAAATAGCGTCCTCGTAACGGGCAGGTATCTCCGTCGTTGGCTGGAGGCTAGCCCGCCAGTTGCGCCACGCATGCGTTCCCATACCGTCATTGTTTCCGACACAGCCTTCACCGTGAACTCATGTACCTCGGTGTGTCTGGGGTACCAGCGACCAACTCCAGTACGGTTCAGCAACATGGCGACTAAGAAAGCTGCGGGCGGCCTGCCCTCCTCGGGGGCAGGCTCACCCCCAGAGAACCGGGCAAGGCAACGGCCGAGGGCTGCGTCAGGGGGACTGCAGCCCAAGGTCATGGGCACGGCACTGAGCCTGCACGGCGTGGTGATCATCGCGGCCCTGGCCATCGGCGCCCACGAGGGCGGGGTGGCCGGCGCGCTGCTGGCGGTCCCCCTTACGGCGGTGCTCTGGGCCAGCTTCAAGACCTTCCGGGACATGCGCGACGGCGTCCCGGGCAAGTTGCCCGCAGAGGATGACGAGGCGGCACCGGCCGTGCAGGCCTGACCCAGCACCGTCGTCCCTCCCACCGCATGGCCGCGCGCCGGGGCGCGCGATCACCCCACTCATCTCACCTGGTGAACCGCCCGCCTGTGAAGATGCCCCGAATCTCCCCACCCCCTAGGGTTGAGGCCCGCATCACAGGCAGTGGAGGAGGATCACCATGGCGGAACAGTCCCCGACCGGGGGAGCGGACCGCGTGCGCCCGCAGGTCAGCGGCACGTTCGACGGACAGGGCGCTGAGCGGCTGACGCGCGTCAAGCAGCGCATCCGGGAGGCCGCGGAGCAGGCGCGCGACGAGGTCGTCGCCCTGAGCCACGCGGTGCACGCGGACCCGGAGATCGCCTTCGAGGAGACACGGACCGCAGCGAAGCTCACCACGGTCCTGGAACGCCACGGTTTCAGCGTGGAGGCCGGGGTGGCGAACCTGGACACCGCGTTCGTCGCGTCCTACGGGACGGGACCGTTCGTCGTCGGCATCTGCGCGGAGATGGACGCCCTGCCCGGCGTGGGGCACGCGTGCGGGCACAACATCATTGCCGCCTCCGGAGTGCTGGCGGGGATCAGCCTGGCCGCGGTCGCGGACGAGCTGGACCTCACCGTCAAGGTCTTCGGCACCCCCGCCGAGGAGTACGGCGGCGGCAAGATCCTCATGCTGAACGAGGGTGTCTTCGACGGCGTCCACGCGGCCATGATGCTGCACCCCGGCGAGGAGGAGAACGCGGACCACGTCACGCGCGCCGTCGTGGACCTGGAGATCGAGTACACGGGCAAGCCCGCCCACTCCGCCGAGGCGCCGCACCAGGGCGTCAACGCGGGGGACGCCGCCACCGTGGCGCAGGTGGCCATCGGGCTGCTGCGCCAGCACCTGCAGCCCGGCGAGCTGGTGCACGGCATCGTGCGCAGCGCCGGGGACGCCCCCAACGTGGTCCCGCACCGCGCCCGCCTGGCCTACGACGCCCGCGCGGACACCCTCGCCCAGCTCGAGGGCCCCGGCGGCGCCAAGGAACGCCTGCTGCGCTGCTTCGAGGCCGGTGCCCTGGCCACCGGCTGCACGCTGGAGGTCCACGACGACTGGCCCGCGTTCTCCGAGTTCCGCAACGACGACCCCATGGTCGCCGCGTACCGGGCCAACGCCGAGTCCCTGGGCCGCGTCTTCACGGACGGCCCCATGAGCCGACGACGCCGCCTGGCCGGCTCCACGGACATGGCCAACGTCTCGCTGCGGGTCCCCGCGATCCACCCCACCATCCTGGTGGAGGCCGAGGGCGCCACGTGCCACGAACCCGAGTTCGAGCGCTACTGCGCGCTGCCCGCGGCGGACGCCGCGATGTGGGAGGGCGGTCTGAGCCTGGCCTGGACCGCCGCGGACATGGCCGCGGACCCCGCTCAGCGCGAACGCCTGGCGCGCACGGGGTCGGAGTGGGCGTCCCGTGACTGATCCCCGCGGCAACCACACCGTGCGGAACCCCGCCACCCCGAGATGATCCCGGGCCTCGCGGCGGTGCCGACCGGCCAGGGGACGCTGAGCCGCGGGGCTCCCCGTGGCACCTTGGGACGGCGCCCTGTCCTAGTAGAGTGAGCGGTCGCTGACGATTAGCAGTTCCACGACGATGCAGGCGGGTGATCCAGCTCCATGACCCTCGCGTCCCGTCGCCTGAGCCTGCTGATCGCAGTCATCTACTCCACGTGGCTCGTGGACCCGCAGCTGCATCCGTGGACGTCCTACGCCTCCGAGTACTTCGTGGCGGACCGTCCCGCGGCCACCCTGCTGCGCACCACGGACGGGGTGGCCGGGATGCTGCTGATCGTGTTGGCGGTGTTCTCCTACGGCCGGGCCCGCACGCTGTGGCGCGGATTGCCGGGCGGGTTCGGTGGGCTGGACGCCTCCCGGCCCACGCGGCGTCGTGCGCGGTGGGCCGTGCGGGTGTGGTGCGCGGCGCTGGCCGTGGCGGGTGCGGCCACGGTGGTGGACGCCATCAATCCCATGACGTGCGCGCCCTCGGTCTCACCCGAGTGCGCCGCCGCCGAGGCCGCGGGAACGCTGCCGCTGCAGCACCACATGCATACCGCATCCTCTGCCGTGGCGGGAACGGCGTTCGTGGTGGCCATGCTCGCGTCGCTGGTGCTGAGCACCGCCGCGGACCGGGTGACCCGGATCGCCAGCTGGGTGGGCGTCGTGACCATCGCCCTGTCCGCGGTGGACGCCCTGCTCACCAGGATCCCCACGGAAGGGATCACGCAGCGGATCTCGATGGTCGCGATCGTCGCGTGGCTCGTGGCCGTCGCGGGCCTGCAGGTCGTGGATCGGGTGCGCGCGGCACCCCGGGCGGTTGCGGCGTGAACCGGTCCACCGCCGCACTGTGGCGCGAGCACCTGAGCGAGGTCCCGGTCCGGGGTGTGCCGGTCCGGGTGCTGGACATCGGCTCCGGCCCGGCGCTCGTGTGCTCGTCGGGCGTGGCCTCCATGCTGTGGGACTGGGCCCCGGTGGTCGAGCTGCTGCGCGGGGACCACCGCGTGATCGTGTTGGACCGCCCCGGATGCGCACCGGGCCAGACGGTCCCCGAGACCCTCCCGGACCTGGACACGGAGGCCGCCCGCCTGCTCGCCGTCCTCGACGCCCTGCACGTCACCGGACCCGTCACCGCGGTGGGCCACTCCTTCGGTGCGGCCGTCGTGGAGGCCGCGGCCCGGCTGCACCCCGGGCGCCTGGCATCCCTCGTGCTGCTCGACGGCTCCGTCCCCGAGGTCGAGGGAGCCGACCGGGCCCACGACGAGGCCCGTGCCGCCCGCCACTTCCGCCACCGCACGCACCCCGCCGCCCGCTCCCGGGCCGTGCGCCGGCTCTGGCGCCTCGTGGGGCCGGCGGTCTCGGTGGTCCTCGTGCCCGGGCGGCTGCGCGTGGATCGGGTGATGGGCGGTCTGCGCGCCGAGGCCTCCGCCACCAACACGCTGTTGGCCTCCCTGCGCGAGCTCGCGGGCTACGTGGCGTGCATGAACCGGCTCCGCGAACTGCGGGCCCGGCTGCCCCTGGACCCCCGGGTGCCCCTCACAGTGGTGGCCGCCAACGGCCGCGTGCCCCGGCCGGGGCTGTCCCGGTGGGTGCGCCACGTCCTCGCGCAGGCCACGCGGCTCGCGGGGGAGACCTCGGTGTGCTCCGTGGTGGTCTCCCGCAGCGGGCACTTCGTGATGCTGGACCAGCCGCGCCGCACCGCCGAGCTGATCGCCCGGGCCGCCGCCCGCTGACGCGCCGGCGCACGACGCCGCCCGCTCACCGGGTCCTGCTCGGCGGGTCCCGCTCGGCTGACGCGTGGGCCAACGTTGCCGCCCGCCCGTCCCGCGCTCGCGGCCCGGGACTACTCCGCGGGGGAGCGCCGGGAGTGCGCTCGGATGCTGCGCGACCTGGAGCGCGGCGTGCGTGAGCGCAACGCCGCACTGCTGGGGCGCGCGGCAACGCGATCGGCCCTGCTCAACGAGTCCCGGCTGCCCAAACCGGAGCTTCCCGACCTGCTGCGGATCACCCGGGAGACCGGTGGCGTGGGAGTCCAGATCGCCCACAGCGGCACGGTGTGCGCCGTCGTCCTCGACGCCGCCCGGCCCCGCGCCGCCCAGCGCGCACGGGAGGCGCGGGCGGCCCTCGATGCAATGGGCCTGCCACGAACCATCGACCAGGTCTGGAGCGGAGCATGAACACACGACGAGCCGAGCAGCACCCTCTTCCGGAGATCCTGGACCATGCCTCCCAGGCCGTGGGGCCCCGGATCTCATCCGCCTGCAACCTGGACTGCTCGCCCTGCGCTTCGAGGTGATGAAGGTGCTCTCCGCGCGCGGTGCCGTGCGGCGGCTGCTGCGGGAGGGACGGATCGCACCCGGCGGGACCGTGGTGGACTCGTCCAGCGGGATCTACGCGCTGGCGCTCGCACTCGCGTGCCACGAGGCGGGGCTGCGCTGCGTGGTCGTGGGATCCACGACCATCGACGAGACCCTCCGGCTGCAGCTGGGCATGCTGGGTGTGCGTCTCGAGCAGATGCCGCCCTCCAGGTCCCTGCGTGCGGACCAGGACCGTCGTGTGGCCCGGGTGCGCGAGCTGCTGGACGAGCACCCGGACTGGCACTGGATGCGGCAGTGCCACGACGCCGTGCACTACCGCGGCTACCAGGACCTCGCCCGGGATCTCGGGCTGAGGCTGCGGCGGGAGGGCCGGGAGGCCGTGGAGCTGGTGGCCCCCGTGGGCTCGGGCGCCTCCAGCGGGGCGCTGGCCCTGGGACTCGCGGCCTCGGGGCTGGACGTGCACCTCACGGGCCTCCAGCCGTTCGGCTCGGTGACCTTCGGGTCGCAGGACACGGAGGACCCGGACATGCTGATCGCCGGGATCGGCAGCTCGGTCGAGGTCCGCAACGTCCGGCACGGGCTCCACCGCGAGATCCACTGGGTCAGCGCCAAGGTGGCCCGCGCGGGAGCCGTGTCCCTCTGCCGGGACCACTCCCTCTTCGCGGGCCTCAGCTCGGGCGCGGCGTACGCTGTGGCGTGCGAGGCCCTACGCGGCACGCCCGCGGGCCGCGGCCTCAGATGACGTGCTCCTCCCGGGCGCGGCTCACGGCGGCGGTGCGGTTGTCCACGCCGAGCTTGTCGTAGATGTGCACCAGGTGGGTCTTCACGGTGGCCTCGGAGATGAACAGGGACTTCGCGAGCGCCCGGTTCGAGGCACCCGTGGCCAGCCCGCGGAGAATCTCGATTTCCCGCGGGCTCAGGGAAGCCGCCGGGGTGCGGACCTGGGTCATGAGCCGCGCCGTGACCGAGGGGGAGAGCACCGGGCGCCCCGCGGCGGCGTCGTGCACGGCCTGGCCGATGGTTTCGGGCTGCGCGTCCTTGAGCAGGTAGCCGGTGGCGCCGGCCTCCAGGGCGGCCACCACGTCCGCCTGGGTGTCGTACGTGGTGAGGATCAGCACGGGCGGCCCGCCGGAGGCCACGATGCGCCGCGTGGCCTCGAGCCCTCCCATCCCGCGGCCCATCTGCAGGTCCATGACCACCACGTCCACGCCGTGGTCCTCGGTGCCCAGCCTCTCCAGGGCCGCGCGGCCGTCCTGGGCCTCGGCGCACACCGTGATGTCCCCCAGGGACTCCAGCACGGCGCGCAGCCCGGCCCGCACCACGGGGTGGTCGTCCACGAGCAGCACTCGGGTGGTCATGCGGTGCGCCTGCCTTCGGCTCGGGGGGTCTCGGTCTCGGGGGACGACGCCGCCGCGGCGCCCACGCGCTCGCGCGGAACCGGCGCGGCGTCGTCGTTCTTGCTTCCGCGGAGGTTCTCCGCGTCCGAGGTGTCGGGAGCGACGGCGCTCGGGGTGTCGGGAGCGACGGCGCCCGGGGCGCCGGGGACGACCGCGCTTGGTGCGCCGGGGGCGACTGTGCCCGGGGCGCGGCGGTCGCCGGCAGCCCCGGGACCGGCCACGGGCGAGGGCGGGACGCCCCCGAGCGGCAGCCGCACGTTCACGGCCGTGCCGTGGCGCGGCTCGGACTCCACGGTGAGCTCGGCGCCCACCTCGGCCGCGCGGCGTCGCAGGTGGGAGAGTCCGAACGAGTCGTCCCGCTCGGCACGGGCCAGGGCGCGGGGGTCGAAGCCCACGCCGTCGTCCACCACGTCCAGCGTGACGGCGTCCTCCCACCCCTCCAGGGTCACCACCACGCGCGAGGCGCGGGCGTGGGAGAGCACGTTGGCCAGGGTGGACTGGGTGGCCCGGATGAAGAGGGTGCGCTGACGGTCCGTGAGCTGCGGGACGGTGCCCTGCACGGAGAACTCGCACGTCAGCCCGGTGCCGGCCGCGCGGGCGCCCTCCTCGGTGCGCCGACACACCTCGTCGAGCGCGCTGGGCAGGGACTCGTCCAGGGCGGGGGAGGCGAGGTCCCGCACGAAGCGGCGGGCCTCGGCGAGGTTGGCCGCGGCGGTGTCCTCGATGGTCGCCAGGCGCGCGGCGGCGACGTCCCGCTCGTCCCGCTCCAGCGCCTGCTGGGCGGCTCGGGAGACCAGCACGATGGAGGTCAGCCCCTGTGCGAGGGTGTCGTGGATCTCCCGGGAGAGCCGCTCCCGCTCGGTCATGGTGCCCGCGGTGCGCTCACGCCGGGCCAGCTCCGCGCGCGTGGACTCCAGCTGGCGGATCACGCGCAGGTGACGGCGGGCGTCCCGGTACAGCGCGCGGTAGCCGTAGCTGACCAGCACCGCGACCACCGCCCCGATGCTCGGCCCCACGGCCATCGGCGCGGTGAAGGTGCCCGCGGGGACGTGCAGCAGCTGCGAGAGCACCACCACACCCGTGAGCACCACGATCCCCGTGAGCGCGACGACCGGCGGCAGCAGCACGGGGTACAGGAAGAAGAGGGGGAACACGACCCACGCGAAGTCCCGGCTCAACAGGGCCAGCACCACCCACAGCAGGGTCACCGAGCCGAGCCACACGGGGGTCCAGCGCAGCCGCCCCCGGTCCGCACGGCCGCGCGCCACGCGGTTCTCCACTGTGGTACCCAGCACGTACGTGAAAGCCAGCAGACCCGCGAGGCACAGCACCACGGCGGTGCCCACCGCGGACGCGTCCCCGGAGGAGGCGCCCATCGCCGTGCGCAGCACCGCGAGCCCGAGCAGCGCCGCGAAACTCACGTGCAGGCTCACGCGCATGACCCGCAGCAGGGCCGGGGTGGACAGTTCCTGGGGCACGGCGTGCCTTCCTGGGCGGGGACGGTGGAGGGAGCCGACCGGCGCGCAGAAGGGTCCGAACTCCGAAGTCATGGTACGCACCCCCGCTCGCGGCACATCAACCGTTCGGTTGATCCCGGGATCAACCACCCGGAACGCGGGTTTCAACCGTGCTGACGATCCCGCGCCGCCCGCCGCTGAGCACAATGGACGGAGTCGTTGTCACTACGTCACGGGAGTTCCCCCATGTTCTTGTCCCTGAGGGACATCACGTTCGCCAAGGGCCGGTTCACCCTGCTGGCCACGGTCGTGGCCCTGATCACCCTGCTGCTGGTCCTGCTCACGGGCCTGACCAACGGACTGGGTCACCAGAACACCTCGGCCCTCGAACGCCTGCAGGCCCAGCGCCTCGTCCTCACCGCCCCGCCGGGCGACTCCGGCACCCCGTCCTTCACCACGTCGCAGATCGACCAGAAGCAGGTGGACGCCTGGCGTGACGCGGTGGGCAAGGACTCCGTGGAGCGGCTGGGCATCGCCCAGACCAGCATCCGCAGCGGTGCCGAGCCCCAGGGCGGCCAGGACGCGGCGTCGCGCGCGGACACCACCGCGGCCGCCGCCATGGCCCTGGAACCGGGCTCCTCGCTCGCCTCCGGGCTGAGCGCGAGCTCGGGGCAGACCCACGCGGGCAAAGGCGAGGTGGTCCTGAGCGAGACCCTCGCGCAGGACCTCAAGGTCTCCACCGGGGACACCGTGTCCATGGGTGGGACCGCCTTGAAGACCGCCGGTGTGGTGGACAACGAGTACTACAGCCACGTGCCCGTGGCGTGGCTCAGCATCGAGGACTTCCCGGCAGTGGCCCACACGTCCCAGGACGAGCAGGCCACCGCGCTGGCGCTGACCACCGACGACGCCCCGCAGAACGTGCAGGACGACACCGACACCGTGGCCCTGAGCACCAAGGACTCCCTCGCGGCCCTGCCCGCCTACCAGTCCGAGCGCGGCTCGCTGCTGATGATGCAGGGCTTCCTCTACGGCATCAGCGCCCTGGTGGTGATCTCCTTCCTCACGGTCTGGACCATCCAGCGCACGCGTGACATCGCGGTGCTGCGCGCCCTCGGCGCGAGCCGCGGCTACGTGGTGGGGGACTCGCTCGTGCAGGCCGCCGTGGTGCTCACCCTGGGCGTGCTCATCGGCGGTGCCCTGGGCCTGCTCGGCGGGATGCTCGCGGGCTCCGCGGTGCCGTTCGAGCTGAGTGCGGCCAGCGTGGCCCTGCCGATGGTCGGGGTGCTCGTGCTCGGTCTGCTGGGCTCGCTGCTCGCCGTGCGCCGCGTCTCGACCGTGGATCCGATGATTGCTCTGGGAGGTAACTGACCATGCATGCTTCTGACGCCGAACCGCGCCACCGCGCGGACACCCACGAGGGTCACCACGTCGGGCACCACGAACCCCGGCACGAGCACGAGGCCGGTCACGCACCGCAGGCCGAGCGTTCCGTGGCGGTCGATGACGCCGCCGCGCCGGCTCTGAGCGTCCGGGACGTCTCGCTCGAGTACCCGGACGGCACGGCCAACGACGGCACCCCGCGCACCGTGCGCGCCCTGGACCACGTGTCCCTGGAGCTGCAGCGCGGGGACATGACCGCACTGATCGGCCCGTCCGGGTCCGGCAAGTCCTCCCTGCTGGCCGTGGCCGCCGCACTCATCAAGCCCACCTCGGGCACCGTGATGGTCGCGGGACAGTCCCTCACCGAGCTGCCCGAGAGGGACCTCGCCCGGATCCGCCGGGGCCACACCGGCATGGTCTTCCAGCAGCCCAACCTGCTGGCCGCCCTGACCTCCCGCGAGCAGCTCGTGCTGGCCGCCCACGTGGCCGGTGCCCGCGGCAAGGAGCTGAAGGAGGCCAAGACCCGTGCGGACGAGCTGCTGCAGAAGGTCGGTCTCGTGGACTGCGGCGACCGCCGCCCGCACCAGCTCTCGGGCGGACAGCGGCAACGGGTGAACATCGCCCGGGCCCTGATGAACGACCCCCAGCTGCTGCTCGTGGACGAGCCCACCGCGGCACTGGACCAGGAGCGCTCGCGCAGCATCATGGAGCTGCTCGCCGAGCTCACGCACCAGTTCGGTCTCGCGTCCCTGGTGGTCACCCACGACACCGAGTTCGTGCCCCTCGCGGACCGGTGCGTGACCATGGAGGACGGGCGCCTGCAGTGAGTCGCCGGGGCCCCTGCGTCACGCTCCCGCAGTGCCTTCCGGTGCCCCGGTGAATGGTATTTTGAGATCAGATCGACGTTCACCCACCATCACGCACCCATCGGAGGCGGCATGAGCCACGCAGTGGGCCCCAACAGCGGCCACTCACCCACGGCAGCCAATCGCAGCACCAAGAGGCCCGGCGCGGCGTCCATCACGGATGTCGTGAAGGTCTTCGTCCGGCTGCTGCCCAAGCAGCTCAAGGACGAGGCCCAGCTGGCCGTCCTCGAGCTCAAAGAGAAGGGCATCAAGGTGGGCGTGGGTGCCGCGTTCGCCGTGGTGGGCCTGGTGTTCCTGGGGCTCGCCGTGATCGCCCTGATCGGTGCGGCCATCGCCGGGCTCTCCCACGTGATGCCCGCGTGGCTCGCCGCGCTGCTGCTGGCCGTGGTGTTCCTCGTGGTGCTGGCCGTGCTCGCGCTGATCGGCGTCTCCAAGATCAAGAGCGCCCTGCCGCTGATGCCCGAGAAGACCATCTTCGGGCTGCGCTACGACCTCGGCGTGGTCAAGGAGGGCTCGGCGTACAACGAGGGCCGCGTGCAGCGCGACATCAACGAGGCCGAGCAGCGCAAGCAGCGCGAGAAGGAAGAGGCGGCCAACGACCCCAACCGGGTCAAGCCCGTGCAGCCCACGGAGGAGCAGCTGCGCCACCGTCTCAAGCTGCGTCGCGAGCACCTCAAGAGCCTGCGGGACGACGCCCAGAACCGCGTGGACTCCGTCCAGAGCGCCACCCAGGGGTTCGTGAACCGCACCTCGCGCACCTTCACCGCCACCCAGGAGTCCGTGAAGAGCACTCTCGCCTCCAAGGGCGGCACCCAGGGCGTGCGGCCGGAGGGTTCCACAGCGGCGTCGGATGTGCTGAGCGAGCGGTGGCAGCCGCTGGCCGTGGCCGTCGCCGCGGGCACCGCGTTCCTCGTGTTCCTCAAGAAGCTGCTGCGCAAGTAGCACCACCGGCGGCCCCCGCGGCCGCCCACCGCACGGAAGGCCGGGTCCTCGGGACCCGGCCTTCCGCGTGTCCGGCCCCGGGTGCGGATCGCGCTGGTTCCCCCTCCTGCGGCGAGCGGAAACCCTACGATGTGAGGGTGAGACCATCGCAGAGAACCCCGTGAGCCAGTGGATCGCCGTGGCACTGGCGATCGCCTCCGCCGTGGGCCTGGCCGTGGGCACCCAGACCCAGTCCTCCGCGGTCACAGACCATACGTCCGGGGCCCTGAACCCCCGCAACCTCGGGAAGCTGCTGCGCAACGGGCGGTGGCTGCTGGGCACCGGGCTGCTGGGCCTGGGGATGCTCCTCAACGTCTGTGCCCTGGCGCTGGCCACCGTGACCGTGGTGCAGCCCCTGGGCGTGATCGCCCTGGTGATCACCACGCTGCTGCACGCCCGCCGGCAGCGGCTCACCATCAACCGCCGCACGTGGCTCGCCGTGGCCCTGTGCACGGCCGGGGGAGCGGGGTTCGTGGTCTGCGCCGTGACCGGCACGGACCCCTCCCACGTGCCCGGCCCGCGCGCCGAGAACCTCGTGGTGCTCGTGCTCGTGGGCCTCGTGGCGCTGATCGGGGTGGCGGAGCTCGCGCTGCGCCGCCGTCGCATCAGCATGTTCTACGTGCTCAGCGCGGGGGTGCTCTACGGCTTCGTGGCCGTGCTCGTGCGACTGACCACCACCGCCCTGCGGGACGGCGGGATCGGCGCGGTGCACTGGCTGAGCGTGCTCATGGTGCTGGTGGCCGCGGTGCTCGGCGGCTGGCTGGTGCAGTGCGCGTACTCGTGCGGACCCCCGGACCTGGTGATCGCCGGTCTCACGGTGGTGGACCCGATGGTGGGTGTGGCGCTGGGGCTCGTGGTGCTCGGCGAGGCGGGTGCGGGCTTCACCGGGGCGCTGGGCGCGGTCATGGGGCTGGCAGGTCTCGTTGCTATAGTCGGCGTGGTCCTGCTCTCCCAGTGCCACCCCGAGGTCATCGAGCGCCGAGCTGCCGCTCGCGCGCGGCGGGAGGGGAAGGGGAGCGGGGCACGTCCCCGGACCGCTCGGGCACAGCGCCGAGCCGGCCACGCCGACCAGTGACCCACGTACGGAACCCAACGCCTTGAGAATTCTGATCACCGCCGAGACCTACCCGCCCGACGTCAACGGCTCCGCGCAGTTCGCCCGCCGGCTCGCCCACGGTCTGCTGGACCGGGGCCACGAGGTGCACGTGGCGGCACCGATGCCCACCAGCGGGCCCTCGCGCACCATGACCGACGACGGTGTGGTGGAGCACCGGTTCCGATCGCACCACGCGTTCACCCACCCGTACTTCCGGCTGTGCTTCCCGTGGGAGATCGCCCGCGAGGTGTCCCGGCTGCTGGACGAGCTGCGCCCAGACATGGTCCACGTGCAGTGCCACTACATCCTGGGCCGCCTGATGGTGCGCGAGGCCTCCCGGCGGGGGATCCGCGTGGTGGGCACCAACCACTTCATCCCGGAGAACATCGAGCCGTTCCTGCCGTTCCCGCAGTGGTTCATCCGGGGGTACCGGAAGGTCTCCTGGTGGGACATCGCCCGCGTGTACGGGCGCTGCGACGTGATCACCGCCCCCACACCCCTGGCGGTGCGGACCATGGTGGACAACGGCGTCCCGGACCGGGCGGTGGCCGTGTCCAACGGGATCGACGCCGGACACTACGAGGCCGCCCCCGACGAGCTGATCGAGCACCCCGAGCACCCCGTGGTGCTGTTCTGCGGGCGCCTCGCGGTGGAGAAGAACGTCAACGAGCTCATCGAGGCCCTTGCCCTGATCCCGCGCGAGAAGAACGTGCACGTGGAGCTCGCCGGGGAGGGTGAGCAGCGGGACCGGCTGCTGCGGCTCGCCCACGAGCGCGGCGTGGCGGACCGCGTGGAGTTCCTGGGCTTCCTCACGGACGAGGACCTGCGCCGCGCCTACCTGCGCGCGGACGTGTTCTGCCAGCCGGGCACCGCCGAGCTGCAGTCGCTCGTGACGCTCGAGGCCATGAGCGCGTCCACCCCCGTGGTGCTCGCCAACGCCCGCGCGCTGCCGCACCTCGCGGACGAGGGGCGCAACGGCTACCTCTTCACACCGGGTGATCCCGCGGACCTGGCCGCGAAGCTGCAGCTCGTGCTCGACGCGGACCCGGAACGCCGCCGCGCGATGGGCGAGCGCAGCCACGAGATGGTGGCGCAGCACTCGTTCGCGCGCACCCTGGACACCTTCGAGCGGATCTACGCCGGCGCGAGCCGCTGAGCGGGCCGCACGCCCGTGTGCCGCGGGGCGGCAGAGCCGTTCCCACCGGCGGCGGCGAGTGCTCGAGCGGTCTCCGCGCCGGGCGTGCGGTACCGTGGAGCCGCGCACCGTCCGCGGTGCACCACCGGGGGCGGTAGCTCAGCTGGTCAGAGCAGAGGACTCATAATCCTTGGGTCGTGGGTTCAAGCCCCACCCGCCCTACTCGAAGGCCCGGAAACGGGCCCTCCGTCCTCCATGAAGGCCCCGGGCCGGGATCTCCGCCCGCCGTGCCCGCCCCGCAGGCGTCGACCACCCGCGCCCGCGCAGGAGTGGCGCCCTGCGTGCTCCCAGGCTCATGTCCTGCCCACGGCTCCCGGCGCACGCACCCCGGTGGCAGGACCCCGGGACGCTCACCCCGGAGGCGGCACGGGCAGCAGCACGGACGGTCGCAGGTCGGTGACGAACCGCAGCGGGTTGACGTACTCGTCCCCCTCCCGCACACCCCAATGCACCGCCGTCCCGTGCGCGCCGTGGCCCGGGGCGGCCACCGTGGCCACCACCTGACCCCGCGTGACGTGCTCGCCCCGGCGCACGCTAGCCGTGACGGGCTCGAACGAGGAGCGGTGGCCCTCCCCGTGGTCGATGGTCAGCACCTCGCGGTCCACGACGGTCCCCGAGAAGCTCACCGTTCCGGACTGCGGAGCCCGCACCGGGGTGCCCGGGGGTGCCTGCAGGTCCACGCCGCGGTGACCCGGGAGCCACCTCTTGACGGGCGCCTCGAAGGGCCGCTGCACGGCGGGCCGGGGAGACACGGGCCAGTTCCAGCCGGCTCCGGCACCGGCCGCCGGTGAACCACCCGCGAGCCCCGGGACCAGGAGCAGTGCCAGCGCCAGCGCCGTGGCACGCTCCACCACGGTCCGTGCCCGCCCCGGGCGGCGGTGCCGTGCGGTGGGGGACGCGTCCAGGCTGCTCATGCCCCCAGCCTGACGCGGCGGCGTCGTGCGCCCGGCAGGTGGCGGGCGATGTGGAGCGGAGGTGCCGCGCGATGCGCTAGACTTGCGCGTGCAGCTGCCCTGCCATCGCTGAGCCATGCCCGTCACCGGGTTGGTTCGGAGGAGGACAGCTGACTTCGCGCGCGAAGGAACCCGGAACGGATCCGCTCCGACCGGGTGCGTGCCCCTCGGTCCGTTCGGACTCCCGGAAGCGGGAGGTGGCGGTACGGGGCGCGTCGGGCCACGCTCCACGAGCACCACCCGCGCATCGCGCCAGGGACCGGCACCACCGGTCGAGAACCGTCAACCCATGGCGGCCCGCGGGCCGCCAGCCATTCATGAGGAGACGACATGCCCGTCGTTACCATGCGCCAGATGCTCGACAACGGCGTCCACTTCGGTCACCAGACCCGCCGCTGGAACCCGAAGATGAAGCGCTTCATCTTCACCGAGCGCAACGGCATCTACATCATCGACCTGCAGCAGTCGCTGGGCTTCATCGACAAGGCCTACGAGGCCGTCAAGGCCACGGTCGCCCACGGCGGCACGATCCTGTTCGTCGGCACCAAGAAGCAGGCCCAGGAGGCCATCGCCGAGCAGGCCACCCGCGTGGGCATGCCCTACGTGAACCACCGCTGGCTCGGTGGCATGCTCACCAACTTCCAGACCGTCTCCAAGCGCATCGACCGCATGAAGGAACTGGAAGAGGTCGACTTCGACGACGTCGCCGGCTCGCAGTACACCAAGAAGGAGCTGCTGCTGCTGCGCCGCGAGAAGGAGAAGCTGGAGCGCACCCTCGGCGGCATCCGCAACCTCACCAAGACCCCGTCCCTGATCTGGATCGTGGACACCAAGAAGGAGCACCTCGCCGTCGACGAGGCCCAGAAGCTCGGTGTGCCGATCGTCGCGATCCTGGACACCAACTGCGATCCGGACGAGGTCGCGTTCCCCATCCCGGGCAACGACGACTCCATCCGCTCCGTGTCCCTGCTGACCCGCGTGGTCGCCGACGCCGTGGCCGAGGGCCTGATGAAGCGCCACAACGGCAAGTCCAACGCCGCCGAGGAGCCCATGGCCGAGTGGGAGCGCGAGCTGCTCGAGCAGCACGAGGAGCAGAAGTCCCAGGATGCCGCCCCGGCCGAGCAGTCCGCTCCGGCCGCCGAGGCGCCCGCCGAGACCGAGCAGAAGGACGCCCCCGCCGCCGAGTGAGGCCGCGGGAGGTGTTCACCTCCCATTCTTCCCGGTGACCCACAGTGGTGACCGGACCGCCCGGGCGTCCACGGACGCCCGGGCGGACACCACCGACAACAGAGGAGTTCACATGGCGAACTACACCGCTGCTGACATCAAGGCCCTGCGCGAGCGCACGGGCGCCGGCATGCTGGACGTCAAGAAGGCCCTGGACGAGGCCGACGGCGACGCCCAGAAGGCCCAGGAGATCATCCGCGTCAAGGGTCTCAAGGGCGTGACCAAGCGCGAGGGCCGCTCCACCGCGGAGGGCATCGTGCTCGCCCGCACGGAGAACAACGTGGGCTACATGGTCGAGGTCAACTCCGAGACCGACTTCGTGGCCAAGTCCGCTCCCTTCGTGGAGTTCGGCAACAAGGTGCTCGACGCCGCCGTGGCCGCCGACGCCGCGGACCTGGACGCCCTGCTCGCCGCCGAAGTGGACGGCAAGCCCATCTCCGAGCTCGTCACCGAGACCGGTGCGCTGCTGGGCGAGAAGGTCGTCGTGCGTCGCGTGGCCCGCGTGGCCGGCGACCACGTGGCCGTGTACCTGCACAAGACCTCCAAGGACCTCCCCGCCCAGGTGGGTGTCCTGCTGGCCGTGTCCGGTGCCGACGCCGAGACCGCAGCCCACGACGTCGCCGTGCACATCGCCGCGATGTCCCCGGCCTTCCTTTCCGAGGAGGATGTTCCCGCCGAGACGGTCGAGAACGAGAAGCGTGTGGCCGAAGAGACCGCCCGCAACGAGGGCAAGCCCGAGAAGATCATCCCGAACATCGTCCAGGGCCGCCTCAAGGGCTACTACAAGGACGTCGTGCTCGTGGACCAGGACTTCGCCAAGGACTCCAAGAAGTCCGTGGGCCAGGTGCTCTCCGAGGCCGGCGCCACCGCCACCGCGTTCGCGCGGTTCCGCGTGGGCGCCTGAGCAGTCCCGCACCGCAGTCCGCTGCGCGCCGCCGTGAGGTGAGGCGCGCAGCGGGCGGCCGCGGCGTCGTCGTGCTGGTGCACGGCGCCACCGCACCCCCGCAGGCGGCGGGGCACCCCTGGAAGCCCGGGGGTGCCCCGCCGCTTCTGTATGCTTGAGGGCGGTCTGCCACGGGCGGACCCCCACTCTGTCCGCGACCCGCCCCTGGAGGATCCATGCCCACCACCAACGACTCCGAAGCCCAGGACGAGGCGATCCGCATGAGCCGGGAGGCCCGCCGGGCCGAGCCCGCCCGCCGCAGGGTCCTGCTCAAGCTCTCGGGCGAGGTCTTCGGTGGCGGCAGCGTGGGCGTGGACACCACCGTGGTGCGCCAGATCGCGGAGCAGATCGCGGCCACCGTGGGCCGCGTGGAGACGTCCATCGTGGTGGGCGGGGGCAACTTCTTCCGCGGCGCGGAGCTCTCCCAGGCCGGGATGGACCGCTCGCGTGCGGACTACATGGGCATGCTCGGCACGGTGATGAACTGCCTGGCGCTGCAGGACTTCCTGGAGCAGTGCGGCGTGGACACCCGCGTGCAGTCCGCCATCAAGATGGAGCAGGTGGCCGAGACCTACATCCCGCGCCGCGCCATCCGCCACATGGAGAAGGACCGCGTGGTGATCTTCGGTGCCGGTGCGGGCCTGCCCTACTTCTCCACGGACACCGTGGCCGCCCAGCGCGCCCTGGAGGTCCACGCCACCGAGGTGCTCATGGCCAAGAACGGCGTGGACGGCGTGTACACCGCGGATCCCCGCAAGGACCCTGACGCCCAGCGTCTCGCGAGCCTCACCTACGACGAGGCGCTGTCCCGCGACATCCGCGTGATGGACCAGACCGCGTTCGCCCTGTGCCGGGACAACAACGTGACCATGCGCGTGTTCGGCATGGAGGGTACGGGCAACGTGACCCGCGCCGTCCTGGGCGAGGAGATCGGCACCCTCGTCACCCCCTGAGCGCCCGCTCCGAGCAGCCACCCAGCCCAGCGTGTCCCGCTCGACCGATAGAGTGGACACCACGTTCCGTTGCCGCCCGGGGGAGCCCGCGGGCCGGCCGTCGCATAAGGAGAACCACCCGTGATTTCAGATGTCCTCTCGGATGCCACCACCAGGATGGGTAAGGCGGTGGACGCGGCGAAGACCGACTTCTCCACGGTGCGCACCGGCCGCGCGAACCCGGCCCTGTTCTCGAGCCTGCTCGTGGCGTACTACGGCACGCCCACCCCGCTGCAGCAGCTCGCGTCCTTCCAGACCCCGGAGGCCCGCACCCTGCTGATCACCCCCTACGACCGCAGCGCGCTCAACGACATCGAGAAGGCCCTGCGGGACTCGGACATCGGCGCCAACCCGGCCAACGACGGCAACGTGATCCGCGTGGTCATGCCCGAGCTCACCGAGGAGCGCCGCAAGGAGTACGTGAAGATCGTCCACGGCAAGGCCGAGGACGCCCGCGTGTCCGTGCGCAACGTGCGCCGCCACGCCAAGGAGGCCATCGAGAAGCTCGTCAAGGACGGGGACGTGGGCGAGGACGACGGCAAGCGGGGCGAGAAGGACCTCGACGCCGCCACCAAGAAGCACATCGACCAGGTGGACGAGCTGCTCAAGAACAAGGAAGCCGAACTGCTCGGCGCCTGATGGCATCGCCCGAGTCCACCCCCGACCACGCACCCGGCGCCCCCGCGGCCCCGGAGAATCCCGCTGCCCCCGCGCACCCGAGCACCGGCACCGAGCCCCTGACCACGGGCTCGCTGCCCCACGCCCTCGCGCGGCCGTTCCAGCGCAGCGCCGAGCACAAGACACCCTCGCGGGCGGGGCGCAACCTCCCGGCGGCCGTGGCGGTGGCGGTCGTGCTCATCGGCGCGCTCGTCACGGGGCTGTTCTTCGTCCCGCTCGTGCTCGCGCTGCTCGCGGGCGCGGCGGCCGGAATCGGCGTGTGGGAGATCGCGCGCTCCCTCACCTACAGGGGGGTGCAGATCCCCAAGGTGCCCGCGGTGATTGCCGCGGTGGTCATGCCGCTCGCGGCGTTCTTCGGGGGAGCGGAGGCGCTGTCCATGGCGCTCGTGCTCGCCGTGACCCTCGTGGTGGTGTGGCGGGCGTTCGGCCCGCGCCGGGGCATGATGCTGTCCATGATGGGCTCGGTGTTCGCCCTCGTCTGGGCGTCCTTCCTGCTCTCCACCGCGGTGCTGCTGTACCACTCGCCGGACGGGCCCCAGAAGGTCCTGACGGTGATCCTGCTGGCCGTCAGCTCGGACACGTTCGGCTACGCCGTGGGAGTCGTGTGGGGCAAGCACCCCATGGCACCCAGGATCTCCCCGAAGAAGTCCTGGGAGGGCTTCGCCGGCTCCGTGGGCGGCGCAGTGGTCGTGGGCGTCCTGTGCGCCACCCTGCTGCTCGGCATCCCGTGGTGGCAGGGCGCGGTGCTGGCCGTGGCGATCGTGGCGGTGGCCACGGTGGGGGACTTCTCCGAGTCCATGATCAAGCGCGAGATCGGCATCAAGGACATGGGCACCCTGCTGCCCGGCCACGGCGGGGTGATGGACCGCATCGACTCCATCCTGTTCGCGGTGATCACCGGGTACGTGATCTTCGAGCTGTTCACCGCGCTGGCATGACACACCGGTGGGCCCCGCGTCCGCCACGGGACCGGTCACCGCACGTGGCCGGTCCCGTTCCCGTTCCGAAAGGGCACGCATGACTTCTCAGGACAGTTTCCCCCGCTGTGGCGACCGCGAGTGGGGCTACGACCCCGCCCAGGTGGCCGACTTCTTGGACCGGGTGGACGCCGTGCTGCGCTCCGGCCCGGCCGACGACGCCGCCCGCGCGCCCGGATCTCCCGGCGCGGGTCCGCGCCCGGACGGTCCGCTCACGGGCAGCCGCCAGGTCCGCGAGCGCGTGTTCGACCGGGTGCGCGGCGGCCTCGAGCCTGCGGCGGTGGATGCCCGGCTGGACGCGCTGGAGGACGAGGTCTTCGACGTGGAGCATCGGGCGTTCGTGGCCGAGCACGGGGTGCAGCGCTGGAACGAGCGCGTGGAGTGGCTCGGCGCGCTGCTGCTCGGCAGGCTCAACAGGCCCTGCTCCGAGCGGTTCCGCCGACCCGCGAAGCACCGCACCCCGGGCTACTCCGCCGCGGACGTGGACGTGCTGTGCGACCGGTTGATGGAGCAGCTGCGTGGATCCGAGGACGTGGACCCCGCGATGCTGCGCTCGGCGGTGTTCCGCCCGGCGCAGGGGCAGCGGTGCTACGAGGAGCAGCAGGTGGACGCGTTCCTGGACCGGGCCGTGGAGTTCGTGCTCGCCCTGCGGACCCCGTCCCGCCCGTGAGCCCACTGTGTATACATAGAACGACCTGACGGAGGGATCAAGCCAGCTGCAGCCCGTCATACTCAGGATTTATAGGCAGTGGACCGCTCACCTCTTGTGTCTTTGGATACACAGCCCCTAGTGTGGTGATCATCACACTAGGAGGCACACATGGCGTCATCGTCCTCTGCCGATCCCAACGGGTCCCCTGCGACCCTCGGCATCGACTTCCCCGCGGTCCAGCGCTCGGAGCAGTTCCAGCGCCTGCGCAGGACCCACCGATCCTTCGTCTTCCCCCTGGCCGTGGCGTTCCTGGTCTGGTACCTGCTCTACGTGGTGCTGGCCATCTACGCCCCGGGCTTCATGTCCACCAGGGTGCTCGGCAACATCAACCTGGGCCTGATCCTCGGCCTGCTGCAGTTCGTCACCACCTTCGGCATCACCGCGGCGTACGTCGCGTTCGCCAACCGCTCCCTCGACCCGCAGGCCACGGCGCTGCGCGAGGAGCTGGAGGCTTCCCAGATCCACCGGCCCGACACCCACGAGGAGGTCCGGCCATGATCGCCGTTCCCACCGTCTCCCTGCCCGCGGTGCACCTCGCGGAGACGTCCTCCGCCACGGTGGGCAACCCCGCGATCAACATCTCCATATTTCTGGGCTTCGTGCTCGTGACTCTCGTGGTGGTGATCCGCGCCTCGAAGTCCACCGCCACCGCGGCGGACTACTACGCGGGCGGCCGCTCGTTCTCCGGGACCCAGAACGGCCTGGCCATCGCCGGCGACTACCTCTCGGCGGCGTCCTTCCTGGGCATCGTGGGGGCCATTGCCCTGCAGGGCTACGACGGGTTCCTGTACTCCATCGGCTTCTTCGTGGCGTGGCTCGTGGCGCTGCTGCTGATTGCCGAGCCGCTGCGCAACACCGGCAAGTTCACCATGGCGGACGTGCTGTCCTTCCGGCTGCGGCAGCGCCCGGTGCGCGTGGCCGCGTCCATCTCCACCCTGGCGGTGACCTTCTTCTACCTGCTCGCGCAGATGGCCGGGGCGGGTGCCCTGGTGTCCCTGCTGCTGGGCATCAGCTCCAAGGCGGGCCAGTCGCTCGTGATCGTGATCGTGGGCGTCATCATGATCGTCTACGTGCTCGTGGGCGGGATGAAGGGCACCACGTGGGTGCAGATCATCAAGGCGTGCCTGCTGGTCACGGGCGTGGCCGTGATGACCGTGTGGATCCTCGCGATGTTCGGGTTCAACCTCTCGTCCATCATGGGTGCCGCGGTGGAGACCAACAACAACCCTGCGATGCTCGAGCCCGGACTGAAGTACGGCGTGAGCGAGATCTCCAAGCTGGACTTCATCTCGCTGGGCCTCGCGCTCGTGCTCGGCGCGGCGGGGCTGCCCCACGTGCTCATGCGCTTCTACACGGTGCCCACAGCCAAAGAGGCCCGCAAGTCCGTGGTCTGGGCGATCACCCTGATCGGCCTGTTCTACCTGTTCACCCTGGTGCTGGGCTTCGGTGCGGCCGCGCTGATCGGCGCGGAGCGCATCAAGGGCGCCCCCGGCGGGGTGAACTCGGCGGTGCCGCTGCTCGCGTTCGAGCTGGGCGGTTCCGTGCTCATGGGGCTGATCGCGGCCGTGGCGTTCGCCACCATCCTGGCCGTGGTTGCCGGGCTGGCCATCACGGCGTCGGCGTCCTTCGCGCACGACATCTACACGTCCGTGATCAAGAAGGGGAACTCGGACCCCCGCCAGGAGCTGCGCGTGGCCAAGGCCACCGTGGTGGTCATCGGTGTGATCTCGATCGCCGGCGGCATCGGGGCTCAGGGCCAGAACGTGGCGTTCCTGGTGGCGCTGGCCTTCGCGGTGGCGGCCTCTGCCAACCTGCCCACCATTCTGTACTCCCTGTACTGGAAGGGCTTCACCACCCGCGGGGCGGTGCTGTCCATGTACGGCGGGCTGATCCTGTCCGTGGTGCTGATCGTCTTCTCGCCGGTGATGTCCGGATCGGAGACCTCCATGATCCCCGGTGCGGACTTCGCCATCTACCCGCTGTCCAACCCGGGCATCATCTCGATCCCGGCGTCATTCCTGCTGGGCTTCCTGGGCTCGGTCACGGAACGCCGCCGCGAGGACCCGGTCAAGCAGTCCGAGATGGAGGTGCGCTCGCTCACAGGTGTGGGTGCAGAGAAGGCGGTCTCGCACTGATCCGGCGGCCCGTGTCCCCACTGTGGCGCGACATCATGCGGTGGGAACTCATTAGTCCTCCAAACTGGTAGTACACTGTACGACGGTTCGCTGACCAGAGCGACTGCGGGTCACCGCATGCTTGAGCAACGAAAACTTGAGGTGGAGAACATGGGCATTTTTAGCTGGATCATCCTCGGCCTGATCGCTGGCGCTCTCGCCAAGCTGATCCTGCCGGGCAAGCAGGGTGGTGGGATCATCGTCACCATCATCCTGGGCATCGTGGGCGCGTTCCTCGGTGGCTGGCTGGGCTCCTTCATCCCGGGCCTGCACGCCGGTATCGACAAGATCAGCATCGGCACCATCATCACGTCCGTGATCGGCGCGATCATCGTGCTGCTGATCTACGGCTTCGTGGTCAACCGCCGCCGCTGAACCCAGCGGTCCTGAGGACCACTGCACAAGGGCGTCACCTCCGGGTGGCGCCCTTGTCGCATGTCCGAGCGGGTGCCGCCCGTCAAGGGGAGGCCTCGGGCCAGGTTCGGGAGGGCTCCGGGGCGCGCCGCGCCATACTGGACCCATGACTTCCCCACGGACCATGACCCCCGATCTCGACCGCGCCACGAGTGCCGCGCCCCGGCGGCTGGTGATCCTGGGCTCCACGGGGTCCATCGGCACGCAGGCGCTCGACGTCGTGGAACGGGCCGCGGACCTCGCACGGCCGGAGTCGGACGCCCAGCACCCGCCGTTCGAGGTCCTCGCGCTGGCGGCGGGCGCGGGCAACCTGGAGCTGCTCGCGCGGCAGGCCGTGCGCTTCCGCGTGGCCGCGGTGGGCACGAGCGGCACCGCGGACGACGCCGCGCGGCTGGGTGAGCTGCTCGCGGACGCCGCGCGGGCGGCGTCGTCACCGGTGCCCGAGGTGCTGCACGGCGAGCGCGCCGCCACGGAGCTCGCCGCGTGGGACGGCGCCGACCTGGTGCTCAACGGCATCACCGGCAGCATCGGGCTCGCGCCCACCCTGGCCGCGCTGGGGGCGGGGCACCGGGTGGCGCTGGCCAACAAGGAGTCGCTGATCGCGGGCGGTCCGCTCGTCACGGCGGCCGCTGCGGGCACGGGCCTCACGAACGCTCTGATCCCCGTGGATTCCGAGCACTCCGCGATCGCGCAGGCGCTGCGCTCGGGCACGGCGGCGGAGGTGGAACGCCTCGTGCTCACGGCCTCGGGAGGCCCGTTCCGGGGGATGAGCCGCGCGCAGCTCGCGCACGTGACGCCGGAGCAGGCGCTGCGCCACCCCACGTGGGACATGGGTGCCATGGTCACCACCAACTCCGCCACCATGGTCAACAAGGCGCTCGAGGTACTCGAGGCGTCCCTGCTGTTCGACGTGCCCCTCGACCGGATCGACGTGACCGTGCACCCGCAGTCGGTGGTGCACTCGATGGTGCAGTTCGTGGACGGCTCCACCCTGGCCCAGGCCTCGCCCCCGGACATGCGGCTGCCCATCGCCCTGGGCCTCGCGTGGCCGCACCGCGTCCCGGGGGCCGCCGCGGCGTGCGACTGGACCCGTGCCGCCGAGTGGACGTTCGAGCCGCTCGACGCCGAAGCGTTCCCCGCGGTCGAGCTCATGAAGCACGCGGGGGCCCTCGGAGGCACATGGCCCGCGGTCTTCAACGCCGCGAACGAGCAGGCGGTCCACGCGTTCCACCGCGGCGCGCTCGGCTTCCTCCAGATCGTGGAGCTCGTGGCGAGCGTGGTGGACGAGCACACCGGTGTGCGCGAGCCCTCCCTCGAGGACGTGCTGGAGGCCGAGCGGTGGGCCCGCGCCCGGGCCGACGAGCGGATCGTCCGGGGATAGTGCCGACTGGGCCCTGCCCGAGGCCACGAGGCCGGGCCGGGCCGAGGTGGCGACACTGGACGCCGGGAGCGCGGTGCGGGGCGGCGCAACGGTCGGGGCGGCGTCGTCCGGGCTGCCGCTGGGAGACCGCGGCTCCACCACCGGCGGTGCGCCCAGGGGAGTGGTGCGATGGGGCCGGGACGCCGCCCGGGTCGGGGACGGGGCCCACGGCGTGCTAGGCTCGTGGACGGATGACGAGTTCCGGCGCGTAGCTCTGGCTGGCCGGACGGCAACCCTCTCCCGTAGCGGGGTGCCCCAGATGACCATCCGGCCGCGGTTCGAACCGATCACGGCAAGTGCGGTTTCTCTTCAAATGGCACGTGTCTGATCCTTGCCCTCATCCAGGTGGGACCGCTCGCTCCGCGCGACCGGACCCCGACCCTGGAAAGGCACGATCGTGCGAAGCAAACGACTGCTCCCCGTAGTACTGGCCACCACCCTGGGCCTGACCCTCACCGCGTGCGGCGGCGGCTCCGAGAACACCGACCCTACCGCCGACGGCAAGATCACCATCGGCATCGTGGGTGCCACGCCCGTCCAGGACGCGTTCAAAGAGGTGGCCGCGAAGAACGACGTGACCGTTGAGTTCGTGGACTTCAGCGACTACAGCCAGCCGAACCCCGCCCTGAAGAGCGGGGACATCGACATGAACTGGTTCCAGCACATCGCCTACCTCGCGGACTACAACAACAGCTCCGGGGACACCATCACGCCCGTGGGCTCCACGTCCATCTTCCCGCTGGGGCTGTACTCCAAGACCGCGAAGTCCGTGTCCGAGCTCAAGCAGGGGGACGAGATCGCCGTCCCCAACGACTCGATCAACCTCTCGCGCTCCCTGAACCTGCTCCAGCAGCAGGGCCTGGTCTCCTTCACCAAGGACACGATCGCACCCACCGAGCAGGACATCGACAAGGAGAAGTCCAAGGTCACGGTCCGCCCGGTCTCCGCCGAGCAGACCGTGCTGTCCATGGACTCCGTGGCCGGCTCCGTGGTGAACAACGACTTCCTGGACCGCGCGAACCTCGACCCGAAGAACGCCCTCGCCCAGGACGACCCCACGGCGGACAGCGCCAAGGTCTACGACAACCTCTTCGCCGCGACCGAGGCGAACGCGGACAACGAGACGCTGAAGAAGGTCGCGGGCTTCTACTACGACGACAAGGTCCAGGAGGCCGAGAAGAAGGAGACCAAGGGCACCGCGGTTCCCACCCGGGTGGACCAGCAGGAGCTCAAGGACCTGCTGGCCCGCTACTCCACCGACCTCAAGGAGCAGAGCAAGTGAGCCCAGCCTCCACGGCGGACGCACTGGTCAGATTCAAGGACGTCAGCAAGGTCTTCACCACCGGGTCCCGGCGGCGACCCCGCACGGTGACCGCGGTGGACTCCGTGAACCTGGAGATCCGCCGCGGTGAGGTCTTCGCGGTGATCGGGTACTCCGGGGCCGGCAAGTCCACCCTCGTGCGGCTCATCAACGGCCTGGAACCGGTGACCTCCGGGTCCCTGGAAGTGGCGGGGCAGCGCGTGGACGGCCGCTCCGAGACCCAGCTGGCTCCCGTCCGGCGGGACATCGGCATGATCTTCCAGCAGTTCAACCTGTTCACCTCGCGCACCGTGGCGGGCAACATCGAGTACCCGCTCAGGCGCGCCGGGTGGAAGGCGGAGGACCGGAAGGCCCGCGTGGCCGAGCTGCTCGAGTTCGTGGGCCTCACCGAGCGCGCGGGCAACTACCCCGAGCAGCTCTCGGGCGGGCAGAAGCAGCGCGTGGGCATTGCGCGCGCGCTCGCCACCAGCCCCGAGCTGCTGCTCGCGGACGAGTCCACGTCCGCCCTGGACCCCGAGACCACGCAGGAGGTGCTCGGGCTGCTGCGCCGCGTCAACCGCGAGCTCGGGATCACCATCGTGCTGATCACCCACGAGATGGACGTGGTGCGTGCCGTCGCGGACCGCGTGGCCGTGATGGACGGCGGGCGCGTCGTCGAGACCGGGACCACTGCGGAGGTCTTCGCGCACCCGCAGGCGGAGACCACCCGCAGGTTCGTGTCCTCCGTGATGCGCACCGTGCCCCGGGAGGACGAGCTCGCGAAGCTCCGCTCCGAGCACCCGGGCCGCCTCGTGCTCGTGGACGTCGCGGACCGCAACAGGATCGGGACGGCGCTGTCCGAGGCCGCGCGCGACGGCGTGAGCTTCGAGATCGCCTTCGGCGGGATCTCCATCCTGCAGTCACACACGTTCGGAACGCTCACGCTGTCCCTCGACGGACCCGAGGATGCCGTGTCCCGGGCCGTCGAGGCGCTGCGGGCGGTCACCACGGTCCAGGAGGTGTCCGAGTAATGAACTGGTCGACTCTCGGCCCGCAGTTGCTCCAGGCAACCGGGCAGACGCTGTACATGGTCACCGTGACCCTCGTCCTCGCCGGACTCATCGGCCTGGCCGTGGGCGTGGGGCTCTACGTGACCCGCCGGGGCAACATCCTGCAGAACGGCGTGGTGTTCACCGTGCTGAACCTGCTGGTGAACTTCGTGCGCCCCATCCCGTTCATCATCCTGCTGGCCGCCCTCGGCAAGGTCACGGAGGAGGTCGTCGGGTCCCGCCTGGGGCCCAACGCGGCGATCTTCGCCATGACCATCGGCGCCACCTTCGCGGTGGCACGGATCGTCGAGCAGAACCTCATGACGGTGGATCCGGGGGTGGTCGAGGCCGCCCGCTCCATGGGGGTGTCACGCTGGCGGATCATCACCACGGTGATCCTCCCCGAGGCCCTCGGCCCCCTGGTGCTGGGCTACACGTTCCTGGTGATCGGCATCACGGACATGTCGGCCATGGCCGGCGCGATCGGTGCCGGCGGACTGGGCGACTTCGCGCTGCGCCTGGGCTACCAGCGGTTCAACGACGAGGTCACGTGGGCCGCGGTGATCGTGATCATCGTGCTGGTCCAGCTCGTGCAGTTCTTCGGCAACTGGCTCGCGCGCCGGATCATGCGCCGCTGAGCGCCCGCGCCGAGCACCCCCGCCGCCCCCGGGCACGCACCCGCGTGCCGGGGGCGGCGTCGTGCTCCCGGCGTCCCGCCGGCGTCAGCGGCGTCGGAGGAGTGGGGCACAATGGGGGGAGCAACGTTCGCGGGGCGCGCGTCTCGGGCCCCGCAGGTCGATTCCCCTGGAGGAAACACGTGACCTCGGTCAACCTCGGCATGCCCGCAGCACCCCAGCCCGTCCTGTCCCCGCGGCGCAAGACCCGCCAGATCCGGGTGGGCTCGGTGGGAGTGGGATCCGACTCACCCATCAGCGTGCAGTCGATGACCACCACCCCCACCACCAACATCAACGCCACGCTGCAGCAGATCGCGGAGCTCAACGCCGCGGGCTGCGACATCGTGCGCGTGGCGTGCCCGTCCCAGGACGACGCCGACGCCCTGCCGATCATCGCCAAGAAGTCCCCGATCCCGGTGATCGCGGACATCCACTTCCAGCCCAAGTACGTCTACGCCGCGATCGACGCCGGGTGCGCCGGCGTGCGCGTGAACCCGGGCAACATCCGCAAGTTCGACGACCAGATCGAGGGCATCTCCCGCGCCGCGGAGGCGGCCGGGGTGTCCATCCGGATCGGCGTGAACGCGGGTTCCCTGGACAAGCGGCTGCTCGAGAAGTACGGCAAGGCCACCCCGGAGGCCCTCATGGAGTCCGCCGTGTGGGAGGCCTCCCTGTTCGAGCAGCACGACTTCCACGACTTCAAGATCTCGGTCAAGCACAACGACCCCGTCACCATGGTCCGGGCCTACCAGCTGCTCGCCGAGCGCGGGGACTGGCCCCTGCACCTGGGGGTCACCGAGGCCGGCCCCGCGCTGCAGGGCACGGTCAAGTCCGCCACGGCCTTCGGGATCCTGCTGTCCCAGGGGATCGGGGACACCATCCGCGTGTCCCTCTCCGCCCCTCCGGTGGAGGAGGTCAAGGTGGGCAACCAGATCCTGCAGTCCCTCGGACTGCGCCCGCGCAAGCTCGAGATCGTCTCGTGCCCGTCCTGCGGGCGCGCCCAGGTGGACGTGTACAAGCTCGCGGAGGAGGTCAACGAGGGGCTCGCGCACCTCACCGTGCCGCTGCGCGTGGCCGTGATGGGCTGCGTGGTCAACGGTCCGGGGGAGGCCCGCGAGGCGGACCTCGGCGTGGCCTCGGGCAACGGCAAGGGTCAGATCTTCGTGCGGGGAGAGGTCATCAAGACCGTCCCCGAGGACCAGATCGTGGAGACCCTGCTCGCCCAGGCCAACGAGATGGCCGAGAGCATGGAGCTGGACGAGAACGGTCAGCCCGTGGAGGGCGCTCCGGTCGTGACCGCCGGGTGATCCTGCGCCGCACCGCGCGGGCGCTCGCACCCGCCGCCGTGGATCCCGCGGCACTGGACCGGCTCCTGGCGCGGGACCCCGTGTCCTCGGTGTTCGTGGCGTCGCACGTGCAGCGGGTCCGAGCCTCGGGAGGGCGCCCGCCCGTCTACGGGGTCGCGGATGCCGCCGGAGCCCTGGTGGGGGCGTGCTGGGCGGGCACCAACGTGGTGCCCGTGGCCCTGGACGCGCGCGGCACGGACCTCGTGGCGGACGCCCTGGCCCGCGGGGGTCCGCGCTTCGCCTCCTTCTTCGGACCGGCGGAACCTGTGCTCGGGCTGTGGCAGCGGCTGCGGGACACGTGGCCCGCCCCGTTCGACGTGCGCCCCGTCCAGCCGCTGCTGGTCATGGACCGGGACCCGGACCCCGCACTGCTCACCGGCCCGGCCGGCACCGTCCGGTGGGGCACGGAGGCGGACGCGGAGCGGGTGGTCCCGGCGGCCGCCGCGATGTTCACCGAGGAAGTGGGCTACTCGCCGCTGACGAGCGGCGGTCACGGCTACCGCCAGCGGATCCGGTCGCTGCTGCGCGAGCAGCGCACCGCGGTGCTCACGGACCACCGGGGTGAGGTGGTCTTCAAGGCGGACATCGGCTCCCTGCACGCGGGCGTGTGCCAGATCCAGGGCGTGTGGGTGGCCCCGGAGCACCGCGGCCGCGGACTGGCCGTGCCGTGCATGGCCGCAGCCGTGGCGCTCGCGAGGACGCAGGCGCCCGTGGTGAGCCTCTACGTGAACTCCTACAACGCCCCGGCCTTGGCCACGTACCGCCACGTGGGCTTCGAGCGCCACGGCGATTTCGCCACGGTGCTCCTGTGACACCGCCGGGCGCGGCGACCGCCGGGGCAGCACAGCGATAGACTCGCGGCAGACATCAGCAGCTTCGATCGGCCCGGTCACGGGCGGTTAGGACCTATTCGTGCCGCTTCGCCTCAGTTCCCTGTTCCTGCGCACCCTGCGCGAAGATCCGGTGGACGCCGACGTCGACAGCCACAAGCTGCTCGTGCGCGCCGGCTACATCCGCCGCGCGGCCCCCGGCATCTACACGTGGCTGCCCCTGGGGCTCGCCGTGCTGCGCCGGGTCGAGGGCATCGTGCGCGAGGAGATGGACGCGATCGGCGCCCAGGAGGTCCACTTCCCGGCGCTGCTGCCGCGCGAGCCGTACGAGGCGAGCAACCGCTGGACCGAGTACGGGGAGAACCTCTTCCGGCTGCAGGACCGCAAGGGCGCGGACTACCTGCTGGCTCCCACGCACGAGGAGATGTTCACCCTGCTGGTCAAGGACATGTACTCGTCCTACAAGGACCTGCCCGTGATGCTCTACCAGATCCAGACCAAGTACCGGGACGAGGCCCGTCCGCGGGCGGGGCTGCTGCGCGGGCGCGAGTTCATCATGAAGGACTCCTACTCCTTCGACGTGGACGACGCCGGGCTCGACGATGCCTACGCCAAGCACCGGGCCGCGTACGTCCGCATCTTCGAGCGTCTCGGGCTGCCGGTGGTGGCGGTCTCCGCCACGTCCGGTGCCATGGGCGGCTCGCGCTCCGAGGAGTTCATGCACCCCTCCGTGGTGGGCGAGGACACCTTCGTGCGTTCGGCGGGCGGCTACGCCGCGAACGTGGAGGCCGTCACCACGGTGGTGCCGGAACCGGTGGACTGCACCGACGCCCCCGCGGCCCAGGTGCACCGCACCCCGGACAGCCCCACCATCGACACCCTGGTGTCCCGCTCCAACGAGCTGCACCCCCGCGAGGGGCAGCCGTGGACCGCGGCGGACACCCTGAAGAATGTGCTGCTCTCGGTCTCCCTGCCCGAGGGCGGCACGCAGCTCGTGGCAGTGGGTGTTCCCGGTGACCGCGAGATCGACCTCAAGCGCGTGGAGGCCGGGATCGGCGGGGCCCTCGGGATCGGCGGCGAGCTCGAGGTGGAGGCCGCCTCGGAGGAGCAGCTGCGCGCGGTGCCCGAACTCGTCAAGGGCTACATCGGCCCGGGTCTGAGCCGGGAGGACGCCCTGCTCGGCACCGAGTCCCCCACCGGGATCCCTTACTTCGTGGACCCGCGCGTGGTGCCGGGCACCCGCTGGATCACCGGCGCGAACGTGGCCGAGGCGCACGTCTACGACCTCGTGGCCGAGCGGGACTTCACGTGGGACGCCACCCTGGAGGCCTGCACGGTGCGCGAGGGGGATCCGGCCCCGGACGGCTCCGGCCCGCTCGAGATCGCCCGCGGCATGGAGATGGGCCACGTGTTCCAGCTCGGCCGCAAGTACGCCGAGGCCCTCGGGCTCAAGGTGCTCGACAACAACGGCAAGCTCGTCACGGTCACCATGGGCTCCTACGGGATCGGCGTCACGCGCGCGCTGGCCGCCGTCGCGGAGTTCTACCACGACGAGCACGGGCTGCTGTGGCCCCGGAACCTGAGCCCCGCGGACGTCCACGTGGTGGCCACGGGCAAGGGTCCCGAGGTGCTGGAGGCCGCCGAGGAGATCGTGGCGCACCTCGAGGCCGCGGGTGTCTCCGTGCTCTTCGACGACCGCCCCAAGGTGTCCCCGGGCGTGAAGTTCCGCGACGCCGAGCTGCTCGGGGTCCCCACGGTGCTCGTGGTCGGGCGGGGACTCGCGGACGGTGTGCTGGAGCTCAAGGACCGCCGCAGCGGCACGAGCCGCGACATCGCCAGGGACCGGGTGGTGGCGGAGATCACCGCGGAGCTGCAGGGCCAGGAGGGCCCCGCGGCCGAGTAGCACCCGCGGCGCACCCGGACGATGGATTCCTCGTTCCTCGCGGGCTCGGGCCTCGACACCGCTGCCCCCGGCCTGCTCGCGCTGCTGGCCCTCACCGGGCTCGCGGCGGGGTTCATCGACGCCGTGGTGGGTGGCGGCGGGCTGCTGCAGCTCCCCGCGACCCTCATGGTCCCCGGGCTCACCCCCGTGCAGGCGCTGGCCACCAACAAGATGGGCTCGGTGTTCGGCACGGCCACCTCGGCGCTCACGTTCTACCGTCGCGTGCGACCGGACCTGCGCACCGCCCTGCCCATGGCGGCGGTGGCGTTCGCGGCCGCGGGGGCGGGTGCCGCGGTGGCCGCGGCCCTGCCCGCCTCGGTGTTCAAACCGGTGATCGTGGTGGCGCTGGTGGCCGTGCTCGTCTTCACGGTCCTCCGCCCGTCCATGGGGCGCCTGACCCGGCTGCGCCACTCCGGCGCCCGGCACCACGGTCGGGCCGCGGCACTGGGAGCCCTCATCGGCTTCTACGACGGCGTGATGGGCCCGGGTACGGGCTCGTTCCTGATCATCGGGCTGGTGTCCGTGCTGGGCTACAGCTTCCTGGCCGCGAGCGCCAAGGCGAAGATCGTGAACCTGGCCACCAACCTGGGTGCCATTGCGGTGTTCGCCGCGCACGGCTCGGTGCTGTGGGGCCTGGGGCTCGTGCTCGGGCTGAGCAACATGGCCGGCGGGTACGTGGGCGCCCGCACCGCGGTGGCCCGGGGCAGCGGGTTCATCCGCGGTGTGTTCTTCGCGGTCGTGGCCGTGCTGATCGTCAAGCTCGGCTGGGA
Source organism: Kocuria rhizophila DC2201 (assembly GCF_000010285.1). Classification (NCBI taxonomy): domain Bacteria; kingdom Bacillati; phylum Actinomycetota; class Actinomycetes; order Micrococcales; family Micrococcaceae; genus Kocuria; species Kocuria rhizophila. The sequence goes on along the minus strand of NC_010617.1, from coordinate 1,825,497 downwards.
CGTCCTCCGGGGCCGCTGAGGCCGTTCGACCGCGCTCGCAGTGTGGCCCGCATTCTTCGCGCAGCGCGGGGACGCACCGCATCCGGCCCTGTTCGCACCGCGCCCCGCCGGTCGTCGCCCTCCCGCCGGTCCGCGTCGAGCGCGGCACGTCCGCGACCCGGGGAGGCCGCAGTCTTCCCGGTCAGCTCCGACCCGGCAGGGCGGGCACGGGGGCGCGGGGCGCGAGCGCCTGTCCCGCGCGGGCCGTCTCGCGCAGCGCCGTGACGAGCCACGCACGGTCCCCGGACGACGACGCCGCCACGGCCGCCACGAGCGCGTCGCCCGCCTCGTGCTGCGTGCCGCCCACGGCCTGGGCGGGCTCCCGCTCCAAGCCTGCAGGCAGCCGGTACCAGCCCCGCGCGGGCGGGGGATCGCACGCGAGCAGGGCGGTCGCGGCGGGGGAGGCCAGGGACCGCTCCGTACTGCTTCTCACCGATGCGACCGTCTCTGCCGCGGTGGCGTCCTGGGCGTCCAAGCGGGCGCTGGCCGCCTCGGCCGTGTATCCCGAGCGGTCGAGGGCCGTGACCGCCGCGAGCACCTCGGTCGTGCACGTCGGGGCGCCCTGGGCGTCGCCGTCGGTGTTCCCGGTGCTGCCGTTCGCCGCGTCGCTGTCATCCGCGCCCCCCGGGGTGCTCCGGGTGGCGTCCCCCGCATCGGCGGCGGTCGATCCTGAGCCGGGGCCGGACGCCGCGGCGGCTGCCGCATCCTCGGGGGCCGTGATGGTGTCGTTCGGCGCCGGCGTGTCCTCAGGGCTCGTCAGCGAGCCGCGGGAGCCGCTGTCCGGGGACCCGCCGCGCTCGGACTGCTCGGCAGCCCACCAGGAGGCGGCCACCGCCGCGACCGTCGCGGCCAGTTCGGGGTCTCGCGCGGTCATGGCGAGGCGCCCCATCCGGTCGGCGGCGTCCGCGAGGTCCCGGGGCGGCCCACCGGTTCCTCCGCGCTCGTCGAGCCGCCGCTGCTGCGCGGGGGACGCCGCGGGGCCGAGGGCGTCGAGCTGCCGGGCCAGGGCGTCGTCGGGCAGCCACCGGGGGTCGGGGTGCAGCTCGGCGCGCACGGCGGTGACCGTGGCGCGCGCGGAGAGGCGGGCGGCGTCGTCGTCGGACACCGGGCGCCACAAAGCCCACGCGCCGGCCGCGAGCACGAGCACCAGGAGCACGGCGAGCACCAGGGCCGTGAGACGCGCGGCACGCGGTGGCGCCGAGGGCGGACGAGGGCTCACGAATTCCTCCGGGGGACGGGTCTGCACCATGATAGGGACCGCGACCGACCCGCACACGCGGCCACGAGACCCAGGAGAAGAGGACGCATGAGTTCCGAGCACCACGCACCCATCCGCGCGACCGTCGAACCGGTGGTGGCGGCCGCCGGGCTGCACCTCGAGGAGTGCGAGCTGAAGGGGCAGGGGGCCACCCGCACGCTGCAGGTCCTCGTGGACCTCCCGGACGGCACCGAGGCCCTCGGGCTGGACCGCGTGGCCGCGGTGGCCCAGGAGATCTCCGACGCGCTGGACCGCGACGACCCCGTTCCCGGCCCGCCCTACGAGCTCGAGGTCTCCTCGCCCGGTGCCACCCGGACGCTCGAGACGCCGCGGCACTGGAGGCGCACCGTGGGCCACCTCGTGCGGATCCGCACGCTCGAGGGGGAGCGCTACACCGCCCGCCTGCTCGAGGCCCACGAGGACCACGCGGTGGTCCAGCGCTCCCACCAGCCGAAGAAGGGGATGCCCGTGAAGCTGCTGGACCCGGAGCGCGTGGACTACGCGTCGATCCGCACCGCGCGGTCCGAGGTGGAGAACTGACGTCCCCGCGGGGATGTACCATTGCCCACAAGAGAACATGACCACACAGCCATGCAGCAGCGCACCGCACACTCCCGTGCGGCGCGCTGTTTGGTTCCCGGGGGCAGCCAGGCCCGCAGACCCGGCGTGGCGGGACGGAAGGCCGGACACATGGACATCGACATGAGCACCCTGCGACTGCTCGAGCGCGAGCGGGACATCCCCGTGGACGTGTTGATCCCCACCATCGAGCAGGCGCTGCTGCTGGCCTACATGCGCTCGCCGGGGGCCATCGACGGCGCCCGCGCCGAGGTGGAGCGCCGCACCGGCCACGTGACCATCTGGGCCCCGGAGCTCGACGAGCAGGACCAGCGCATCGGCGAGTTCGACGACACCCCCTCCGGTTTCGGGCGGATCGCCGCGGCCACCGCCCGCCAGGTGATCCTGCAGAAGCTGCGGGACGTCGAGGACGACAACGTCCTGGGCCACTTCAAGGGCCGCGAGGGCGAGCTGGTCTCCGGGCAGATCCAGCAGGGCAACAACCCCAGGATGGTCCAGGTGAACCTGGGCACGGTGGAGGGCCTGCTGCCCCCGCACGAGCAGGTCCCCGGGGAGACCTACCGCCACGGCGACCGCATCCGCGCGTTCGTGGTGGAGGCCAAGCGCGGCTTCAAGGGACCGTCCATCACGCTCTCCCGCTCCCACCCGGACCTCGTGCGCCGGCTGTTCGAGATGGAGGTCCCCGAGATCGCGGACGGCTCCGTGGAGATCGTCACCCTGGCGCGTGAGGCCGGGCACCGCACCAAGATGGCCGTGGAGGCCCGCCGCCCAGGTGCCAACGCCAAGGGCGCGTGCATCGGGGACATGGGCTCGCGCGTGCGCGCGGTCATGAACGAGCTGGGGGAGGAGAAGATCGACATCATCGACTTCTCGCAGGACCCGGCCGAGTTCATCGGCAACGCGCTGTCCCCGGCGCGCGTCTCGCGCGTGGTGGTGCTCGACGACGCCGCCCGCTCGGCGCGCGCGGTGGTCCCCGACTCCCAGCTCTCGCTGGCCATCGGCAAGGAGGGGCAAAACGCCCGACTCGCCGCCCGGCTGACGGGCTGGAAGATCGACATCGTCCCCGAATCCCGCGCAACGGACCGCTGAGACCCGCGGGATTCGGGGGATCGGCGCCCCGCGCGCTAGACTGTGCTCTGATCAGGTGGACCATCTGCCGTGATCGTGCGCGCTCCGGCGCCGGACGGTCCACGGGGATGGCACACGAGGAGCAGGCATGAGCACCACGAGCCGTCGCACCTGCGTGGGTTGTCGCGCCGTGACGTCCCCCGATCAACTCGTCCGCGTGACGACGGAGAGCACCGCAGCCGGCCCCCGGGTCGTCGTGGATCTCCGGCGCCAGTTGGGAGGCCGTGGGGCCTGGGTGCACGCCACCCCCCGCTGCGTCGACCTCGCGATCCGGAAACGGGCCTTCAACCGCTCGTTCCGCACCGCGGTCAGCGCACAGGGCCTCATGGAACAGCTCCGCGTGCTCCTGCCCGTGCAGGAGCACGAACACCAGGAAAGCGAGTCAGAAGACCATGGAAAACCGATGAGTGCCGGCCGATGAGTACCTCCACGTACTCACCCCGCAGCCGTGCAGGACACCCGCGCACCGCGCCCGTGTCCGGCGGCGGCTTCAACGGAAGATAAACGGTTCGTACCTGTGTCGGTGCGGACCGAGACAGGAGAACAGTGGCCAAGCCCCGTGTCCACGAGCTCGCGAAAGAGCTCGGAATCACGTCCAAGGAAGCAATTTCCAAACTTCAGGAACTCGGTGAGTTCGTCCGTGGCGCCTCGTCCACGGTGGAACCGCCCGTAGCCAAGAAGCTGCGCACCGCGTTCCCGGCCGGCGGCGACAGCGCCCCGGCCGCCAAGCCCGCGGCCAAGGCCCCCGCCCAGGGTGTCAAGAAGCCCGCCGCGGCCGGTCCCAAGCCCGGCGCCAAGGCACCCGCCAAGCCCGCCGCGTCCGGCAACGCCGCCCGGGCCGAGAAGCCCGCGGCGTCCGAGGCCCCCAAGGCCGCGGCTGCGTCGTCGGAGGCGCCGAAGTCCGCCGCACCGCAGCAGGGCACAGCGCCCGCCGCGGCGTCGGAGTCCTCCGCGCCCGGGACCCCCGCGAGCAGCGCTCCCCGTCCCGGGGGTGCCACTCCCGGTCCGCGCAAGAGCCCCGCGCCCGGCGCCAAGCCCGGCCAGTCCGCTCCCCGCCCCGGAAACAACCCGTTCGCCTCGCAGCAGGGGATGGGCCGCTCCGAAGGCGGCGCGCAGCGCGGCGGTCCTCGCCCCGGTGGCCAGCAGCGCTCCGGCAAGCCCGGCGCCCCGCGCCCCGGCAACAACCCGTTTGCGGCCCAGCAGGGCATGCGCTCGGCCAACTCCGGCCAGGGCGGCCCCCGTCCGGGCGGTCCCCGTCCCGGTGGTCCGCGCCCCGCGCAGTCGGGCCAGGGCGGTCCGCGTCCCGGCGCTCCTCGCACGGGTGCGCCCCGGCAGGGTCAGGGCGGCCCCCGTCCCGGTGGTCCGCGCCCCTCGCCCAACATGATGCCCGGCCAGACCACGAGCGTGGCGCCGATCGGCAGCCGTCCGGCTCCGGGCAGCGGTCCGCGCCGCGGTGGCGGCCCCGGTGGTGGACCCGGCGGCGGCGGTGGCTTCCGCGGCCGCGGCGGCCGTGGCGGTACCCAGGGTGCCTTCGGTCGCGGCGGAGCCCGCGGCAAGCACCGCAAGTCGAAGCGGGCGAAGCGCCAGGAGCTCGAGCAGATGAGCGCACCCGCCGTCGGCGGTGTGTCGGTGCCGCACGGTGACGGCAGCACGGTCGTGCGCCTGCGCCGCGGTGCCTCGCTCATGGACTTCGCGGAGAAGATCAACGCCAACCCGGCCTCGCTGGTGACCGTGCTGATCCACCTCGGTGAGATGGCCACGCAGACCCAGTCCCTGGACGAGGAGACGTTCCAGCTGCTGGGGGCCGAGCTCGGCTACCAGATCCAGGTGGTGTCCCCGGAGGACGAGGAGCGCGAGCTGCTCGAGTCCTTCGACATCGACCTCGACGCCGAGCTGGAGGCCGAGGGCGAGGACGTCCTCGCACCGCGGCCCCCGGTCGTCACGGTCATGGGCCACGTGGACCACGGTAAGACTCGCCTGCTGGACGCGATCCGCAACACCAAGGTGATCGAGGGTGAGGCCGGCGGCATCACCCAGCACATCGGTGCGTACCAGATCTCCACCGAGGTGGACGGCCAGGAGCGCCTGATCACCTTCATCGACACCCCGGGCCACGAGGCGTTCACCGCCATGCGTGCCCGTGGTGCCCAGGTCACGGACATCGCCGTGCTGGTGGTGGCCGCGGACGACGGCGTCATGCCGCAGACCGTGGAGGCGCTGAACCACGCGCAGGCCGCGAACGTGCCGATCGTCGTCGCCGTGAACAAGGTGGACAAGCCGGACGCCAACCCGGACAAGATCCGCGGCCAGCTCACCGAGTACGGTCTCGTGCCCGAGGAGTACGGCGGCGACACCATGTTCGTGGACGTCTCGGCGCGCGAGAACCTGAACATCGACGAGCTGCTGGACGCGATCGTGCTGACCGCGGACGGTGCCCTGGAGCTGCAGGCCACCCCGGACAAGAACGCCCGCGGCGTGGCCATCGAGGCGAACCTGGACAAGGGCCGAGGCGCGGTGTGCACCGTGCTGGTCCAGTCCGGCACGCTGAAGGTTGGCGACTCGATCGTCGCCGGCGCGGCGTACGGCCGTGTCCGCGCGATGTTCGACGAGATGGGCCGCACCGTGGAGGCGGCCACGCCGTCCCGCCCGGTGCAGGTGCTGGGTCTGTCCACCGTGCCGCGCGCCGGTGACACGTTCCTGGCCACCCAGGAGGAGCGCACCGCCCGCCAGATCGCCGAGAAGCGTGAGGCCGCGGACCGCAACGCCCAGCTGGCCAAGCGCCGCAAGCGCATCACGCTGGAGTCCTTCGACGAGGCCGTGGCCGAGGGCAAGATCGACACCCTCAACCTCATCATCAAGGGCGACGTGTCCGGTGCCGTGGAGGCGCTCGAGGACTCGCTGCTCAAGATCGACGTGGGCGAGGAGGTCCAGCTGCGCGTGATCCACCGCGGCGTGGGCGCCATCACGCAGAACGACGTGAACCTGGCCACGGTGGACAACGCCGTGATCATCGGCTTCAACGTCCGCCCTGCCGAGCGCGTCACGGAGCTCGCGGACCGCGAGGGCGTGGAGATGAAGTTCTACTCCGTCATCTACAACGCCATCGACGAGGTCGAGAGCGCGCTCAAGGGCATGCTCAAGCCGGAGTACGAGGAGGTGGAGCTCGGCACCGCCGAGATCCGCGAGGTGTTCCGCTCCTCCAAGTGGGGCAACATCGCCGGTGCCTACGTCACCAAGGGCCTCATCCGCCGCAACGGCAAGGCCCGCCTGGTGCGCGACGGCAACGTGGTGCAGGACAACCTCAGCATCGACTCGCTGCGCCGCTTCAAGGACGATGCCACCGAGGTGCGGGAGGGCTACGAGTGCGGTATCGGGCTCGGCTCCTTCAACGACATCCACGAGGGTGACATCATCGAGACCTGGGAGATGCGCGAGAAGCCGCGCGACTGACCGGCTCGACCGGCCGCCGTGCCCCGCGTGGGCGCGGCGGCCGGACCATTCGGGAGTCAGCGGTGCCCGGGGAACCCGCACGGGGTCCCCGGGCACCGCTCTCCCACCGTGGTCCGCCTCCCGGGGCGGACCGCACCGGACGGGGCACTTCCGCGTGACCCGTCGCCAGCAGGACGCAGCGCCCGGCGCTGCCAGCAGACGAGGAGTTCCACCATGGCCGACGCCGCACGCGCCGCACGACTGGCCGACCGCATCAAGGTGATCGTGGCCCAGGCGCTCGAACGCCGGGTCAAGGACCCGCGCCTCGGGTTCGTCACCGTCACCGACGCGCGGGTCACCAACGACCTGCAGCACGCCACGCTCTACTACACCGTGTACGGGGACGAGGAGCAGCGGGCCGACACCGCCCGCGCCCTGGAGTCCGCCAAGGGCGTCCTGCGCGCCGAGGTGGGCAAGAACATCACAGCACGGCTGACCCCCACGCTGACCTTCGTGGCCGACGAGATCCCGGCGGACGCCGCGCGGCTCGAGGAGCTGCTGCGCACCGCCCGCGAGAAGGACGCCCAGGTGGCCGAGCAGGCTCAGGGCGCGCAGTACGCCGCGGGGGAGGACGCCTACCGCACGCCGTCCGACGAGGACGACGCCGAGGGCCCCGAGTCCGCGCCGCGGGTCTGAGTCCCGTGAACGCACGACAGGACGTCCCGAGCCCGGCCCCCTCCCTGCCGAGGGTGGCCGGGCTCGTCGTCGTGGACAAGCCCCTGGGGTGGACCTCCCACGACGTCGTCGCCCGCATGCGCCGGCTCGCCGGCACCCGCAAGGTGGGGCACGCCGGCACCCTGGACCCGGCGGCGTCGGGTGTGCTGGTGATCGGGGTGGAGAAGGCCACCAAGCTGCTCACCTGGGTGACCGGCACGGACAAGACGTACCGCGCCGGGATCCGCCTGGGAGCGGCCACCGTGACCGACGACGCCGAGGGCGACGTCACGCGCACGGCCCCGCCCGAGCGGCTGGCCGGGACCACCGACGAGCAGGTTCTCGCCGCGGTCGCGCAGCTCACCGGTGAGATCCAGCAGGTGCCCTCGGCCGTGAGTGCCATCAAGGTGGACGGCAAGCGCTCCTACGCCCGCGTGCGCGGCGGCGAGGACGTCACGCTCCCGGCCCGGCCCGTGACCGTGAGCGAGTTCGCGGTGCACGGGATCCGGCGGGTCGAGGCGGCGGACGGCCAGGCCTTCATCGACGTGGACGCGACCGTGACGTGCTCGTCCGGTACCTACGTGCGTGCCCTGGCCCGGGACCTCGGGGAGGCGCTCGGCGTGGGCGGGCACCTCACGGCCCTGCGCCGCACGCGCGTGGGCACCTTCACCCTGGACCAGGCCCACACGCTCGAGGAGCTCACGGAGCAGGTGCGTTCCGGCGCCACCGTGCCCACCCTGGGCATCGCCGCCGCCGCCCGGCAGCTGTTCCCGGTGCGCGAGCTCACCGCCGCGGAGGCCACGGACCTCTCCCACGGACGACGCATCGGGCCGCACGGCACGGCCGGGAACGACGCCGCCGCGGAGCCCGCGCGCGGGCGCACCGTGGCGTGCTTCGCCCCGGACGGGACGCTCGTGGCCCTCGCGGAGGACCGCGGCGGCGCGGGGCAGCGCTACGCGACGTCCGTGCTGGGCATCGCCGCCGGCGTCACGTTCTCCCCGGCCGCCGCGGAGGCCGGCGGGGCCCAGTCACGGGCTTCCCGCGACGCGGCAGCCACGCAGCCGGGCAGCGCAGACGCCGCACCCACCGACACGTACACGACACACGGAGAGCGGGCACACGACTGATGCTGTGGGGATACGACGGATGGTTCTGGGCCGCGGTGGTCCTGGGGGTCCTCTCGTGCGCGGTCTGCCTCGTGCAGGCGCTGCGCGGGCGGGCACCGGACGACTTCTCCCAGGGCTCGGTGCTCGTGCTGGAGGCGTTCCTGCTCGTGTACTGCGTGGGCTCCGTGCTGCTGCCCCTCCTGGGGCCCTCCGCCTCAGGAAGCGTGGTCGAGTACTGGGGATACCTCCTCACCGCCCTGCTCATCCCCGCGGGCACGTTCGTGTGGTCTCTCGTGGAGCGCTCCCGGTGGTCCACGCTCATCCTCGCGGCCGCGGGCCCCGTGGTGATCGTGATGGTCTACCGCATGAACTACATCTGGTACTACCAGTGACCACGGGCGCGCCGGGGAGCGCCGGCGCGCCCTCCGCAGCGAAAGGACGATGATGGACCGCGAGTCCTCCCACAGCACCCTCCAGCAGCGCTTCGGCCGCCGCGCGGGGGACCGGCGGCACGACCGCAAGAGCTCCGGCTTCGGCCGCGTGCTCATCGTCGTGTACTGGGTCTTCTCCCTCTCCGCGGGGGTGCGCTCCCTCTACCAGCTGGCCACGGAGTTCAGCCTGGCCCCGTTGGCCATCCTGCTCTCCACGCTGTCCGCCGCGATCTACGTGGTGGCCACCGTGGCGCTGTCCCGCAACGGGGCCGGGTGGCACCGGGTGGCCACCGCGGCGGTGCTCGTGGAGCTCGTGGGCGTGCTGGGGGTCGGGCTGCTCAGCGTTGTGCACGATGACTGGTTCCCCAAGGCCAGCGTGTGGTCCGGTTTCGGGGCGGGGTACGGATACATCCCCCTGGTGCTGCCCGTTGTCGGCCTCGCCTGGCTGTGGCTGACACGGCCCTCCCGGGCGGAGCGGTAGGCTCTAGGGGTGCGCCACCACCATCCCAGAACACATCGAGGAGAACAGTGATTCGTTGGAGAAGCCTGGACGAGGTCACCCCGGGGTTCGGTCCCTCCGCGGTCACCATCGGCAACTTCGACGGTGTCCACCGGGGTCACCAGGAGGTGTTCACCCGTCTGCTGAACGCCGCGCGTGAGCGCCACGCCCGTTCCGTGGTGGTCACGTTCGATCCTCACCCGGCGCTCGTCCACCGGCCCGAGTCCCACCCCGGTCTCATCATGGGGCTCGAGGACAAGCTCGACGCCCTCGAGCGCACCGGCGTGGACGCGGTGCTCGTGCTGCCCTACAGCCTGGAGTTCTCCGAACTGAGCCCCGAGCGCTTCGTGGTGGACTACCTCGTGGACCCCCTGGGCGCCGTGGCCCTCGTGATCGGCTCGGACGTGCGCCTGGGCCGCGACAACACCGGCGATCTCAGCGCCATTCGCGAGCTGGGGCGCCAGCACGGTTTCGAGGTCGTGGTCGTGGAGGACGTCCCGGGCACCCCCTCGTCCCGCGGTGAGGACGGCCACGGCGACGAGCCCGGAACCGCGGGCCGGCGGGAGGACCGCCGCTGCTCGTCCACGTGGGTGCGTTCGTGCCTCGAGGCCGGGGACATCGCGGGTGCCGCCCGTCTGCTGGGGCGCCCGCACCGGATGCGCGGGGAGGTTGTGCACGGCGCGGCCCGCGGCCGGGAGCTCGGTTTCCCCACCGCCAACCTCGCCCCCGAGGCCACCGGTTTCATCCCCGCGGACGGTGTGTACGCCGGGTGGCTCGTGGACCAGGACGGCACCCGCTGGCCCACCGCCATCTCCGTGGGCTCCAACCCCACGTTCGAGGGCGTCACGCGTCAGGTGGAGGCCCACGTGATCGACCGCCCGGAGGAGGCCGTGGAGGACTTCGACCTCTACGGACAGACCGTGGTGGTGGAGTTCGTGGAGCGGCTGCGGGGCATGGTGGCCTACCGCGGCATCGACGCCCTGGTGCAGCAGATGCGCGACGACGTCAACCGCACCCGCGACATCCTGCGCACCCACCCCCGCTCGGGGGACTGACCGCGCTCAGCCTCTCTGCGCAGTGCTGTCCCTCCGTGGGACGCGCGCGAGACGGGTCGAGCAGAGCCCACGGTGGAACCGGCCGCGGGACGCACCGTCCCGCGGCCGGTTCTCTCACATCTCCTCGTGCACCGCCGGATCGAACCCGGAGCCGCTGATGCCGGTGTGCATCATGCGCAGCCGCTCCATCTGCTCGTCCGTGAGCTCCCACTCGAACACGTCGATGTTCTCCGCCATGCGCTGCGGGTTCGAGGACTTGGGGATCGGCACGATCCCGGACTGCACGTGCCAGCGCAGCACCACCTGGGCGGGGGTGCGGCCCTGCTTCCGGGCGATCTCCGCAAGCCACTCGCTCTGCAGCAGGTCGGTCTTGCGGCCCAGCGGGGACCACGCCTCGGTGAGGATCCGGTGCTCCTGGTGGAAGCGGCGCAGCGCCTCCTGCTGGTACTGCGGGTGCAGCTCCACCTGGTTCACCACGGGCATCTCACCGGTCTCGGCCTCGAGCCGGAGCAGGTGCTCCGGGAGGAAGTTGGACACGCCGATCGAGCGGACCAGGCCCTCGTCCCGCGCGGTCATCATCTCCCGCCACGTCTGCACGTACTGGTCCACGCCCGGATTGGGCCAGTGGATCATGTAGAGGTCGAGGTGGTCGGTGCCCAGGCGGGTGAGCGTGCCCTCCAGGGAACGGCGTACAGAGGCGCGCCCATGGTCCCGGCCGGGGATCTTGGACGTGAGGAACAGCTCCGAGCGGGGGATGCCGCTGCTGCGGATGCCCCGGCCCACGCCGCGCTCGTTGCCGTAGTTCACGGCGGTGTCGACCAGCCGGTAGCCGCGCCACAGCGCCTCGGGAACGAGCGCCTCGGCCTCGGCGTCGTCCATGGGGTAGGTGCCGAGCCCGAGCTGGGGGATCTCGTGCCCGTCCCGCAGCACGTGCTTGGCCACGTCCGGCACGGCGTCCTGGAGGTCCTTCTTGCTGTCACTCACGGTGTGCTCCTCGTCTTCCTCGGCCCGCGGGCCGGTCTGCGCTGTGGTGCTCCCACCCGAGACTATCCCCGGGGCCCTTGCGCCCCACGCACCGGGCGCGTCATGACCCGCGCGGCGCGGCGTCGAGCTCGGCCAGCAGCCGGAGCACGGCCAGGGCACTGATCCGGGCGACCACGTCCAGCTCCAGGTGGAACTGCTGGTCCGCGGCGGGCCCGCACAGGTCCGAGATGCTGCGCACCGCCAGGAACGGGAGGTGGTGGCTGCCGCACACCTGCGCCAGCGCGGTGCTCTCCATGTCCGTGCTCAGCGCATCGGGGAAGACCTCGCGCGTGGCACCCACGTTCTCGGCCGTGACGAAGGATCCGCCCGAGAGCATCGTGCCGTGCCACACGGCGCGGCCCTCGGGTGCCGGGACGGCCTGCGCCGCCGCGACGAGCGCGGGGGAGGAGTGGTAGCTCTCGGGCATCCCGGGCACCTGCCCCGGGACGTAGCCGAAGGCCGTGGCGTCCGCATCCGTGTAGCGGAAGTCGGTCCCGATCACGAGGTCTCCCACGTTCACGTCCGCGCGCAGCCCGCCGCAGGACCCGGCGGAGACCACGACACCGGGCTCGAACCTCTCGATCACCGCCGTGAGCGCCGACGCCGCGTTGACCAGCCCGATGCCGGTGCGCACCAGCAGCACGTGGGCGCCGTCCAGTTCGAGGGCGTGCAGCTCGGCGCCCCCCACAAGCTGGGGGGCACGGCTGCGCGCCCCGGCGAGGTCCAGCAACGGCTGGGCCTCCTCGGCCATGGCGACCACGACGGCCGGTGCGCCCACGCACGCGGTGAACAGGGCGGCGTCGTCCCTCACGAGAGCCCTCCCTGCGGTGCGGAACCGGACCGGGTGCGGTGCGCACGCGGATGGTGTGGGCGGGCGGGAACCGGGGAGACGGCCCGCGCGCGCCGGTGCGGCGGGTGCGGGGCGGTGCTGTCTGTCTGCATGCCCCCATTGTCACAGCCCGCGCAGACACCCGGAACGCACCGGTGGACCGCCGCGTGCACAGGTCACGGGCGGCGGTGCGGTGTCCGCGGGCCACATCGGCTAGGATGGTCCACGGTCTGACTGCGGTCCGTGGCGGTCGGGCCCCGGGGCACGCCCCGGACCCCGGGCGGGAATCTCACGCACCGGGCGGTCACGGTACTAACTCGAGGAGTTACCCATGGCACTGGATGCCGCGATCAAGAACCAGATCATCACCGAGTACGCGACGCACGAGGGCGACACCGGTTCGCCCGAGGTGCAGATCGCCGTTCTGTCCCGTCGGATCTCCGACCTGACCGAGCACCTGAAGATGCACAAGCACGACCACCACACCCGTCGCGGCCTCATGGCCCTGGTGGGTCGGCGTCGTCGCATGCTTGACTACCTGCGTCGCACTGACATCGCCCGCTACCGTGCGCTCATCGAGCGTCTCGGCCTGCGCAAGTGATGTGAGTCCCAGTGGTTCCCCGCGCTGCCGTTGCGGCACGCGGGGAATCACCACACCCGGCGCCGTCCGTGACGGACACCGCCGGGGCCCGCGGTGACGCGGGCCCACGGGTCCTGACCGACCCGACACCCCAGAGCGCGGGTCCGCCGGACCCGCCGCAGCAGAAACAACCTGGCTGCGCAGCCCGCCGCATGTCGCGGTCCTCGACAGTGGCCTTCGCAACGCGAGAGCGGTGCGAGCGCCTCGATCGAAGACCGGTGTGCCGCGCGGGTCGCGCAGCGCGAAGAAACGGAGGTGACCCTTGGAGGGTCCCGAGATCCAGAGTGCCGAAGCCGTCATCGACAACGGCTCCTACGGAAAGCGCGTCGTGCGCTTCGAAACCGGGCGTCTCGCCCGTCAGGCCGCCGGCTCGGCCATGGTCTACATCGACGAGGAGACCTCGATGCTCTCGGCCACGGCCGTGGGCAAGCACCCCCGCGAGGGCTTCGACTTCTTCCCGCTCACGGTGGACGTCGAGGAGCGCATGTACGCCGCGGGCCGCATCCCCGGCTCGTTCTTCCGTCGTGAGGGCCGCCCGTCCACGGACGCGATCCTCACGTGCCGCCTGATCGACCGCCCGCTGCGCCCCGCGTTCGGCAAGGGCCTGCGCAACGAGGTGCAGGTGGTCGTCACCGTCATGTCCATCGCCCCGGACGAGATCTACAACACCGTGGCGATCAACGCCGCCTCCATGTCCACCACCCTGTCCGGGATGCCCTTCCAGGGCCCCGTGGGCGGCGTGCGCATGGCCCTGATGGCCGAGGAGAACGGCGGCCACCAGTGGATCGCGTTCCCCAAGCACTCGCAGCTCGAGAACGCCGTGTTCGACATGGCCGTGGCCGGGCGCGTGGTGACCACCAAGGACGGCGGCCAGGACGTCGCCATCATGATGGTCGAGGCCGAGGCCACCGACAACGCGTGGGAGCTCATCAAGGGCCAGGGCGCGGTCGCCCCGTCCGAGGAGCTCGTGGCGGAGGGCCTCGAGGCCTCCAAGCCGTTCATCAAGGCCCTGTGCGATGCGCAGGCGGACCTCGCGGCCCGCAACCGCAAGCCCGAGCTGGACCTGCCCCGCTTCGGCGGGTTCGGGGACGACGCCGCCCAGGCCGTCGAGCAGTTCGTGGGCGAGCGCATGGCCCAGGTCTACTCGATCGCCGGCAAGCAGGAGCGCGAGGCCGCCACGGACGAGCTGCACCACGACACGCTGGCCGAGCTCACCGGTGAGGGCAAGCCCTTCGAGGGCCGCGCGGACGAGGTCAACGGTGCCTACCAGGCCCTGACCAAGCAGACCGTGCGCCAGCGCATTCTCAAGGACAAGGTGCGCATCGACGGCCGCGGGCTCACGGACATCCGCCAGCTCAGCGCCGAGGTGGACGTGCTCCCGCGCGTGCACGGCTCCGCGCTGTTCGAGCGCGGCGAGACCCAGATCATGGGTGTCACCACGCTGAACATGCTCAAGATGGAGCAGCAGATCGACTCGCTGTCCCCGGTCAAGCACAAGCGCTACATCCACCACTACAACTTCCCGCCGTACTCCACGGGCGAGACCGGCCGCGTGGGCTCGCCCAAGCGCCGCGAGATCGGCCACGGCGCCCTCGCGGAGCGCGCGATCACCCCGGTGCTGCCCTCGCGCGAGGAGTTCCCCTACGCGATCCGCCAGGTCTCCGAGGCGCTGGGCTCCAACGGCTCCACGTCCATGGGTTCCGTGTGTGCGTCCACGCTGGCGCTGTACAACGCCGGTGTGCCGCTGCGCGCCCCGGTGGCGGGCATCGCCATGGGCCTGGTCTCGGACACCGTGGACGGCGAGGTCCAGTACGCGGCCCTGACCGACATCCTCGGTGCCGAGGACGCCCTGGGCGACATGGACTTCAAGGTCGCCGGCACCCGTGAGTTCGTCACGGCCATCCAGCTGGACACCAAGCTCGACGGCATCCCCGCCTCGGTGCTTGCCTCCGCGCTGACCCAGGCCCGCGAGGCGCGCCTCTACATCCTGGACGTGCTGACGTCCGCGATCGACGCGCCGGACGAGATGAGCGAGTTCGCCCCGCGCGTGATCTCCGTGACCGTCCCCGTCTCCAAGATCGGCGAGGTCATCGGCCCCAAGGGCAAGATGATCAACCAGATCCAGGAGGACACCGGAACCGACATCTCCATCGAGGACGACGGCACCGTGTACATCGGCGCCACTGACGGCCCGTCCGCGGAGGCCGCGCGCTCGGCGATCAACGCGATCGCCAACCCGCAGGTCCCCGAGGTGGGCGAGCGCTACCTGGGCACCGTGGTCAAGACCACCACGTTCGGTGCGTTCGTGTCCCTGACCCCCGGCAAGGACGGTCTGCTGCACATCTCCGAGATGCGCCAGCTCAACGACGACAAGCGCGTCAACGAGGTGGACGACGTCCTCTCTGTGGGCCAGAAGGTCCAGGTGGAGATCACCAAGGTGGACGACCGCGGCAAGCTCTCGCTCGCCCCGGTGGTGGCCGGCTCCGACTCGGACGCCGCGTCCGACGACGAGAACTGAGCAGAGGTCACCCACACCACATGACGGTTGTTCACCTTCCCCTGAAGGCGGGCGGTCCCGAGGAGCACGGCTCCCCGGAGGACGCCCGCCTTCGGGCGTATCCAGACACGGATCCGGCCGGCGGCTTCACGCACACGGTCCACGACGACGCCGACGGCGCGGTCATCATGCGCACGGTGCTGCCGTGCGGCACCCGCGTGCTCACGGAGAAGATGCCCGGGCAGCGCTCGGTGTCCGTGGGCTTCTGGGTGAGCCTGGGCTCACGCGACGAGGCCCCGGGCATGCTGGGCTCCACCCACTTCCTGGAGCACCTGCTGTTCAAGGGCACGGCCCGGCGCAGCTCCCTGGAGATCGCGGAGGCCTTCGACCGGGTGGGCGGTGAGTCCAACGCCTTCACCTCCCACGAGCACACGTGCTACCACGCCCGGGTGCTCTCCGAGGCGCTGCCCATGGCCGTGGACGTGCTCGCGGACATGTTCACCGGCGCGGTGCTGGACCCCGAGGAGTTCGACCGCGAGCGCGGCGTGATCCTCGAGGAGATCGCCATGGACCGCGACGACCCCACGGACTTCGCGTTCGAGCAGTTCACCGAGCAGGTCTTCCACGGCTCGCCGCTGGCGCGTCCCATTGCGGGCACGCCGGAGGAGATCCGCAGCGTGGCCCGTGACGCCGTCTGGCAGCACTACCGCGCCGCCTACCGGCCCGAGAACCTCGTGGTCACGGTCGCGGGCGGGCTCGAGCACGAGAACGTGGTGCAGCTGGTCCGGGAGTCGCTCGCGCGGGCCGGCTGGGACCCGGGCACCAGCGGGGGAGCGGGCGCACGCCGCCCCACCACCCCTGCGCTGCTCACGCCGCTCACGGGCACCCGTGCGCTGGACCGCTCCGTGGAGCAGGCCAACGTGGTGCTGGGCGGGGCCGGGCTGCAGTCCGGGGACGAGCGGCGCTTCGCCATGACCGTGCTCAACGCGGCCCTGGGCGGCGGCATGTCCTCCCGGCTGTTCCACACCATCCGGGAGCAGAAGGGCCTGGCGTACTCCACGTTCTCCTTCTCCGGTTCCTACTCGGACGCCGGTTTCTTCGGGATGTACGCGGGCTGCACGGCGGAGCGCGTGGACCGGGTCACGGGGCTCATGCGCGACGAGCTGGACCGGCTGGCCCAGGACGGCATGGACGCCGCGGAGCTCGCCAAGGTGGAGGGCCAGCTCAGCGGCGCCACGGTGCTCGCGCTCGAGGACACCGGCTCGCGGATGTCCCGGCTGGGCTCCGCCGAGCTGAAGACCGGCGTGTTCATGGACGTGGACGAGTCCCTGCGTCGGATCCGGGCAGTCAGCTCCCAGGACGTGCAGGAGCTCGCGGCCCGGCTGTCGGAGGACGCGACGGTGCGCACCGTGGTGGGCCCCGGCGTCGCCACGCAGATAGGTGTCACGCAGACACAGGAACGAGGCAGACAGTGACGGACGAAGCGATCAGGGTGGCCGTGCTGGGACGCGACGGCCGCATGGGCTCGGAGGCGGTGCGCGCCGTCCAGGACGCCGCCGACCTCGAGCTCGTCGCGGCGCTCGGACGCGGTGACGACCTCTCGGAGCTCGTGCGCCGCGGCGCGCAGGTGGTCGTGGACCTCACGGTTCCGGCCGCCACGCGGGAGAACGTGCGCTTCGCGGTCTCCCACGGCATCCACGCGGTCGTGGGCACCACCGGCTGGGACGACGCCGCCCTGGCCGAGCTGGAGGCCCAGCTCGCCGACTCCCCGGGCACCGGGGTGCTGATCGCCCCGAACTTCGCGGTCGGCGCAGTGCTCGCCATGAAGTTCTCGGAGCTCGCGGCCCGGTTCTTCGAGTCCGTGGAGGTCGTGGAGCTGCACCACCCCCGCAAGCTCGACGCGCCGTCGGGCACCGCGGCCCGCACGGCCGCGCTCGTGGCCGCGGCGCGCGAGAGGGCAGGAATCCCGGCGTCCCCGGACGCCACGGAGTCCGACCCGCAGGGCGCGCGCGGTGCGGTGGTGGACGGCGTGCACGTGCACTCCGTGCGCCTGCAGGGGCTCGTGGCCCACCAGGAAACCCTGCTGGGCAGCACCGGTGAGCAGCTCACGGTGCGCCATGACTCCTACGACCGCGTCTCGTTCATGACCGGGGTGCTGCTGGGCGTGCGCTCGGTCGGGCGGTACCCGGGGCTCACGCACGGCCTCGACGGCTACATGGACCTCGGGCTGTGAGGGCGGACGGGAAGCGCAGCACGCTGCGGTGGTGGGCCGCGGCGGTGATCGTGCTCGCGGTGCTCACCGTGGTGCTGCTGCCCCTCCCGGGCACCTCCAAGACGTGGATCATCGCGGTGCTCGCGTTCGCGGCCGTGTTCACGGTGCTCGAGGCCGGATCGATGGGCAGGATCCTTGCGGCGCTGATGATCGCCCTGCTCACGCTCTACCTGGGGCTGTCCTTCCAGCGTGCGTGGCTGCTGCTGGGCACCGAGGGCTGGGTGCCCAGGCTGCTGGGCGTGGCGATGCTCGTGATCCCCGCGGTCGGCGTCTGGGCGATGCTGCGCGAGATCATCTTCGGGGCGCGCGCCCAGCGCCTGGGCGGCGAGCTCGCGGCCCGCGGGGAGCTGCCCGCCGACGACCTGCCCCGCAGGCCCTCCGGCCGGTTCGTGCGCTCCGCCGCGGACGAGCACTTCGACGTCGTGCGGCGCGAGGTCGAGGCCCGCCCCGAGGACTGGGGCGGCTGGTACCGGCTGAGCCTGGCGTACTCGGCCAGCGGTGACGGGCGCCGGGCGCGCGGTGCCATGCGCACGGCGATCGCCCTGCACCGGGGCGAGGACCCCGCGGCGGTGCTGCAGCGGTCCGGGCGGTAACCTGGTGGTCATGACACACGAGATCGCCCCCTCGCCCACGGACCGTCCCGCACCCCTGTTCGGGACCCTGCTCACCGCCATGGTCACGGTCTTTCACGAGGACCGCACCGTGGACCTCGAGGCCACCGCGGCCCTCGCGGAGCAGCTCGTGGACGACGGCTGCGACGGGCTGGTGGTGTGCGGCACCACCGGGGAGTACTCCACCATGACGGACGAGGAGAACCTCTCCGTGTTCCGCGCGGTGAAGGACGCCGTGGGCTCGCGGGTGCCGCTGCTGGCCGGCACGGGGTCCAACGACACCGAGCACTCCCGGTACCTGTGCCTCGAGGCTGAGAAGATCGGGATGGACGGTCTGCTCGTGGTCACCCCGTACTACAACAAGCCCACGCAGGCCGGGGTGGAGGCCCACTTCCGCTCGCTCGCGGACTCCGTGGACACGCCCATCATGATGTACGACATCCCCGGCCGCTCCGGGATCCCCATCGAGGCCGAGACCCTGATCTCGCTGTCCTCCCACCCGAACCTCGTGGCCGTCAAGGACGCCAAGGCGGACTTCGTGGCGGCCTCGCGCGTGATGGCGGAGACGGACCTCGTGTACTACTCCGGCGACGACGCCCTCACCCTGCCGTGGATGGCCATCGGGGCCGCAGGGCTCGTGGGTGTCACCACGCACGTGGACACCCCGCGCTACCGCCGCATGGTGGACGCCGTCCTGGCCTCGGACCTCGTGACCGCGCGGCGGCTGCACGAGGAGCTGCTGCCGCTCGTGCGCGCCACTATGACGCGCGTGCCCGGCGCCGTGGCCGCCAAGACCATTCTTCAGTGGCAGGACCGCCTGCCGAACAGCACCGTGCGCCTGCCGCACGTGGCACCCACGCACGCCGAACTGGAGCAGATCCGCGCGGATCTGAGCACGTCGGTGATTGCGGACACCCTGACCAACTAGCAATGAAAGGGGTCTCATGACCCAGTGGAACTCCACCGCCCTCGCCGAACCTCCGGCCCTCGCGAAGGACACCCTTCGCGTGGTGCCCCTGGGTGGGCTCGGTGAGGTCGGCCGGAACATGACCGTGTTCGAGATCAACGGGCAGCTGCTCGTGGTGGACTGCGGCGTCCTGTTCCCCGAGGAAACCCAGCCCGGTGTGGACCTGATCCTGCCGGACATCAACAACATCCGGGACCGCATCGACGACATCGTGGCCATCGTGCTCACGCACGGCCACGAGGACCACATCGGGGCGGTCCCGTACCTGCTCAAGCGCCGCCCCGACATCCCCGTGATCGGCTCCCAGCTGACCCTCGCCCTGATCGAGGCCAAGCTGCAGGAGCACCGCATCAAGCCGTTCACCATGGCCGTGCGCGAGGGCCAGGTGGAGCGCCTCGGCGAGTTCGAGTGCGAGTTCGTGGCCGTGAACCACTCCATCCCCGACGCCCTCGCGGTGTTCCTGCGCACCAAGGCCGGCACCGTGCTGCACACCGGCGACTTCAAGATGGACCAGCTGCCCCTGGACGGGCGCATCACGGACCTGCGCCACTTCGCCCGGCTGGGCGAGGAGGGCGTGGACCTGTTCCTCACGGACTCCACCAACGCCGAGGTCCCCGGGTTCATCCCGTCCGAGAAGGCCATCGGCCCCGTGCTCGCGGACGTGGTGGCCCGCGCCAAGCAGCGCGTGATCGTGGCGTCCTTCTCCTCGCACGTGCACCGCGTGCAGCAGGTGCTCGACGCCGCCGTGGCCAGCGGGCGCAAGGTGGTGCTGATGGGCCGCTCCATGATCCGCAACATGGCGATCGCGGAGAAGCTCGGCTACCTGGACGTGCCGCCCAACGTGCTCGTGGACCAGAAGAAGGTCGGGGACTACCCGGACGACAAGATCGTCATCATGTGCACCGGCTCCCAGGGCGAGCCCATGGCCGCGCTGTCCCGCATGGCCAACGGGGACCACAAGGTCCAGGTCAACGCGGGGGACACCGTGATCCTCGCGTCCTCCCTGATCCCGGGCAACGAGAACTCCGTGTTCCGCGTGATCAACGGCCTCATGCGCCTGGGCGCCAACGTGGTGCACAAGGGCAACGCCAAGGTCCACGTCTCCGGCCACGCCGGCGCCGGCGAGCTGCTCTACTGCTACAACATCGTGGAGCCCGAGTACGTGATGCCGGTGCACGGCGAGATCCGGCACCTGATCGCCAACGGTGAGCTCGCCCGGGAGACCGGGGTCCCCGACGACCACGTGATCCTCGCGGAGAACGGCACCGTGGTGGACATGCACGCCGGGAAGGTGAAGATCACCGGCCAGGTGGAGTGCGGGTTCATCTACGTGGACGGCTCCTCCGTGGGCGAGATCACGGACGCGGACCTCAAGGACCGCATGACCCTCGGCGAGGAGGGGTTCATCTCGGTGGTCACGGTGGTCAACCGGGACACCGGCAAGATCGTCTCCGGCCCGGACATCCACGCCCGCGGCGTGGCCGAGGAGGACAAGGTCTTCAACGAGATCCGCCCGAAGATCGCCGCGGCCCTTGAGGACGCCCTGAGCGAGAGCGGCAAGAACCACACCTCCCACCAGCTGCAGCAGATCGTGCGCCGCACCGTGGGCTCGTGGGTCTCCCGCCGCCTGCGCCGCAAGCCCATGATCGTGCCGGTGGTCGTGGAGGCCTGACGCCCCCGCGCCCCGCACGCGCCCCACGGCCCGTCCGGTCACGCGACCGGACGGGCCGTCGTGCGTCCGGGTACCCTGGAGCAATGGCGTCACGAACTTCCCCCGCGCGCTCGTCGAAGACCACGTCCCGGTCCAAGACCCCCGCGCGTTCCCCCCGCAACGGCAAGAAGACCCCGGCACGCACCGCGTCCCCGGGGTCCTCGGCCGGCGCCACCGCGCTTCGCGGGGTGGTCGGGGCCTGGTCCGGTGCCGGGCACGTGGTGGGAGCCGCGGTGCGCCGGGTGGGAACCCTGCGCACCGACATCGCCCCCGAGCAGCGCCGTGACGGCGGGGCCCTCGTGTGGCTCGTGCTGGGCGTGCTCATCGCCGCGGTGGAGTGGTGGAACCTGCGCGGGGCGGACTTTGCCCCCGTGTCCGTGCCCGCTTCCTGGGTGCACGCCGTGGTGGGCGGGACCTTCGGGTTCATGGCCCTCGTGCTCCCCATCCTGTGCGTGTGCTTCGCCATCCGGGTCTTCCGGCACCCGGAGTCCACCCAGGCCAACAACCGCATCGCCATCGGACTGCTCGGGCTCACCGTGGCGGGCTCCGGGATCGCCCACCTCGCGGGCGGAGCCCCCGGTCTCGGGGACGGTTTCGAGGCGGTGTGGCGAGCCGGCGGCTTCGTCGGCTTCCTCGCCGCGGATCCACTGGCCTCCCTCGTGACCCGCTGGGGCGCGCTGGCCGTGCTGGTCCTCCTGGCCGCCCTGTCCCTGCTGGTCATGACCGCCACCCCGGTGGGGGAGATCGGACCGCGGCTGCGCGAGCTCTACCGTCGGCTCACCGGCCAGACCGAGCCCCGCGTCACCGACCTCTCGGCCACAGAGCACGACCGCTCCTACCTGGAACCTGCCCGCGGCGGCAAGAAGACGGGGCGTGCGCAGCGCCGTCGGCAGCGTCAGGAGCTGGACCGCTACGACGGGGACGAGGCCTTCGAGCGCGCCGTCGTGGACGAGGCGAACCGCCGGGAGGCCCGGGGAGCGGCGTCGACGAGCGTGTTCGACGTGGGCTCGCACACGGCCGGGCCCGGCACGCGATCCGGTGCCGCGGCTGGGACCCGCGCGGGCTCCACGGCCGCGGGGTCGACTGCCGCCGGTTCCGAGGACGCACAGGCCACCGAGGTGGTCCCGCCCGCGCAGGCCGGGCCCCGCCCGGGGGAGAAGCGGCCGACCCGCTCCCAGCGCGAGGCCCAGAAGCTGCGCGAGGAGCAGGGGATGGCGCCCGCGTCCGACACCGCGGCGGCGTCGGACGCCCCCGCACTGGACGTCACGGACGAGGCCGAGGAGCCCCGCACCCACACCCCGAGCACCCCGATCCCGGCCCGCTCCGAGCAGCTCAAGCTGCAGGGCGACGTCGCCTACAGCCTCCCGCCCGTGGCGGACCTCGTGCAGGGCCCGCCCGCCAAGGAGCGCTCCGAGGCCAACGACCAGGTGGTCGGCGCGCTCACCAACGTGCTGCAGCAGTTCAAGGTGGACGCCGAGGTCACCGGCTTCTCGCGCGGACCCACGGTCACGCGCTACGAGATCGAGCTCGGCTCGGGCACCAAGGTGGAGCGGGTGACCGCACTGTCCAAGAACATCGCCTACGCCGTGGCGTCTGCGGACGTGCGCATCCTCTCGCCGATCCCCGGCAAGTCCGCGATCGGCATCGAGATCCCCAACACGGACCGCGAGACCGTGGCGCTGGGGGACGTGCTGCGCTCGCAGAAGGCGCGGGCCTCGGAGCACCCCATGGTCATGGGCGTGGGCAAGGACGTCGAGGGCGGGTTCGTGCTCGCGAACCTCGCCAAGATGCCCCACCTGCTCGTGGCCGGTGCCACGGGCGCGGGCAAGTCCTCGTTCGTGAACTCCATGATCGTCTCCATCCTCATGCGCTCCACCCCGGACGAGGTGCGCCTGGTGATGGTGGACCCCAAGCGCGTGGAGCTCACCGCGTACGAGGGCGTGCCCCACCTGATCACGCCCATCATCACCAACCCCAAGAAGGCCGCCGAGGCCCTGCAGTGGGTGGTGCGCGAGATGGACGCCCGCTACGACGACCTCTCGCACTTCGGGTACAAGCACATCGACGACTTCAACAAGGCCGTGCGCAACGGCAAGGTGCAGCCGGAGCCGGGGTCCAAGCGGACCATCCGGCCCTACCCGTACCTGCTGGTGATCGTGGACGAGCTCGCGGACCTCATGATGGTGGCCCCGCGGGACGTCGAGGACGCGATCGTGCGCATCACCCAGCTGGCCCGCGCCGCCGGCATCCACCTGGTGCTGGCCACGCAGCGCCCCTCCGTGGACGTGGTCACGGGGCTGATCAAGGCCAACGTGCCCTCGCGCATGGCGTTCGCCACGTCCTCGGTCACGGACTCGCGGGTGGTCCTGGACCAGGCGGGCGCGGAGAAGCTGATCGGCCAGGGCGACGCCCTCTTCCTGCCCATGGGCGCCTCCAAGCCCATGCGCGTGCAGGGCGCGTGGGTGTCCGAGTCAGAGATCCACAAGGTCGTCGAGCACGTGAAGTCGCAGATGACCGCGGACTACCGGGACGACGTCGTCCAGGAGGCCCCCAAGAAGACCATCGACGAGGACATCGGGGACGACCTCGACGTCCTGCTGCAGGCCGCGGAGCTGATCATCACCACGCAGTTCGGCTCCACCTCCATGCTGCAGCGCAAGCTGCGCGTGGGCTTCGCGAAGGCCGGGCGGCTCATGGACCTGCTCGAGTCCCGCGGGGTGGTGGGCGCGTCGGAGGGCTCCAAGGCCCGGGACGTGCTGGTCAAGCCCGACGACCTCGCCGCGACGCTCGCGCTGATCCGCGGTGAGGAGCCCCCGGCTCCCGCCGCACCCGCCACGGGGTCCGTGGACTACGGAGAGGATCCGGTGGAGGCGTCGCTGGCCGACGTGGCCCACGACTACCACGACGGATCCGAGACATCCGAGGACGCATGGGAGCTGACAGGACGATGACCGCACACGAGCCCACCCCGCACGCGGAGCCGGTACCCAGCAGCTCCAACTGGAACCTGCCCAACGCCCTGACGGCCCTGCGGATCGTCATGGTCCCGTTCTTCGTCTGGTTCCTGTGGGCCGGTGGGACCCACGGCCAGGACTCCCCGGGCATGCGCTGGGCCGCCGTGGTCACGTTCGGCCTGGCGATGTACACGGACAAGCTCGACGGGGACCTCGCCCGCGCCCGCAACCTGATCACGAGCTTCGGCAAGATCGCGGACCCGATCGCGGACAAGCTGCTCACCGGCTCCGCGTTCGTCGTGCTGTCCCTGCTGGGCGAGCTGTGGTGGTGGGTGACCATCGTGATCCTCGTGCGCGAGTGGGGCATCACCGTGATGCGCTTCGTGGTCATCCGCTACGGCGTGATGGCTGCGTCCAAGGGCGGCAAGACCAAGACCGTGCTCCAGACGGCGGCGCTGATCGCTCTCCTGCTGCCGCTGGCACCGCTCGTGGGTGCGTGGTGGCTGTGGTTCGCGTGGGCCCTCACGGCGCTCGCGCTGCTCGCCACGGTCGTCACCGGCGTGGACTACGTGGTCAAGGCCGTGCAGCTGCGCCACCGGGCGCTGCGCGGGGACGCCGCGTGAGCACCGGGCACGACGCCGCCCGCGCCCTTTCGGAGGCCGCGCACGCACCGCACGACGCCGCCTTCCTGGTCCGCCTGGCCGCCGAGCGGGGTCTCACGGTGGGTACCGCGGAGTCTTTGACCGGCGGGTCCGTGGCGGCGGAGATCGTCACGGTGCCCGGGGCATCGTCGTGCTTCGAGGGGGCGGTGGTCAGCTACTCGCACGGGGTCAAGGAGCGCGTGCTGGCCGTGTCCCACGAGCTGCTCGCACGCCGCGGAGCAGTGGACCCGGACGTGGCACTGGCCATGGCCCGGGGCGCACGCAGTGCACTGGGCGTGGACTGGGCCGTGTCCACCACGGGCGTCGCGGGTCCGGAGCCCCACGACGGGCACGCGGTGGGCACCGTGTTCGTGGGCGTCAGCGGGCCGGGTGGCGAGTGCGTGCGGCGGCTCGACCTCTCCGGGGACCGCGCCCGGATCCGCGCGGACACCGTGCGGCATGCGATCGACACACTGGCGACTCAAATCGCATTCCCAGCCAACGCCTAGTGCTTTTCCTCCGGCGAAGGGGAACAATTGACCCTGCAAGCACGTTATGACTGTCAGAGATTGAGTCCGCAGGACTGAAGGTGATCTCGACAGCCGCACCGGTCGCGGTGCGCAGAGCCCCGTTCGTTGATACGAGGAGTAGGCAATTCACATGACGAAGCAACCCGTGTCCGTCAATGGTGTCGTCCGTTGGAAGGACGTGGGTATGGCCGATGAAGTTCACGCGGAGACCCACGAGACCAAGGTGGGCGTCCTGCGCCAGGAGATCGGGGAGGTGCTGCGCAGCGTCCGGCAGCGTCAGGGCCGCACCCTGCGCGAGGTCTCGCACAGCGCCCGTGTCTCCCTGGGCTACCTGAGCGAGGTGGAGCGCGGCCAGAAGGAGGCCTCCTCCGAGCTGCTGGCCTCGATCTGCACCGCCCTGGACATCCCGATGTCCCAGATGCTGCGGGAGGTCGCTGACCGGCTCGCGTACGCCGAGGGCAACTTCATCCCGGACACCGTCCCGTCCGAGATGACCGAGGAGTTCACCCGCGAGGTGCGCCAGCTGCGCGGCGGGACCGCCGCGGGCGCCCACTAGGGAATTCCGGTCGACGCCGCGGCGCCGACGCACAGACCCGTCCAACGGACCCGCCTTCGGGCGGGTCCGTTCCCGTTGCACCGTGCTGCACCGCCCCGTGGTGGGGAGCACGAGCCCGAGCACCGTCCGAGGAGATCCGCACCATGCGCGTCAGCACGTTCTGGGAACTGATGGCCCACGAGTTCGGGGCCGGCTACTGCCGTGTGCTCGCCCAGGACCTCGTGCTCAGCGAGGTGGGGGAGCGCACCGCCACCGAGGCCCTCGATGCCGGGGTTGATCCCAAGACCGTGTGGTTCGCGGTGTGCCGGGCACAGGAGGTCCCCGAGTCCCGGTGGTGGGGCCCCGACCAGCCGCCCCGGGGCTGAGGCGCGGTTCGAGGTGGTGGACCCGGGCCGTCCGGCATGCGGCACACCGCCGGTGGGCGCGACGTCCCGCGGGCCTGGCCCACGGCACGGAGGGCGCCACGCCGTTCGACGTGCACGGGGAGCGGTTCGAAGGTATATTCGAACAGCGTCACGTGTGCTCCACAGTCGGGACGGTCCCTTATGAGTGTCGGACCCCCTCGATAGCGTGGACCGCGAAGACATCGACCGGGCCGTCACGGCCCCCGAGATCCGAGGTGAATCATGGCAGCCAAGTCCAAGGGTGCGTCCGCGCCCGCGCCGTCTCAGGTGGCCGGCTCCGATCGGCAGAAGGCACTGGACACGGTGCTCTCCCAGATCGACAAGAACTACGGCAAGGGATCGGTCATGCGGCTGGGCGACCGCCCCGCCACCAAGATCGAGACCATCCCCACGGGGTCGATCGCCCTGGACGTCGCCCTGGGCATCGGTGGCTTCCCCCGCGGCCGCGTGGTGGAGATCTACGGTCCGGAGTCCTCCGGCAAGACCACCGTGGCCCTGCACGCCGTGGCCAGCGTCCAGAAGTCCGGCGGCATCGCCGCGTTCATCGACGCCGAGCACGCCCTGGATCCCGCCTACGCCGAGAAGCTCGGCGTGGACACGGACAACCTGCTGGTGTCCCAGCCGGACACCGGTGAGCAGGCCCTCGAGATCATGGACATGCTCGTGGGCTCGGGCTCCATCGACATCGTCGTGATCGACTCCGTGGCCGCGCTCGTGCCCAAGGCCGAGATCGAGGGCGAGATGGGAGACAGCCACGTGGGTTTGCAGGCGCGCCTGATGTCCCAGGCGCTGCGCAAGATCACGGGCCGGCTGTCCCACACCAACACCACGGCTATCTTCATCAACCAGCTGCGCGAGAAGATCGGTGTGTTCTTCGGCTCCCCGGAGACCACCACGGGTGGCAAGGCCCTGAAGTTCTACGCCTCGGTGCGCGTGGACGTCCGCCGCATCGAGACCCTCAAGGACGGCGCCAACCCGGTGGGCAACCGCACCCGCGCCAAGATCGTGAAGAACAAGATGGCCCCGCCCTTCAAGCAGGCCGAGTTCGACATCCTCTACGGCCAGGGAATCTCCATCGAGGGCGGCCTGATCGACATGGGCGTCGAGCACGGGATCGTGAAGAAGTCGGGCGCCTGGTTCACCTACGAGGGGGACCAGCTGGGGCAGGGCAAGGAGAACTCCCGGCGCTTCCTCAAGGACAACCCCGAGCTGGCGCAGGAGATCGAGCGGAAGATCCTCATCAAGCTCGGCATCTCCGAGGACCCGGACGAGGCCACGCAGGATGCGGAGGGAGCCGAGGCCGTGGACGCCGCCCTGGACCCGGATGCGCCCTTCGCCGCGGCCGGCAACGACGCCGAGCTCCCGGCGTTCTGAGCACCCGGAGTTCCGAGCACCCAGCGTTCTGAACACCCGGAGGTCCTGAATGAGCGGTTCCACGCATCGCGGAGGGCGGTCACGTGCCGCTCGGCGTTCTAAGATGTCGGCCTCCTCCACGGATGAGGCCGACACCCCGGGTCGGGACGCCGATCCCCGGCAGACCGCCCGCGACATCGTGCTGCGGCAGCTGACCGCCACGGCCAAGTCGCGCGGCCAGCTGGCGGAGAAGCTCGCGGAGCGGGACGTTCCGGAGGACATCGCGTGGGAAGTCCTCGACCGCTTCGAAGAGGTCGGGCTCGTGGACGACCGCGCCTTTGCGGAAATGTTCGTCCGTTCCCGGGCCGAGACCCGCAAGCTCTCCCGCTCCTCCCTCCGTCGTGAACTGGCCCAGCGGGGCATCACGGGGGAGATCGCGGACGCCGCACTCGAGCAGCGCAGTGACGAGGACGAGCTGCGTGACGCCCGCGCGCTCGTCCGCAAGAAGCTCCCGGCCTCGGCGGACCTCACGGACCGCGCGGAACGGGACCGGCTCACCCGCAGACTCGTGAGCATGCTCGGCCGCAAGGGGTATCCGCCCTCCCTCGCGTTCGGGGTCGTCAAGGACGCCCTCGCCGATCTCGGCGCCGCCGCCGAGGACGAGCGCACGGACCTGGACGGCGCCGAGGTGTGGGACACCCCGTGAGCCCCCTCGCCCGCGGGTGAACCGGCTCTCCGGGCCCGCCGCCGTGGTGGCCGTGACCGGTGGGCCGGGCGGGCAATGCGCTTCGGACGCCGATCACTCGGGATGCCGAACTCCGGGGCGCGCGGGCACTCGTGCACCCGGGTGCTCCCGACCCGGACTTGGCGCGTTCCCACCGGGCCCGTGCTGGATGCCGGGAAACTTGACCCCCCTCCCTAAGATGATCTGGTGACTCAGATGCCCCACACCGCACCGGACCCCAGCCCCCTGAACGCCACGGGCGCCGTGACCGTGCCCCGCGAGGGACAGGGTGCGCCCGCCTACGAGGTGCGCACGCTGGGCTGCCAGATGAACGCCCACGACTCCGAGCGGATCACGGGCCTGCTCGAGAACGCGGGCTACGTGCCCGCGGTGGGGCGGGAGCCGGACCTCGTGGTGTTCAACACGTGCGCCGTGCGGGAGAACGCGGACAACAAGCTCTACGGGCAGCTGGGTCAGCTCGCTCCGGTCAAGCGCCGCAACGACCGCCTGCAGATCGCCGTGGGCGGGTGCCTCGCGCAGAAGGACCGCTCCACCATCGTGGAGAAGGCCCCGTGGGTGGACGTCGTCTTCGGAACCCACAACATCGGCTCCCTGCCCGTGCTGCTGGAGCGGGCGCGCCACAACCAGCAGGCTCAGGTGGAGATCCTCGAGTCCCTCGAGACGTTCCCCTCCGCCCTGCCCACCAAACGTGAGCAGGCCTATGCGGGGTGGGTGTCCATCTCGGTGGGGTGCAACAACACGTGCACGTTCTGCATCGTCCCGCAGCTGCGCGGCAAGGAGAAGGACCGGCGCCCGGGGGACATCCTGGCCGAGGTGCGCGCGCTCGTGGACTCCGGTGCGGTGGAGGTCACCCTGCTCGGGCAGAACGTGAACTCCTACGGTGTGGAGTTCGGCGACCGCGGTGCCTTCGCCAAGCTGCTGCGCGCGTGCGGGGAGATCGAGGGCCTGGAACGGATCCGGTTCACGAGCCCTCACCCCGCGGCGTTCACGGACGACGTGATCGACGCGATGGCCGAGACCCCCAATGTAATGCCCCAGTTGCACATGCCCCTGCAGTCGGGCTCGGACAGGATCCTCAAGCGGATGCGCCGCTCCTACCGGTCCACCAGGTTTCTGGGCATCCTGGACCGCGTGCGGGACCGCATCCCGGACGCCGCCATCACCACGGACATCATCGTGGGCTTCCCTGGGGAGACGGAGCAGGACTTCCAGGACACCCTGGACGTCGTGGCGGCCTCGGAGTTCTCCTCGGCCTTCACGTTCCAGTACTCCATCCGGCCGGGCACGCCCGCGGGGGAGATGGCGGACCAGGTGCCGGCGGCCGTGGTCCAGGAACGTTTCGAGCGCCTCACCGCTCTCCAGGACGGCATCAGTGCCCGGCTCAACCGGCAGCTCGTCGGCACGCGGGCCGAGGTGCTCGTCAGCGCCCAGTCGGGGCGCAAGTCCGAGTCCACGCACCGGCTCTCGGGGCGCAGCCGGGACCAGCGCCTCGTCCACTTCACGGTTCCCGACGGCGCCGTGGCGCCTCGCCCGGGCGACGTCGTCTCCGTACCGGTCACCGGCGCGGCGTCGTACCACCTGCTCGCGGACCCCGCGGACGCCTCCCAGTACGCGCTGCGCCGGTCCCGCGGCGGGGACGCGTGGGAGGCCGCGCAAGCGGAGTCGTGCGCCGCGCCGTCGTCCGCCGGCTCCCCGCAGGCCGTGGGGCTCGGCATGCCCACCCTGCGGAAGTCCTGACCGGCCGTGAGTGCACCGGACGCGGGCAGGGAAGACACCCGCATTCCCCTCGTGGCGGTGGTCGGGCCCACCGGCACGGGGAAGTCCGAGCTCGCGATCGCCCTGGCCCGGGAGCTGGACGGGGAGGTCGTCAACGCGGACGCCCTGCAGCTCTACCGGGGCATGGACGTCGGCACGGCGAAACTCACCCCTGAGGAACGCCAGGGCGTGCCCCACCACCTGCTGGACGTGCTGGAGATCCACGAGGAGGCCTCCGTGGCCGCGTTCCAGCGCGATGCCCGCCGAGCGGTGGACGAGATCCGCGGCCGCGGCCGGGTGCCGGTGCTGGTCGGCGGCTCGGGGCTGTACGTGCGGGCGGCGCTGGACGCGATCGAGTTCCCCGGCACGGACGCCACCGTCCGGGCCCGCCGGGAGGAGCAGCTGCGGGAGCGGGGCAGAGCCGCGCTGCTGCGTGAGCTCGCCGCGGTGGACCCGGGGTCGGCGGAGCGCGTCAAGGACGACCGAAGGCTCGTGCGGGCCCTGGAGGTGCACGACCTCACCGGACGCCCGTTCACGTCCTTCATGCCCGAGCGCCGCTACGTGCAGCCCACGGTCCAGATCGGGCTCGCCATGGACCGAGAGGTGCTGAACCGCCGCCTCGCGCACCGCGTGGACCTCATGCTGGAACGGGGCTGGCTGGAGGAGGTGAAGGCCCTGGAGGCGCGGGGGCTGCGGGAGAGCCCCACGGCGGGCCGGGCCCTCGGGTACCCGCAGCTGCTGGCCGTGCTGGACGGCTCGGCGACCCTGGACGAGGCCCGCGAGGACACGGTCGCGGCGACCCGTCGCTTCACCAAGCGCCAGCGCACGTGGTTCGGCGCGGACCCCCGCGTGCACTGGCTGGACGCCGGGGATCCGAACGGCATCGACGGCCTCACGGCCGGCGCCGTGCGGCTCGTGGCGGCTCAGTAGGATGACGCGCATGAACACGATCGACGAGGGGACAGGACACACAGTGGGCTGGAGCGAACTGGTGGGCGTGCGGGTGAACAAGGCGCACGGCACGGGCAACGACTTCGTGGTCTTCACGGACCGGGACGGCAGCCTGGACGTCCCTCCGGAGACCGTGGCCGCCGTGTGCGACCGCCACCTGGGTCTGGGCGGGGACGGCCTCATCCGGGCTGTGCGCTCCCGGGACCTGGAGGAGGGGCGGCGGTTGCTCGAGCGCCACCCGGACGCCGAGTGGTTCATGGACTACCGCAACGCGGACGGCTCCGTGGCCCAGATGTGCGGCAACGGGGTCCGGGTGTTCGTGGACCACCTGGTGCGCGAGGGTCTCGTCACGCTGCCGCGGGGGGCGAGGCTGCGCATCGGCACCCGGGCGGGGGTGCGCACGGTGGCCCGCACGTCGGGCGGCTACGCGGTGGACATGGGCCCGTGGAGCTTCACCCGCGGGGAGCTCGCCCGTGAGCGCGGTTCGGACTGCGTGGTCACCGCGGCCGGGCTCACGGTGCCCCGCCCGGGGGTCTCGATCGGCATGGGCAATCCCCACACCGTGGTGGTGCTCTCCGAGGGGGAGAAGCTCGACACCCTGGACCTGCACACGGCTCCCGCGGTGGACCCCGTCCCCGTTGACGGCACCAATGTGGAGTTCGTGGTGCCTCTCGAGCACGACGACACCGACCTCGGGCGCCTCGAGATGCGCGTGCACGAGCGCGGCGTGGGGGAGACCCACTCGTGCGGCACGGGGGCGTGCGCGGCCGCGGCGGCCACGAGGTTCTGGGGCGGTCCGCAGTCACCGGACCGCTGGTTCGTCCAGGTCCCCGGCGGGGTCCTCTCCGTCACGTTCGTGCCCGCCCCGGACGGCACGGAGCACGTGGTGCTCGCGGGTCCCGTGCGGGTCGTGGCGACCGCCGAGCTGGTCTAGGCCCGGGAGGGAGTGGGCGGCGTCGTCACCCGGCGTGCGTCTGCTCAGGGGCGCCGTGGGACGCAGGGTCCCTGTGGACCGTGAGGATCCGGAAACCCTTGTCCGTGGCGGCTCGCCGCACGGCGAAGTCGGCGCCGAGGGTGGCGGCGAGCCAGCGCTGCAGCGAGTCCCCGCCCAGGTTCTTCTGCACCACGAGCCACGCGGTGCCGCCCGGGCTCAGCCGAGGCAGCCACGTGGCGAGGATCTCGTGCAGCGCATCCTTGCCCACGCGGATGGGCGGGTTGGACCAGATGGTGTCGAACGTGCGCCCGGCGGGAACGTCGCCCGGCAGCAGCGCCTCCACACCGGACAGCCCCAGCGCGGCGGCGTTCTCGGCCGTGAGGCGCAGACTGCGCTCGTTGACGTCCACCGCGGTGACCCGCGCCTCGGGCGCCGCCTGTGCCAGCGCGATCGTGAGGGGCCCCCACCCGCACCCGATGTCCAGCAGCTCGCGCCCCTCGGGATCCGGCACGCTGCGCAGCAGCGCCGCCGTCCCCCTGTCCAGGTCCCCGGGGGAGAACACCCCCGCGGCGGTGCCCACCTGCACGTGCCGTCCACGCAGTTCCACGTCGATCCGGCGGGGCCTCTCGGGCAGCGTGGGATCGGAGACGAAGTAGTGCGCAGCGGGGTGTTCGGGGGCCATGGCTCCACATGGTAGTGCCCAGCGCAGCGTGTCCGCGCCCGGCGCTAGACTGGCCCGACCCAGCCCCAGCGCAGATCAAGGAACCATGACTGACACTTCTTCCCACCGGAACCACGCGTCGGATGAACCCGGGCGTTCCGGTGACCTGACCGGATCCGAGCTCGAGGACGTCGTCTCGCGCGTCCTCGCGCGTGCTCGCTCCCGCACCGAACCCGTTGTCACCGCGGACGGCCACGTCCCGGAGGACGACGCCGCCGCGCCGCGCGCGGGCCACGAGCGCCTCGGTCGCGCCCGGGAGCTCGCGGACGAGGACGACGTCCACGTCCCCTCGGACGGGGACCAGCAGGATCTCGCGGAGCGCCACGCCCTGCGGCGTGTGGCCGGGCTGTCCACGGAGCTGGAGGACGTCACCGAGGTCGAGTACCGCCAGCTGCGGCTCGAACGCGTGGTCCTCGCCGGGCTGTACTCCAGCGGCACCCTGGCGGAGGCCGAGAACTCCCTGCGTGAGCTCGCGGCGCTCGCGGAGACGGCAGGCTCGGAGGTCATGGACGGCATGCTGCAACGGCGCGTGAACCCGGACCCGGGCACGTACCTCGGCTCCGGAAAGGCACTCGAGCTCAAGGACGTGGTCGCCGCCACCGGGGCGGACACCGTGATTGTGGACGCCGAACTCGCCCCCTCCCAGCGCCGTGCGCTCGAGGACGTGGTGAAGGTCAAGGTCATCGACCGCACCGGCCTGATCCTGGACATCTTCGCGCAGCACGCGAAGTCCAAGGAGGGCAAGGCCCAGGTGGAGCTCGCGCAGCTCGAGTACATGCTCCCGCGCCTGCGCGGCTGGGGTGAGTCCCTGTCCCGCCAGGCCGGTGGCCGGGCGGCGTCGGGCGAGGGCATTGGCAGCCGCGGTCCCGGTGAGACCAAGATCGAGCTCGACCGCCGCCGCATCCGCCAGCGGATGGCCAAGCTGCGCCGTGAGATCGCGGCCATGAAGCCCGCACGGGAGACCAAGCGGCTCAACCGCCGGCGCAACGCCGTGCCGTCGGTGGCCATCGCGGGCTACACCAACGCCGGCAAGTCCTCCCTGCTCAACCGGCTCACGGACGCCGGGGTGCTCGTGGAGAACGCGCTGTTCGCCACCCTGGACCCCACGGTCCGCAAGGCCCAGACCCCGGACGGCATCGGCTACACCCTCGCCGACACCGTGGGCTTCGTGCGCTCGCTGCCCACGCAGCTGGTCGAGGCGTTCCGCTCCACGCTGGAGGAGGTCGCGGACGCGGACGTCATCGTGCACGTGGTCGACGCCTCCCACCCGGACCCGGAGGGCCAGCTCAAGGCCGTGCGGGACGTCCTCACGGACGTGGGGGCCAACGACATCCCGGAGATCGTGGCGCTGAACAAGTCGGACATCGCCGATCCCGTGGTGCTCGCCCGGCTACGCAACCACGAGAGCCCCTCCGTGGCGGTCTCCGCGCGCACCGGTGAGGGGATCGAGGAGCTGCGCCGGATGATCTCCGCGGCCATCCCGCGTCCGAACCACGACCTCGACCTCCTCGTGCCGTACGTCCACGGCGAGGTGGTCTCCCGGCTGCACGCCCAGGACGCCGAGATCCTCAGCACCGAGCACACCCCGGACGGGACCCGGCTGCACGTCCGGGTCCGCGAAGACCTCGTGGAGGACCTCCAGCAGTACCGCAGCGACCGCCCGCAGCCCCACGACGTCGGGGAACAGGACACGCAGGGCGCATGAGTGCGCCGTTCGTCGACGAGTCCGGGAAGGACGTCTCGGACGTCCGCCCGGAGTCCCTGCCCGGCGGCGCGGACGCCCTGGAGCTTCTCGATGCCGCCGTGACCGCCCTCGGGGGGCAGCGCCGCGACGGACAGCGCTTCATGGCGGCGAAGGTCGCCGAGGCCCTGCAGACCCACCGCCACCTGCTCGTGCAGGCGGGCACGGGCACGGGCAAGTCGCTCGCCTACCTGATCCCCGCGCTGGTCCACGCCCGCAGCTCGGACAAGCCCGTGGTGGTCGCCACCGCCACACTGGCACTGCAGTCGCAGATCACCGGGCGAGACGTCCCCCGGCTGCTCGACGCCCTGGAGGACGAGCTGCACGAACGTCCGGACGTCGCCCTGCTCAAGGGACGCTCGAACTACGCGTGCCTGCACAAGGTCGAGGGCGGCTACCCGGAGGAGGAGGACGCCGCCCTGTTCAGCGTCCCCGGGGGCGAGCCCTGCACAGACCGGCCGCTCGGCGGGCTCGCCCAGCAGGTCGTGCGGCTGCGCGAGTGGGTCGAGATCACCGACACGGGGGACCGGGACGACATCCACCCCGGCGTCTCGGACGCCGCCTGGCGCCAGGTGTCCGTGACCGCGAAGGAGTGCCTCGGGCGGAAGTGCCCCCTCGTGGAGCAGTGCTTCGCGGAACGTGCCCGGGCCCAGGCGGGCGAGGCGGACATCGTGATCACCAACCACGCGCTGCTCGCGATCAACGCGTTCGAGGGACTCGCGGTGCTGCCGGAGCACGACGTGGTGATCGTGGACGAGGCGCACGAGCTGCGCGACCGCGTGACCGGGGCGGTCACGGCCTCGCTGTCCGCCGCGGCCGTGCGCGCGGCAGGAACGGCGGTGCGCAAGCACACCGCGGCGTCGAGCGATGCCCTCGAACGGGCCGCGCAGGCCTTCGACAAGGCGTTCGACGACGAGCAGTCTGGTCTGCTGCCGCGCGGGTTCACCGAGGAGCAGGTCTACGCCGTCCGGGGGATCCAGGACGCCGCGCGCACCGGTCTCAGTGAGACCAAGGGGGAGACCAAGGGCGAGGACGCCGGGCGCCACGCCGCGCGCTCGCGGCTGTCGGAGCTGCTGGACACCGCGGACCGCGTGCTCGGTGCGGACACCACCCACGACGTCCTGTGGGTCTCCCGCGTGGGCCGGTGGAGCCCCACGGAGGGGTACGTGGGAACCGACGCGGGAGAGCCCGCGACCCTCAACATCGCCCCGCTGAGCGTTGCGGGGCCCCTGCGGGAAGGTCTCTTCGACGGCCGGACCGTGGTGCTGACCTCCGCGACCCTGGCCGTGGGGTCCTCCTTCTCCTCGGTCGCCGGCTCCCTGGGTCTGCAGGGTCCGGGCGCGCCGTCGTGGCGGGGCGTGGACGTGGGCAGCCCCTTCGACTACCGGCGCCAGGGCATCCTCTACGTGGCCAAGCACCTGCCCAAGCCGAGCCGGGGCGTGGCCGGCGAGCAGCTGGACGAGCTGCTGGCCCTGCTGGAGGCATCGGGGGGCGGTGCTCTGGGGCTCTTCTCGTCACGGCGTGCCGCGGAGGACGCCGCCGAGGCCCTGCGCGAACGCACGGAGCTCCCGATCCTGTGCCAGGGGGACGCATCGCTGCCGTCCCTCGTGAAGGACTTCACGGACGACCCCGCGGCCAGCCTGTTCGGCACCATGAGCCTGTGGCAGGGCGTGGACGTGCCGGGTCAGTCCTGCCGCCTGGTGGTGATCGACCGGATCCCGTTCCCGCGCCCGGACGACCCCCTGGGGACCGCGCGGACCCGTGCGGCCGAGCGCGCCGGGGGCAACGGCTTCATGACGGTCTCCGCATCCCACGCCGCCGTGCGGCTCGCGCAGGGCGCGGGGCGGTTGATCCGGGCGAGCGGGGACCGGGGTGTGGTGGCGGTGCTGGACTCCCGGCTGGCCACCGCACGCTACGGCTCGTTCCTGGCCCGCTCGCTGCCCCCGCTGTGGCCGACCACGGACAGGAGCACCGTGCTGGGCGCCCTGCAGCGGCTGAACCGGTCCTGATCCCGGGCGTTGCTCGAACCGTGCAGTCCCGCGGGTTTGCCGTCCGGCGTGATCCGGGCGGCCCTCGACCGCGCGCTCTGCGGGCCGCGCTCAGGCCGGGCGGGCGTCACAGGGAGCGGAACACCGACACGACCTTGCCCATCACCGTGGCGTGGTCGCCCAGGATGGGCTCGTAGCGGGTGTTCTGCGGCAGCAGCCAGGTGTGGCCGTCCCGCTGTCGGAAGGTTTTCACGGTGGCCTCGTCGTCGAGCAGCGCGGCCACCACGTCCCCGTTCTCCGCGGAGTTCTGCTGCCGCACGACCACCCAGTCCCCGTCGCAGATGGCGGCGTCGATCATGGAGTCGCCGGAGACCCTGAGCATGAACAGCTGGCCGTGGCCCACGAACTGCCGGGGCAGGGAGTAGACCCCCTCGACAGACTGCTCGGCGGTGATGGGCCCGCCGGCCGCGATCCGTCCCACGAGAGGCACCGGGACCATGGCGGCGTCCTCGTCGACCGCGGGCACCGCGGACATGGTGGGCACCAGGGGCGACACTGAGGCGCCGGAGGGGGACTGCTCACCCGCGGACTCCGCGGCTCCCAGGTGGCGGTCGAGCTCCTGCTGGCTGAGCGGGCGCAGCACCTCCATGGCGCGCGGTCGGCGCGGGTCCCGGCGCAGGTACCCCCACTTCTCCAGCTGGCCGAGCTGGTGGGTGACGCTCGAGAGCGAGGCCAGCCCCACGATGTCGCCGATCTCGCGCATGGACGGCGGGTACCCCCGGTCCGCAATCGAGCGCTGCACGGCGCCGAGGATCTTGGCCTGACGGTCGGAGAGTGCTCCAGCGCGCGGGCCGGGTGTCTGCTGAGCCGGGGAAGTGGTGCTCACGAGCGGGGTCCTTTCGCCGCGTCGCACACTGCGCTCCCGAAGGTTTGGGCCGCGGAGCGCCGTCCGCTTATGCGTGTCGGAGACGTGGGGTCGACTGTCACGGGTGTCGCACT
Source organism: Kocuria rhizophila DC2201 (assembly GCF_000010285.1). Classification (NCBI taxonomy): domain Bacteria; kingdom Bacillati; phylum Actinomycetota; class Actinomycetes; order Micrococcales; family Micrococcaceae; genus Kocuria; species Kocuria rhizophila. Next base: position 1,788,437 of record NC_010617.1, on the reverse strand, counting down.
AGCTTAACCCGCGCTGGCCTGCGTATTCAAATATGTGTTCGAAACAGACCTCGACAGGATTCGTACATCCGTGCTAGAACTGGTTCCAGTGATTCGAAGATGTGTTCTACACGCCACCGGCGTTCGAACACCGCCACCGGACGGTGGCACCAGACAGACCACCAGGAGGTTGCCATGACCGCTCTCACCATGCCGGGGACCGCCCGCCGCGCCGTGCTGCACGGCACCCGGGGCGCGCGGGTCCGCGTGGGCGCTGCTCGGGGTGCAGCGGCCCGGGATGCAGCGGGTCGGGGTTCAGATGGTCGCGGTGCCGCGGGTCTCGGGTCAGAGCGTCGGAGCACCCCGGCGCGAGTCGCGGGTCTCCGCGGGAAGGTCGTGCCGGGCAGCGCCGCGCGCGGGAACGCCGCACGGAGCGGTGCCGGTCGCGGCGAGACCGCGCCGGGCGGCCACGCAGGCGATGCGGCGTCTCGGATCTCGGGGATCAGGGCCATCGTGCGGGGAGTCTCCGCCGCTGAGGCCCGTCCGGCGGGCTCCGTGGACTCCGCCGCGGGGGCCGTCCTCCGACTGACCCGTCGGGGCCGGTTCCTGCTGATCGGTCTGCCGGTGGTCACGGGTGCTGCGGCGCTGCTCGTGGTGGCCGCGGTGTTCCTGCTGCCTCCTACCGTGCACGCCTCCACCGATGCGGTGGGAGCCCCGGTCACGCACAGCGTGACGGTCCAGTCCCGGCAGAGCCTGTGGGAGATCGCCGTGGCGGCGGATCCGCAGCGGGACCCCCGCGAGGTCATGCGTGACATCGCTGAGCTCAACGGCCTGACCTCCCCGGACCTCTCCGCGGGGCAGGTCCTGGAAGTGCCGTCCCGATAGACCCGGCCGTTAGACTGGGCCGGTGAATTCTCCGGAGAACACCGTCTCGTCCCTGCCGCTCCGCGACGACCTGCGTGGCATGTCCCCTTACGGGGCCCCGCAGCTGGAGGTTCGGGTGGCGCTGAACACCAACGAGAACACCCACCCCGTCCCGCCGGGCGTCGTCGAGGCCATCACCCGGGGCGTGCAGGCGGCTGCGTCGTCCCTCAACCGGTACCCGGACCGGGACTTCACCGCTCTGCGCGAGTCCCTGGCCTCGTACCTGGGTCACGGGCTCACCCGTGAGAACCTGTGGGCCGCCAACGGGTCCAACGAGATCCTGCAGCAGATCCTGCAGGCCTTCGGTGGTCCGGGACGGTCCTTGCTCAGCTTCGTTCCCACTTACTCGATGTACCCGCTGCTCGCGCTCGGCACGGGCACCGCGTTCATCGAGGGGGAGCGGGACACCGATTTCTCCCTCGACGCGGACTCCGCCGCCCGCCAGGTGCGCGAGCACGCGCCCGACGTCGTGTTCTTGTGCTCCCCGAACAACCCCACCGGCACCGCGCTCGACCTCGACGTCGTCTCGGCCGTGTACGAGGCGGGGGAGGCCACGCAGACCGTCGTGGTCGTGGACGAGGCCTATGCGGAGTTCGCGCGCCAGGGCACCCCCTCGGCCCTGACCCTGCTGGAGGGGCGGCCCCGGCTGATCGTCTCCCGCACCATGAGCAAGGCCTTCGCGCTGGCCGGGGCCCGCCTGGGGTACTTCGCCGCCGCACCGCACGTGGCGGACGCCATGCGTCTGGTCCGGCTTCCGTACCACCTGTCCTCGGTCACGCAGGCCACGGCCCTTGCCGCGCTCGCGCACCACCCGGAGCTGCTCGCGACCGTCGAGGACGTCAAGGCCCAGCGGGACCGCATCGTCTCGGAGCTCACCCGGCTCGGGCTCACCCCGGCGGTGTCCGACTCCAACTTCGTGTTCTTCGACTGCGCGGGGGACGCCCACGCCATGTGGCAGGGACTGCTGGACCGGGGGGTGCTCGTGCGGGATGTCGGGATCCCCGGCCACCTCCGGGTCACCGCCGGCACCGAGGAGGAGACCACCGCGTTCCTCGCCGCGGTGCGTGCGTGCCTCGCCACCGCATGAGGGAGCACGCCGGATCCGCGGCCTCGGCGCTGGGTGGACGTCTCGCGCGCGAGTCCGTCCGCAGAGCGTCCGCCCGGGCGTCCTAGACTGGAACGGTCCCGGGCCGTCCGTTCCGCGAGGTCACCGCCCCCGACCGTCGGCTCGAACATCCCGGGCCACGAGCGGCAGCCGCGCCCGGCGCCGAGAGCAGCAGCTCGCGGGGGCGGGCCACCCGCGGGACACCACCCACCACGAGGAGTCAGCACCACAGATGAGCGATACCGGCACACAGTTCACGGCCGCACCGGCATCCCCCGCGCCGCGCACCGCCACGGTGGAGCGCGTCACGAGCGAGTCTTCGGTGCGGGTGAGCCTGAACCTGGACGGCACCGGGGTCTCGCACATCGAGACCACGGTGCCCTTCTACGACCACATGCTCACGGCCCTGTCCAAGCACTCCTTGATCGACCTGGACGTTCACGCCCACGGCGACACCCACATCGACGTCCACCACACCGTGGAGGACACCGCCATCGTGCTGGGAGAGGCCCTGCGTGAGGCGCTCGGGGACAAGCGCGGCATCCGGCGCTTCGGCCAGGCCGTGGTGCCCCTGGACGAGGCACTGGCCTCGGCCGTCGTGGACGTCTCCGGGCGTCCCTACGTGGTGCACACGGGGGAGCCGGAGGGTCAGCAGTACCACCTGATCGGGGGGCACTTCACGGGCTCCATGACCCGTCACGTGCTCGAGTCCCTCGCCCACCACGCCCAGCTGTGCCTGCACATGGACGTGGTCCGCGGCCGGGACCCGCACCACATCGTGGAGGCGCAGTTCAAGGCCCTGGCCCGTGCGCTGCGCGAGGCTGTGGAGCCGGACCCCCGGATGGCGGATGCCATTCCCTCCACCAAGGGCGCGCTGTGAGCGCGGCACCGGCCCCCCGGATGGCGGATGCCATTCCCTCCACCAAGGGCGCGCTGTGAGCGCGGCACCGGCCCCCGCGCGGGAGGGCGACGGCGCGCAGGACGCACCGAGCGTCGTCGTGCTCGACTACGGGGCGGGCAACGTGCGCTCCGCGGTCCGGGCCCTGGAAGCGGCCGGGGCGCGGGTGCGGCTCAGCGCGGAGCCCCGGGACGTCCTGGACGCGGACGGGCTCGTGGTGCCCGGCGTCGGCGCGTTCGAGGCCGTCATGCAGGGGCTGCGGGCCGTGGACGCACCGCGGCTGATCGACCGGCGGATCAGTGGGGGCCGCCCGGTCCTGGGCATCTGCGTGGGTCTGCAGGTGATGTTCGAGCGCGGTGTGGAGCACGGGGAGCAGACCGAGGGGCTCGGCCAGTGGCCGGGCACCGTGGAGCGGCTCGACGCACCCGTGGTGCCCCACATGGGGTGGAACACGGTGCGGGCCCCGCAGGACTCGGTGCTCTTCCGTGGTCTGCAGGACGAGCGGTTCTACTTCGTGCACTCCTACGGGGTGCAGCAGTGGGAGTTCGACCAGAGCATCCCGGTGATGACCCCGCCCGCGGTCACGTGGTCCGAGCACGGCGCCCCCTTCGTGGCCGCCGTGGAGAACGGCCCCCTGAGCGCCACCCAGTTCCACCCGGAGAAGTCCTCGCACGCGGGGATCGCCCTGCTGCGCAACTGGCTCTCCACCCTGCCCCGCACGGGCAGGCTCGACGACAGGGTCCCCGAGCCCGGGACGGAGGTGACCGCATGACCGCCTCGGTCCTGGTCCTGGTGGCGGGCGCGTTCTTCGTGGGCGGCGCCCTCTCGTTCGCCCAGCAGCGCAAACCGCTGTGGTCCGTGGTGCTGCTGGGGCTCGTTGCCGCGGCGCTGATCGGCTACGGCGGCTACTCGTGGTTCACGAGCGTGTGAGCGCGCCCCGGACCGACGTGCGCGTCGCGTCGACGTCGGGCGCACCGCACGCTGCACCACCTCCGGGCCGCGGCGCCGTGCCACCGCCGACGCCGCACGCGGTCCCGACCGGGACCTGACCCCGCCCCGCCGCGGGCCACCACCCAGAACCGCGCCACCCGGCGCCCACGTGAGGAGACCCATGACAGAGAACACCGACCGTCGGCTCGAGCTGCTGCCCGCCGTGGACGTCCAGGGCGGACAGGCCGTCCGACTCGTCCAGGGCGAGGCGGGCTCCGAGACGGGCTACGGCGATCCGCTGGAGGCCGCGCGTGCGTGGCAGGACGCGGGCGCCGAGTGGCTGCACCTGGTGGACCTGGACGCCGCGTTCGGGCGCGGGGACAACATCGAGGTGCTGCGCCACGTGGCCGAGAACCTGGACCTGAAGATCGAGATGTCCGGCGGGATCCGTGACGACGAGTCCCTGGAGCGCGTGCTGTCCCTGCGCCCGGCCCGCATCAACCTGGGCACGGCCGCGCTGGAGAACCCGCAGTGGACCCACCGCGTGATCGCCGAGCACGGGGACCTCATCGCCGTGGGACTGGACGTGCGGGGCACCACGCTCGCCGCGCGCGGCTGGACCGAGGAGGGCGGGGACCTGTGGGAGGTTCTGGAGCGCCTCGAGGCGGACGGCTGCGCGCGCTATGTGGTCACGGACGTCACCAAGGACGGCACGCTGCGCGGGCCCAACACCGAGCTGCTCGCGGAGGTGGCCCGCCGCACGGACAAGCCCGTGGTGGCCTCCGGCGGGATCTCCTCGCTGGAGGACATCGCGGCCCTGCGCGAGCTGGTTCCCTCCGGTGTGGAGGGCGCCATCGTGGGCAAGGCCCTGTACGCGGGCAGGTTCACGCTCGCGCAGGCGCTCGACGTCGCGGGTCGCCCCGGTGCCTGACGACGCCGCCCGCCCCCTTCCTCCGCACATCGCCGCCCAGCTGCGCTCGGCCGGCGGCCCCACGGACACGGGTGGTCAGGCGTGGGAGGGCCGCAACCTCGGTGAGGGCACGAGCCACACGCACCAGTTCCCCGACGACCCCGGGACTGCCGATCCGGACCTGGCCGCCGCGCTCGACGCGTGGCGTGCGGGTCGGGCGGGGGAGCAGGACGTCGTGGGCGCACTGCCCGGGGTGCGGGTGTTCGTCCCCATCGTGGCGCAGGTCTTCCGGTCCCAGATCACTCGGGACGGGCTCGTCTCGGACAAGGAGGCGGACATGGCGCTCGTGAGCCTGCAGGCCTCCGACGGCCGTCAGGCGCTTCCCGTGTTCACCTCCACCCGGGCGCTGAGCGCGTGGAACGGCGAGGCCCGTCCGGTGGCCGCGGAGCTGCGCAGGGCCGCACTGTCCGCGGTGCAGGACGGCTCGTCGCTGCTCGTGGTGGACCCGGCGTCGGACCCGGCGTTCGTGGTGCGGCGCCCCGCGCTGTGGGCGCTCGCGCAGGGGCGTGAGTGGACGCCGTCGTACCGGGACTTCGCGGTGGACGACGCCGTGACCCGCGCCGCCGTGGGGATCCCCGGCATCGTCTCGGCGCTCGCGGGCCCCGGCAGGGGCGTCGACGCCGTGCGGGGTGACGCCGCGGTGCTGCGCGGCGGGGGAGAGGGCCCGGAGCTCACCGTGTCCCTGCAGCTGCGGCCCGGGTTGCCCGAGACCGAGGTGGCCGCTGCCGTGCAGGGCTTCCAGGAGGCACTGGCCGCGGAGCAGATCATGGCCGAGAGCGTGGACTCGGTCCAGCTGCGGCTGACCTCCTGAGCGCAGGAACCGCTGCGCGGGACGTGCGTGCCCGAGGGCCCCGTGCGCCGTGCTGATCCTCAGCCGGCGACCACCGGGGAACACCCGGCTCTTGGCCGAGCGGGGCCGACCCGCGCGGCCTCGACGGCGACAGCGCCGATCCACCCGACCAGGTCATCTCCGATTCCGTCGACGAAGGTTCACGCCCGGAGAACGCCGTCACCTTCCGGCTGCCGTCCCGCCGCGCCAATGACTGCGGCCCCCGGCAGGACCGGGGGCCGCAGGACCGGGGATCCGGCTCAGCCGTAGACGGGGCCGGTGAACTTCTCGCCCGGGCCGGCACCGGGGGCATCGGGGAACGGGGACGCCTCGCGGAAGGCCAGCTGCAGGGACTTAAGCCCGTCGCGCAGCGGTCCCGCGTGCTGGGACCCGATCTCGGGTGCGGCCGCCGTGACGAAACCGGCGAGGGCGGTGATGAGCTTGCGGGCCTCGTCGAGGTCCCTGAGCTCCTCGGCGTCCTCCTCCGCGGCGAGCCCGCACTTGACCGCCGCGGCACTCATCAGGTGCACCGCGGCCGTGGTGATGACCTCCACGGCTGGAACCTCGGCGATGTCCCGCATCTGGTGCCCGACCTCCTCCAGCGCCTCCGGCGGGAGGCCCGTGGCGTCGGCGGCGGGGGCCTGCTCGGTGGTTCCGGCTGACGGGTTGGCGGCGAATTCGAAGCGCTCGGGGCGCGGTTGCTCGGACATGGACCCACTGTAGAACAGGGCACCCGCCCCCGGCGCGTCCCGCCCCGTGCTCCCGGAGGACCGGCGGAGGAGTGGCCGGGTACCGCCCCCGTGCGCTATGATGGCTGGCAGTGTGCAAGCGGAGGCAACTCCCACCCGCCGCCGTTCCCGGTCCCGACCGGGAATCCCAGGCGACCGGGTACCGGACCGGACCGGTCCTCCACCCACGGTGGGGGACGTGCAGTGCGGTCCTCGTGTGGTCCCTGACCTCCGCTCGCGCGTGCCGCAGCGGAGGTTTTTTCGTTGCGGTGGCAGTCCCACCCACGGGGAAACCCACGAACTCAGGAGATTGGCATTAGCGATCCACGTATCAATGACAGAATCCGTGTCCCGGAAGTCCGTCTCGTCGGACCTGGCGGCGAGCAGGTCGGCATCGTGCGCGTTCAGGACGCGCTGCGGCTAGCCCGTGAATCGGATCTCGATCTGGTCGAGGTCGCCCCGAACGCCAAGCCTCCCGTGGCCAAGCTCATGGACTTCGGCAAGTACAAGTACGAAGCCGCGGTCAAGGCCCGTGAGTCCCGCAAGAACCAGGCCAACACGGTGCTCAAGGAAGTGCGTTTCCGTCTGAAGATCGACACGCACGACTACGAGACCAAGGTGGGCCACGCCAAACGGTTCCTCTCCGCGGGTGACAAGGTCAAGGCCATGATCCAGTTCCGCGGCCGTGAGCAGCAGCGCCCCGCGATGGGTGTGCGCCTGCTCGAGCGGCTCGCGGAAGACGTCGCCGAGGTCGGTGTCGTGGAGACCGCGCCCCGCGTGGACGGACGCAACATGGTCATGGTCATCGGGCCGCTCAAGAACAAGGCGGAGGCCCGGGCCGAGGCCCGCAAGCAGCAGCAGCGGGATAAGTCCAAGTCGGAGAACCAGCGCAAGCAGCGCGTGGACACCTCCTCGCCCGAGACGGTGACCCAGTCGATCGGGGACGCGTTCCCCGCCGAGCTGCGCGACGCGGCGTCGTCGCCCGCCGAGGACCAGACCGTGGAGAGTGCCCCCCTGGCCCCCGAGGACGAGGTCACGGCCACCGTGGCACCGGCCAGCGGGTCCGAGGAGCAGACCGCCACCCCGGCGGAGCAGGCCCCGGCCGAGAAGCCCGCCACGGCGCCGACCGAGCAGGGCACGGCGGACAAGCCCGCCGCCCCGAAGCCCGCGGCCGGCAAGCCTGCGGCGCCGAAGCCTGCGGCCGGCAAGCCTGCCGCGCCCAAGCCGGGTGCGCGCAAGCCCGGCCCCGCCGCCAAGTAGCGGCACCAGGAATTGACAGCGCCGGGCGTGCGATCGCCCGGCACCAGCGTGGTCGCGGCCTGCGTGCCGCGACCCACCGGTGTGCCCCACACCGGTCGATGTAGAAGGAGACGGCCACCATGCCGAAGATGAAGACCCACAGCGGAGCCAAGAAGCGCTTCAAGCTCACCGGCTCGGGCAAGGTCAAGCGCCAGCAGGCCAACCGCCGCCACTACCTGGAGCACAAGTCCTCCCGCCTGACCCGCCGCCTCGCGGGCGACCAGATCGTCTCCACCCCGGGCGAGGCCAAGGCCATCAAGCGGATGCTGGGCAAGTAAGCCCTTCTCGCAGACCAGTCAGAAGTTCGCCGCTCCCCGAGCGGCGGTAGAGATGTTCCGGTGAGTGCCGGGACCAGATCGTTAGGAGTACACGCGTGGCACGTGTGAAGCGGGCAGTCAACGCCCACAAGAAGCGTCGGGAAGTTCTGGAGAAGGCGTCGGGCTACCGCGGTCAGCGTTCGCGGCTGTACCGCAAGGCCAAGGAGCAGATGCTCCACTCGTACACCTACTCCTACAACGATCGCCGCAAGAAGAAGGGCGATTTCCGTCGGCTGTGGATCCAGCGCATCAACGCCGCGTCCCGCGCCAACGGCCTGACCTACAACCGCTTCATCCAGGGCCTCAAGGCCGCTGAGGTCGAGGTGGACCGTCGCATGCTGGCCGAGCTGGCCGTGAGCGACGAGAACGCGTTCGCGGCCCTGGTGCAGGTGGCCAAGGACGCCCTGCCGGAGGACACCTCCGCGCCGCGCACCGCCGCCTGAGTGCTGCTGTGACGTTCGTCGAGCGCCTGGAAGACCGGCTGCTGTCCAATCCCCGTGCCGATCGGGTGAGGGACGTGGCCGCGTTGACCAGGCGCTCGACGCGTTCCAAGCGCGGCCTGTTCCGCGCCGAGGGCCCGCAGAACGTGCGGGAGGCGGTGCGGGCCGCGCTCGACGACGACGCGGGGCCCAGCCGCTGGGCACCCGCCCTGGACGCCGTGTACGTCACGCGCCAGGAGCTCGAACGCCACCCGGGTATCGCGGCGGACCTGGAGGCCCTGGAGTCCCGGAGGGGCGTGTTCCTGCGGATGGTCACCCCCGAGGTGCTCGGCGCCATGACGGATGCCGTGACGCCCCAGGGGATGCTCGCGGTGTGCCGGATCCCCGAGGTCACGCTGCAGGACGCGCTCGCGGACACGCGCCTGGTGTGCGTCCTGGCACGGGTGCAGGACCCCGGCAACGCCGGGACCGTGGTGCGCGCCGCCGATGCCGCGGGCGCCGATGCCGTGGTGCTCTCCGAGGGCAGCGTGGACCCGTACAACCCCAAGGCCGTGCGCTCCACGGCCGGATCCCTCTTCCACCTCCCCGTGCTCACGGGGGTGGACCTCGTCTCCTTCGTCGCCGCCGCGCGCGAGCGCTCCGTGCAGGTGCTCGCCGCGGACGGTCACGCCCGCGCGAGCGTGGACGAGCTCGCCGACGCCGCCCTGCTGCACTGGGCGGGCACCGCGCCGCACTCCGAGCACGAGGTGCGCCTGGACGGGCCCACGGCCTGGCTGTTCGGCAACGAGGCCCAGGGGCTCTCCGACGCCGAGCTCGAGCTCGCTGACCTGCCCGTGGCCGTGCCCCTGTACGGCCGGGCGGAGTCCCTCAACGTGGGCACCGCGGCCACCGTCTGCCTGTACGCCTCGGCGAGGGCGCAGCGGCGGGCCGGCGGCGTCGTGACCGGACCCGGTACGTCGTGAGCACGGAAGAGCCCCGCACACGGGTGGTCGGTGCCGCGGTGCTGGACGACGCGGCGTGGCCCACCCGCGTGCTCGCGGCCCAGCGCGCCTACCCCGAGTCCCTGCGCGGGCTGTGGGAGTTCCCCGGCGGCAAGCAAGAACCGGGGGAGAGTGTGCGGGACGCCCTGCTCCGGGAGTGCCGCGAGGAGCTCGGCGTTCACTTGGACCTGCTGGCCGAGGTGCCCGCCCCCGGCCCGCACGGCTGGCCGCTCACCGGCTCCGCCGTCATGCGGGTGTTCACCGCGGTGCTGCGCGAACCGTCGGACGGCCCGTCGCTGTCGGACGCGCCGCCGCCGTCGGTCTGCGCCGCGGCGGACACGACGACGCCGGACGCCCACGTTCTGGACGCCCCGGCCCCCTGTGCGCCGCACCTCTCAACCCCGGCTCCCCATACCGCAGCCTCCCCGGTGCGCGCGCTGGAGCAGCGCGTGCGGGACGGGCAGGACCACCTGGACGTCCGGTGGCTGCCGCTGGACGATCCGGCCGCGATCCTGGCGCTCCCGTGGATCCCCGCGGACCTGCCGATCGTGGCCGCACTGCTGGAGATGCTGCGAACGGAGCACGCGTGAGCCACACGACCGCCGAGACCCGGGACGGCACCGATCCGCGGGCGTGGCACGCGCTGTGGGCCATGGTGCTCGGCTTCTTCATGATCCTGGTGGACGCCACCATCGTGTCCACCGCGATCCCCGCGATCACCGCGGGACTGCACACCGACATCTCCGGGGTGCTTTGGGTGACGAGCGGCTACCTGCTGGCCTACGCGGTGCCGCTGCTGATCACGGGGCGGCTCGGGGACCGGCTGGGACCGCGCACGGTGTACCTGTGGGGACTTGCGGTCTTCACGGGGGCGTCCCTGTGGTGCGGCTTCGCCCAGGACATCACGGCCCTCGTGGTGGCCCGGGTGGTGCAGGGGCTGGGGGCTGCGCTGATGTCCCCGCAGACGATGACCGTGATCACCCGGATGTTCCCGGTGGCCACCCGTGGCACGGCCCTGGGCATCTGGGGTGCCACCGCGGGGATCGCAACCCTCGTGGGGCCGCTGCTCGGCGGGATCCTGGTGGACCTCGCGGGGTGGCGCTGGATCTTCTGGGTCAACGTGCCCGTGGGGATCTTCGCCCTGTGGCGCGCCGCGGTGCACCTGCCCCGGCTGCCCGTGCGCAGCCACTCCCTGGACCTCGTGGGTGTGGTGCTCTCCGGGCTCGGACTGTTCCTCGTGGTCTTCGGCATCCAGGAGGGCCAGAGCCACGACTGGTCCACCGTGGTGGGTCCCGTGACGATTCCCATGGTCATCGGCGCCGGCGTGCTGATCCTCGTGGCCTTCCTCGCGTGGCAGGCCGTGACGCCCGCCGAACCGCTCGTGCCCCTGCCCCTGTTGCGGCAGCGCAACTTCACCCTGGCCAACGCCGCGATGGCCGCCGTGAGCCTCACCGTGAACTCCATGATCATCCCCGCGATGCTCTACCTGCAGGTCGTGCGCGGGCTGAACCCCACGGTGGCCGCACTGAGCTACGCGCCCATGTCCCTGCTCTCCGCCGTCCTCGCCCCTCTCGTGGGCCGGGCGCTGGGCAAGGTGGCACCGCGGAGCATCGCGCTGCCCGGGATGCTGATCATGGCCGCCGGGCTCGCCGCGTACGCCCTGAGCCTGCGCCCCGGGACCTCCGTGTGGCTGCTGGCTGCGCTGACGCTCGTGATCGGGCTGGGCAGCGCCATGATCTGGTCCCCGGTCTCGCTCACCGCCACCTCAGACCTCGCCCCGGACGTCGTGGGCGCGGGCTCGGGGGTGTTCAACGCCACCCGGCAGGTCTCGGCCGCCGTGGGCAGCGCCATGATGGCCGTGCTCATGCAGGCCCAGCTGGCGGCGAACCTGCCGGCCGGGGCGGCAGGCGGTGACCTCGCCGCGGGCGGCTCGGGGCAGGCCCTGCCGGAGCACCTGCAGCCGGGATTCGCCCTCGCGATGTCCCACTCGCTGCTGCTGCCGGTGGTGGTGCTCGTGCTCGGCGCGGTGGTCACCGCGTTCTTCCGCACCCCCGCTCGCACGCGCCCCGGCCGAACGCGCCCCGGTCGGACGAACCCTGACCGAACCGCTGACTGAACGACTTACCCAGGCGCTGCCCGCGCCCCGCTGACCTCAGCACTGCCCGAACCACCGCCGGCCGAACGGCTGATCCCAGAGGTGCCCGAACCACCGCCGAGCGCACCAGCCCTGGCTGGCGCACCCCCGAGCGGACCGGCCATCCCCGAACCGCCCCCGGCCGGACCAGCGCCGACCGGATTCGCCCCGGCCGCACCCGCGGCGGTGCGCGCGGCAGCGGCGGGTCCGAGGGCGGCGTCGTGGTCCCCGGCGGGCAGGACGCGCGGACGGATCCACTAGACTGACCGTGCCCGTTCGCCCCGGCGGCGGGCACCGCCGTGTCCCGCGGCGAGCGCGCCCCAGGGACACGGAGCACCCCGTCCGCGAGCGCAGGAACGCGAGAAACCATGTCCGAGACCACACCGTCCGCCGCGGTGGACCCCACCGACGAGGCGGCCGTCACCGCCGCCGCCGAGGACGCGCTGAGCGCGATCCGGGCCGCCGCGGATCTGCCCGAGCTCAAGAGCGTCCGGCTTGCGCATGCGGGGGAGAAGTCCCCGCTCGCGCTCGCCAACCGGGCCATCGGCGGTCTGGACAAGACCGCGAAGGCCACCGCCGGCAAGCTCGTGGGCCAGGCCCGCGGCCGCGTGAACAAGGCGGTCGCCGCGCGCACGGCCGAGCTCGAGGAGGAGCGGGACGCCCGGATCCTCGTGGAGGAGGCCGTGGACGTCACGGCGGCCACGCGGCGTCGTCGGCTGGGCGGGCGCCACCCGCTGAACAACCTCATGGACCGCATCGGGGACATCTTCGTGGGCATGGGCTGGGAGATCGCGGAGGGCCCAGAGCTCGAGCACGAGTGGTTCAACTTCGACTCCCTGAACTTCAAGCCGGACCACCCGGCGCGCCAACTGCAGGACACGTTCTTCGTGGACCCGCCGTCCTCGCACCTGGTGCTGCGCACCCACACCTCGCCCGTGCAGATGCGCTCGCTGCTGGAGCGGGAGCTGCCCGTGTACGTGGTGTGCCCCGGCAAGACGTACCGCACGGACGAGCTGGACGCCACGCACACCCCCGTGTTCCACCAGGTGGAGGGCATCGCGGTGGACGAGGGGCTGTCCATGGCGGACCTCAAGGGCACGCTCACGCACTTCGCGCGCACCATGTTCGGGCCGGAGGCCGCCATCCGGCTGCGCCCCAACTACTTCCCCTTCACCGAGCCGTCAGCCGAGCTGGACGTGTGGCACCCCACGGCCAAGGGCGGGCCCCGGTGGATCGAGTGGGGCGGCTGCGGCATGATGCACCCCAACGTGCTGCGCGCCGCGGGCATCGACCCCGAGCGCTACTCCGGCTTCGCGTTCGGCATGGGTATCGAGCGGACCCTGATGTTCCGCAACAACGTCCCGGACATGCACGACATGGTCGAGGGCGACGTCCGTTTCAGCGAGCACTTCGGGATGGAGATCTAGAGCATGCGTATTCCCCTGTCATGGCTGCGCGAGTACGCGCCCGTCCCCGAGGACGCCACCGCCGAGGACGTCCTGGCCACCCTGGTGAAGGTCGGCCTGGAGGAGGAGGACGTCCACCGTCCCACGGACTCCCTGTCCGGGCCCATCGTGGTGGGCCAGGTGCTCACCATGGAACCGGAGACCCACTCCAACGGCAAGACCGTGAACTGGTGCACCGTGCGCGTGGTGCCCGAGGGCCGGGAGCAGACGCTCACCGGCAAGGGCATTGAGCCCTCCGGCGTGCAGGGCATCATCTGCGGCGCCCACAACTTCTCGGTGGGGGACAAGGTGGTCGTCACCCTGCCCGGTGCCGTGCTGCCCGGTGACTTCCGGATCTCCGCGCGCAAGACCTACGGCCACACCTCCGCGGGCATGATCGCCTCCGTGCGTGAGCTCGGCATCGGGGAGGACCACGACGGCATCCTCGTGCTCTCCCGGCTCGGGCTGGACCCCGAGATCGGCTCCGACGCCATGGAGCTGCTGGGCCTCTACGACTCCGCCGCCGAGGTCAACGTGACCCCGGACCGCGGCTACGCGTTCTCGTTGCGCGGCATCGCCCGCGAGTACTGCAACGCCGTGCGCGCCCCGTTCACGGACCCCGTGGCCGAGCTGGCCCCCTCCGTGCCGGCCCCCACGCAGGACGGCTTCCCGGTCTCGATCGACGACGCCGCTCCCATCCACGGCCGCGCCGGTTCCAACCGCTTCGCGGTGCGCGTGGTGGAGGGCGTGGACCCGTCCCTGCCCACCCCGCCGTGGCTGGCATCCCGGCTGCGCCTGGCGGGCATCCGCTCGGTGAGCCTGCCCGTGGACATCTCCAACTACGTGATGCTCGAGTACGGCCAGCCGATCCACACCTACGACGCGGACACGCTGCAGGGCGGGATCACCGTGCGCCGGGCCACGGCGGGCGAGACGCTCACCACGCTGGACGGCAAGAACCGCACGCTGGACACCGAGGACCTCGTGATCGCGGACGAGTCCGGCGCCGTCGGGCTCGCCGGTGTCATAGGTGGCGCCGCCACCGAGGTGAGCGGGTCCACCACCCGGATCCTCGTGGAGGCCGCCCGCTTCGACGAGGTCTCGATCGCCCGCACCGCGCGGCGTCACAAGCTGCCCTCGGAGGCGTCCAAGCGCTACGAGCGCGGTGTGGACCCGCAGCTCGCACCGGTCGCCGCGCAGCGCGTGGTGGACTTGCTGGTCGAGCTGGCGGGCGCCACGGACACCGGCCGCGTCACGGACGTGGACCACACGCAGCCGCCCACGCCCGTCGAGCTGCCCGCGGGCTACCCTGCGGCCCGCGTGGGCGTGGACTACTCGCCGGAGGCGGTCGAGCGCGCGCTGACCGCGATCGGCGCGCAGGTCACGGATACCGCGGACGGCTGGACCGTGACCCCGCCCTCGTGGCGGCCCGACCTGCTCGACAAGGAGGATCTCGTCGAGGAGGTCGCCCGCCTGGACGGCTACGACCGGATCCCGGACCGGCTGCCCGTGGCGCCTCCGGGTCGCGGCTTCACGCGCTCGCAGGCCGCACGACGCCGCGTGGCCACCACGCTCGCGGCCGCCGGCCTCACCGAGGTGCTCAGCTACCCGTTCGTCGCGCAGGCGGACAACGACCTCTGGGGCAGCCCCGAGGGCGCGCACGTGCCCTCGATCAGGCTGGCGAACCCCATCAGCGAGGCCCAGCCCCTGCTGCGCGTCAGCATCCTGCCGGGGCTGCTGGAGGTGCTCAAGCGCAACCAGTCCCGCGGCTTCCGCGACCTGGCGCTCTACGAGATCGGCCACGTGTTCCTCGCCGAGGGCTACACCCCGGACACGCAGCCGGTCCCGCCGCTGGGCGTGCGTCCCATGGGCCCGGACCTCGAACGGCTCCACGCCGCCGTGCCCGCCCAGCCGCGCAAGCTCGCCGCGGTGCTCGCCGGTCACGACGCCGCCGCGGGCCCGTGGGTCACGCCGCGCCGCTGGGACTGGCAGGACGCCCTCGACGTCGCCGAGCTCGCCGCCCGCAGCATGGGCCTGGAGCTCGAGGTGGTCCAGGGCCGCCACGAGGCGTTCCACCCGGGACGCACGGCGCAGCTGCGCACGGCGGACGGCACCGTGGTCGGGGTGGCCGGCGAGCTTCACCCCAAGCTCGTGGCGGCTGAGGGGCTGCCGGAGCGCACGTGCGCCGTGGAGCTGGACCTGACCGCCCTGCTGGAGCGGGAGGCCCCCGTGGTGGTCGCGCAGTCCATCTCGGGCTACCCCGCCGCCACGCAGGACGTCGCCCTGGTGGTGGACCGTGAGGTCTCCGCGGCCGCGCTGCTGGCCACGGTCCGCGACGGCGCGGGGGATCTGCTCGAGTCCGCGGAGGTCTTCGACGTGTACCAGGGCACGGGCATCCCCGAGGGGAAGAAGTCCGTGGCCATCGCCCTGCGCTTCCGTGCCCCGGACCGCACCCTGACCGCGGACGAGGCCTCCGAGGCCCGCGAGGCCGCCGTGGCGGCGGCCCGCGCCGCCCACGGCGCCGAGATCCGCGGCTGACCCTCACCTCCAAGGAGCACCGTGTCCCACGAACTCATCGACTTCCACGAGCAGCAGGACGAGCACGCCCCGAGGTCCCGGGGCTGGCTCATCGTGGCCATGGTGCTGGTGGGCGCGGTGCTCACGGTGGTGCTCGGGCTGCTGAGCGCACTGTCCTTCGACAAGGCCTCCCACCTGCAGGACTGGGCCGGGGAGACCATGGTGGTCTCGGGGACCTACCAGACCCTCACCAAGGACCTCACCACCCAGGACTACAACGGGATCTACGCCGGGGTCATGCCCGGCGGGGACCTCGTGGAGCGCTACCCGTACGACAACCGGCTCAACGACCCCGTCAAGAAGGCCGAGGGGGACCAGATCACGTTCCGGGGCACGCAGTCCGGGGTCCAGGACGGTGACTTCCCCCGCGAGGTGGACGCCCTGCTGGCCGTGCAGGACGGCACGCTCAGGGTCGTGGAGACGGACGCCCCGGGGGCCTACGGCACGGACGGGGTCACGGACTCCACCGTCACGGGTCAGCGGCTCACCGCGGCCGCGTGGGGTGTGGGTGCGCTGCTGTGCGCGGGTCTCACGGTGTGGGGCGTACGGCGGGTCCACCGCGGGGTGCGCCCCGGGGTGTGAACCCCGCGCGGCACGCCGTGAGCTGCCCACGGCTCCCGTGCGTCACCCGTGTGCGCCGGGTGTCCGCCCCCACGCCCTGCGGCACCGCTCACGCCGATGCGCGCCACCCATGTCCCGAGGCACCATCCTCGCCACGAGGCACCGCCTGCGCCCCGAGGTACCACCCATGCCGGGTGTGGGCCTCGTGGCTCACGGGACGAGCACCAGCTTGCCCTGCGTGGCCCGGGACTCGAGATCCCGGTGCGCGTCGGCGGCGTCGGCCAGCGGGTAGCTGCCGCCCACGCGCACGGAGAGCTCCCCGGCCTCCACGGCCTCCACGAGTTCGCCCCAGCGCCAGCTGCGCTCCGCGGCGTCCCGCACGTAGTGGGCCAGGGACGGCCGGGTCACGTAGAGCGAACCGCACGCGTTGAGCCGCTGCAGGTCGAACCGTGGCACCTGCCCCGAGGCGCCGCCGAACAGCACCGTGGTGCCGCGCACGCGCGTGGCCCTCAGGGACTCGTCGAAGGTCGCGCGGCCCACGGAGTCGTAGACCACGTCCGCGCCGCGGCCCCCGGTCAGCTCGCGGACCCGGTCGGCGAAGCCCTCGTACCCCAGCACGTGGTCCGCCCCGAGCTCGCGCGCGGTCGCGGCCTTCTCGGGGGTTGAGGTCAGGGCGATCACGGTGGCGCCGATCCGCTTCATGAGCTGGACGGCCAGGCCACCCACGCCGCCGGACGCGGCCGTGACGACGGCGGTGTGCCCGGCCTCGAGCGGGAACGTGGAGCGCACCAGGTAGTGGGCGGTGAGCCCCTGCAGCGGCAGCGCCGCGGCCGTCTCCGCGGTCATCCGCGCGGGCACGGGCATGGCCTTCTCCGCGGCGATCACCACGTGCTCGGCGTAGGTGGCGGTGGCCTCCGCGGTGGCCACGCGCTGTCCCACCGCGAGCTCCGTGACCTGCTCGCCCACGGCGGTGACCACACCGCACGCCTCGGCCCCGGGAGTGAAGGGGAAGGACACGGGGTAGACCCCGGAGCGCTGGTAGGTCTCGATGAAGTTCACCCCCGTGGCCTCGGTGCGCACCAGGACCTCCCGCGGACCCGGGGTGGGCACGGGGACCTCCCGTGCTCGCAGCACCTCGGGGCCCCCGGCCCGTTCGGCGACGACGGCCTGCATGGTGGTCTCGGTCATGGTGGGTCTCCTTCGCGGGGTGGTCCGACGCCGTTGGGCACCGTGCTCACGGGCGGCGTCGTGCTCGTCGTGCAGGGGAGGGGCGGGGAGGCCCGACCGCTCCGGGCCAGTCTCGTCCCTCGACGCCGGACCGGGCAAGCCTCGGGTCCGGCGAACGCCGAACTGCTCCACCATGAATAACTATTTACTGCTCTGCATAGTCATGCGCTATGCTGGTCGCCATGACCTACACCGCAGCTGTCTCAGGCGCCACCGGCTACGCGGGCGGGGAGGTGCTCCGCCTGCTGTGCGGTCACCCGGAGATCGAGATCGCCACCGTGACCGCCCACTCCTCGGCCGGACGCCGCCTCGGAGAGCTGCAGCCCCACCTGCACGAGCTAGCGGAGCGCGAGGTCGTGGAGACCACCGCCGAGAACCTCGCCGGGCACGACGTCGTCGTCCTCGCCCTGCCGCACGGCCAGTCCGCGGCCGTCGCCGAGCAGCTCGCGCCCGGGACCGTGGTGGTCGACGCCGCGGCGGACCACCGGCTGGAGTCCACCCGGGCGTGGGAGACGTTCTACGGCAGCGGGCACGCGGGCTCCTGGCCGTACGGGCTGCCCGAACTGATCGTGGACCCGAGCGGGAGCAGGCAGCGCGAACGGCTGCCCGGCGCCACGCGGATCGCGGTGCCCGGGTGCTACCCCACGGGCTCCCTGCTCGCGCTGGCTCCGGCGCTCGCGGCCGGGCTGGTGGAGCCGCGGGACATCGTGGTGGTGGCGGCGTCGGGAACCTCGGGCGCCGGTAAGTCCGCCAAGCCGCACCTGCTGGGCGCCGAGACCATGGGCGGGATGTCGCCCTACGGGGTGGGCGGCGGCCACCGGCACACCCCCGAGATCGAGCAGGGGCTGCGCTGGGCCGGGGGGCAGGACGTCACGCTCTCGTTCACCCCCACGCTGGCCCCCATGCCGCGCGGGATCCTCACCACCGCCACCGCGGTGCTGCGCCCCGGGGTGGATGCTGCCCGCGCGCGGCAGGCGTACGAGGACGCCTACGGCGACGAGCCGTTCGTCCACGTGCTGCCGGAGGGGCAGTGGCCGTCCACCAAGTCCGTGCAGGGCTCCAACCACGCCGCGCTGCAGCTCGCGGTGGACCCCCACGCCGGGCGGCTCGTGGTCACCTCGGTGATCGACAACCTGACCAAGGGCACCGCCGGCGGCGCGGTGCAGTCCCTCAACATCGCGCTCGGGCTGCCCGAGACCACGGGGCTCACCGGACAGGGTGTGGCTCCGTGACCCCGCGCCTCGCGGGGCCCTTGGCCGTCCCACGCCGGCCCGCGCAGCGCTGACCCCCGTCTCGCGCCGCTGCCCGTGGCGCCACCCCGACCGTCCCGGCCGCCCGCCGCGACCCATCCGACACCCGTCCGATCAGGAGCCGACACGCAGATGACCTCTCCCACCCTCCCCGAGACCCCGGAGTTCCCCGTGACCACGGACTCCGGTGTGTGCACCTCCGCGGGCTTCACCGCCTCCGGTGTCGAAGCCGGGTTCAAGGCGTCCGGCGGCCCGGACCTCGCGCTCGTGGTCAACACCGGGCCCGAGTTCGCCGCCGCGGCCCAGTTCACCTCCAACCGCGTGGCCGCGGCCCCCGTGCACTGGTCCCGCGAGGTGGTGCGCTCCGGGTCGGTGCGTGCCGTGGTGCTGAACTCCGGCGGGGCGAACGCGTGCACGGGCCCGGAGGGCTTCCAGAACACCCACACCACGGCGGAGCTCGTGGCCGGGGAGCTGGGCATCGGCGCGGGTGACGTGGTGGTGTGCTCCACGGGGCTCATCGGCGAGCAGCTGCCCATGGACGTGGTGCGCCGCGGCGTCCCCGAGGCGGCCCGCGCGCTGGCCGCGGGGCGGGACGCGGGGCTGCGCGCCGCCGAGGCCATCCGCACCACGGACACCGTGTCCAAGCAGGCGAGCGCCTCCGGCTCCGGGTGGAGCGTGGGCGGCATGGCCAAGGGCGCGGGAATGCTCGCGCCGGGGCTGGCCACCATGCTCGTGGTGCTCACCACGGACGCCGTGATGACCCCGGACGCCCTCGACGCCGCCCTGCGGGAGGCCTGCCGGGTGACCTTCAACCGCACGGACTCCGACGGCTGCATGTCCACCAACGACACCGTGGTGCTGATGTCCTCCGGTGCGTCCGGCACGGCCGCGCAGCAGGGGGAGTTCACCCGGGCCCTGACCGCGGTGTGCCACAGCCTCGCCCAGCAGCTCATCACGGACGCCGAGGGCGCGTCCCACGACATCGCCATCACCACGGTGGGCGCGGCCACCGAGACGGAGGCCGAGGACGTCTCCCGCACGGTGGCGCGCTCCACCCTGCTCAAGACGGCGGTGTTCGGCAACGACCCCAACTGGGGCCGGGTGCTCTCTGCGGTGGGCACCACCCGGGCCCAGTTCGACCCGGACCGGATTGACGTCAGCATCAACGGCGTCACGGTGTGCCGCAACGGCGGCATCGGCGACCCGCGCGAGGGCGTGGACCTCGCGGCGTCGCGCGCGGTGGACATCGAGATCGACCTCAAGACCGGGGACGCCCGCGCCACCGTGTGGACCAACGACCTCACCCACGACTACGTCGAGGAGAACAGCGCCTACTCGAGCTAGCGCGCCCACCATGTCACGTCTCAGCGATAACACCCGGTACGAAACGGCCCGCTCCAAGGCGGAGACCCTCATGGAGGCCCTGCCGTGGATCCAGCGCTACGCGGGCTCCACCATGGTCTTCAAATACGGCGGCAACGCCATGGTCAACGACCAGCTGCGCCGCGCGTTCGCGGAGGACATCGTCTTCCTGCGCCACGTGGGCATCCGCCCCGTGGTGGTCCACGGCGGCGGCCCGCAGATCAGCACCATGCTGGAGTCCCTGAACATCCACTCGGAGTTCCGGGACGGACTGCGCGTCACGTCCGAGGAGGCCGTGAACGTGATCCGTATGGTCCTGACGGGCCAGGTCGGTCGCGAGCTCGTGGGCCTGATCAACGCCCACGGCCCGTACGCGGTGGGCATGTCCGGGGAGGACGCCGGGCTGCTGCAGGCGCGCCGCGTCCGCACGGGGTCCGACGGCGCCCCGCTGGACCTCGGTCTCGTGGGCACCGTCACGCGCGTCAACACCGCCGCGGTCGAGCAGCTGTTGGACATCGGCAAGATCCCCGTGATCGCCTCGATCGCGCCCGAGCTCGCGGAGCAGGACGACGACGCCGCGGGGCGCGGTGCGCTCACGGGCCAGGTGCTCAACGTCAACGCGGACACGGCTGCCGCGGAGGTCGCGGTGGCCCTGGGGGCGGAGAAGTTCGTGGCGCTCACGGACGTCGAGGGGCTCTACGCCAACTGGCCGGACCGCTCCTCGCTGATCTCCTCGCTCACGGCCTCGGAGCTGCGGGACATGCTGCCCTCGCTGGAGTCGGGGATGATCCCCAAGATGCGGGCCGCGCTGCGGGCTGTCGAGGGCGGGGTGCCGCGCGCGAGCGTCGTGGACGGGCGCTGCGAGCACTCGTCGCTGCTGGAGATCTTCACGGACACGGGCATCGGCACCGAGGTCACACCGGACGGGGAGGAGCGGTCATGAGCCACCAGGACGATTTGCTGGGGCAGTACAGGGAGAACCTTGCGGGGGTGTTCGGGGACCCCGCGCTCGTGCTCGTCTCGGGGGAGGGCGCCCACGTCACGGACGCGGACGGCAGGCGGTACCTCGACCTGCTCGCGGGCATCGCCGTCAACGCCCTGGGCCACGCCCACCCCGCGTGGGTGCGGGCGGTGACCGAGCAGGCCGCCACCCTGGCCCACGTCTCCAACCTCTTCACGACCCCGGGCGGCATCGCGCTGGCCCGCAAGCTCCTGGAGGTCACGCAGGCCCCCGAGGGCTCGCACGTGTTCTTCGCCAACTCGGGCTCCGAGGCCAACGAGGCCGCGTTCAAGCTCGCCCGCCGCCACGGACGGGAGCACCCGGACGCCCGGGGCCGGCCGCGGGAACGGGTGATCGCCCTGGAGCACGCGTTCCACGGCCGCACCATGGGCTCGCTCGCCCTCACGGCCAAGGAGGCCTACCGCGCACCGTTTGAGCCGCTGCCCGGAGGGGTCAGCCACGTCCCGGCCACGGTCGAGGCCCTCGAGGCCGAGCTCGACGACACCGTGGCCGCGGTGTTCGTGGAACCCGTCCAGGGCGAGGCCGGCGTCCGGGGGCTGCCCGAGGGCTTCCTCGCGCGAGCCCGGGAGCTGACCCGCGAGCGCGGGGCCCTGCTCGTGGTGGACGAGGTGCAGTCCGGGATGGGCCGCACGGGGTCGTGGCTCGCGAGCTCCGCGCAGCTTCCCGCCGGGCAGTTCCCGGACGCCGTGACCCTGGCCAAGGGCCTCGGCGGCGGCTTCCCGGTCGGGGCGCTGCTCACGGCCGGGCCCGAGGTCTCGGGACTGCTCGGGGCGGGCCAGCACGGCACCACGTTCGGCGGCAACCCCCTCGCCGCGGCCGCGGGGCTGGCCACCCTCACGGCCATCGAGGACGAGGGTCTGCTCGAGAACGCGCGTCGCGTGGGTGAGCGCCTCGCCCGGCAGCTGCGCGCGGTGCCCGGCGTCATCGAGGTGCGCCAGTACGGATTGCTGATCGGCGTGGACCTCGAGCAGCGCGGCGACGACGACGCCGTGGCCCAGCGGCTCGTGTCCGCGGCCCGGGACGCCGGGTTCATCGTCAACGCCACCGGACCGGCCACCATCCGGCTCGCCCCGCCGCTGGTGGTCACCGAGGAGCAGACGGACACGTTCACCGCCGCGCTGCCGGGGCTGCTGCGCTCCGTCCGCGGCACCTGAGACCCCGCGTGCGGGGCCCGCCACTGCGGCCCCTGCACCGAACCTGTTCAGCTCGAGCGCCGGAGCCCCGGCGACCACCCACCCGGCCCCCACGGGGACCGCACCCGCCACCGAAGGAGAACCCCGCGTGCTACGTCACTTCCTGGTCGACACGGACCTCTCGCCCGAGGAGCAGGGGGAGGTGCTGGAGCTCGCCCTCGCCCTGAAGAAGGACCGCTTCTCCCGCCGCCCGCTCGCGGGCCCGCAGACGGTGGGGGTGATCTTCGACAAGACCTCCACCCGCACCCGGGTCTCGTTCGCCACCGGGGTCAGCGACCTCGGCGGCAGCCCCCTGATCATCAACCCGGGGGAGTCGCAGCTGGGGCACAAGGAGACCGTGGCGGACAGCGCCCGGGTGCTCTCGCGCATGCTCGCGGCGGTCGTGTGGCGCACGTACGCGCAGTCCGGGCTGGAGGAAATGGCCGAGCACAGCACCGTGCCGGTGGTCAACGCCCTCACGGACGACTACCACCCGTGCCAGATCCTCGCGGACCTGCTCACGCTCACCGAGCACTTCGGGTCCGTGGCGGGGCGCAGCCTCGCGTACGTGGGGGACGCCGCGAACAACATGGCCAACTCCTACCTGCTGGGCTGCGCGACCGCGGGCATGCACGTGCGCGTCGCCGGCCCGGAGGGGTTCCTGCCCCGCGAGGACGTCGTGACCGCCGCGGCCGAGCGCGCGGCGGCCACGGGCGGATCCGTGCTCGTGACCACCGAGGCGCGCGAGGCGCTCGCGGGCGCGGACGCCGTCGTGACCGACACGTGGGTGTCCATGGGCCAGGAGAGCGAGAAGGCCGAGCGCGCCGAGATCTTCCGGCCGTACTCCGTGAGCGCCGAGGCCATGGCGCTCGCGGCGGAGCACGCCGTGTTCCTGCACTGCCTGCCGGCCTACCGCGGGCTGGAGGTGGCCGCCGAGGTCATCGACGGCCCCGCGTCCCTCGTGTGGGACGAGGCGGAGAACCGGCTGCACGCCCAGAAGGCCCTGCTGACCTTCCTGCTGGACTCCTCGGGGCTGTCCGCGGACCTGCCGGCGGCCCTGCGCCGGGAGGGCTCCCGATGAGCATCCCCACCACCAAGACCGCGCGCCAGGCCCGCATCCTGGACCTCGTCACGGGCGGTGACATCCACTCGCAGGCCGAGCTCGCGGAGCTGCTGGCCGCGGACGGCATCCAGGTCACCCAGGCCACCCTGTCCCGGGACCTCGTGGAGCTCGAGGCGGTGCGGGTGCGCTCACCGCGCGGCGGCATGGTCTACGCGATCCCCCTCGCGGGAGCGGACCGCGCCCCGGCCAGCGGGATCACCCGCGAGAGCACCGAGGCCAAGCTCGCCGCGCTGTGCCGCGAGCTGCTGGTCACGGCGGAGGGCAGCGCCAACCTCGTGCTGCTGCGCACGCCCCCGGGGGCCGCGCAGTACTTCGCGTCGGCCATCGACCACTCGGTCTCCCCCGAGATCCTGGGCACGATCGCCGGGGACGACACCATCATGGTCGTCAGCCGGGACCCTCAGGGCGGGGAGCAGCTCGCGCGGAAGTTCCTGGACCTCGCCCGCTGAGTGTGCCCGCGCGGCACCCGACGCCGCCCGCCCGCCCGCCGACGATGCCGCCCGCGTGCCGTCCGCGCAGCACCCTGTGGCGCCGCCCGGCGGCGTCGGGGTGGCGCCCCACGACGCCGCCCGTGTGCGACACCCGCCGACGACGCCGCCCGCGCGCGGCGGGCGCCCGTTCCGCCTCGCGGGGCCGGCACCCCAACCCGGGGCAGGCGGGTGCCGTGCACCCGGTTCAGCCCTCGCGCGTGCCGTAGCTCTCGAGCAGCGGCAGCAGGTGCTCCTGGCCGAAGACGCGGGCCACGTCCTGCGCGTGCTGGTGGCCCGTGGCCTGGCCCGCCCCCGCTTCGAGCAGGGCACGAGCAATGGGCTCGTTGCCGCGGAACACCGCGCAGACCAGGGCCGTGAAGCCCATGTCGCTCACGCGCTCGGTGTCGGCGCCGTGGGCGAGCAGCATGGCCACCGTCTCCTCGCGCTCCAGGTACGCCGCCAGGTTCAGCAGGGTGTCCCCCTTGCTGTTGGTGAGGTTGACCGGCACCCCGGCCTCGATCGCGGAGCTCAGCAGCTGGGTGTCGCCGTTGCGGGCGGCGTCGAACAGGGACGAGACGTAGGCCAGCTCCGCCTCGGTGAACTGGGGGCTCTGCGCGTCGCTGTGCTGATCGGTCACGGGGGATCCTCCTTTGCGGGGCCACGGCCGGTGGCCCGGGCACGAATGGTCGGGGTGCGGTGTGCCGGTGCCGCGCGGCGGACGGGGCTCGTCGCGGTCGGCGCTGTCCAGTGTCCCACGGGGAATCGGGGCGGGGTCGAGGTTTGACTCAAATATCCGATACGGGCAGTATCACGTGTTAGAACTCACACTGTCTTCTGGAGGATCCATGACCAATCTGGCCACCCTGCTCACCACCTCGGCCGCTCAGTACACGTCCGATCCCGCGATCATCCTCGACGAGCTGCACATGAGCTACGGGCAGCTGGACGAGCTCTCCGCCCGCGGGGCGGCACTGCTCAAGGCCAACGGCATCCGCCCGGGGGACCGCGTGGCCCTGGTGCTGCCCAACGTGCCCCACATGGCCGTGCTGTACTACGCGATCCTGCGCGCCGGCGGCATCGTGGTTCCGCTCAACCCCCTGCTCACGCCCCGTGAGCTGAGCTACCACTTCCAGGACTCCGGGTGCTCCTTCGTGCTTGCGTGGGAGGACATGGCCGAGGCCAGCCAGAAGGCGGCCGAGGAGATCGAGGGCCTCAACGTGCTGCCCATCAGCGCCCGCGGCACGGTGGAGCGTCTCCAGGGCGTGGATCCCGACCGCGACGTCGTGGAGCGCCAGGACTCGGACACGGCGGTGCTGCTCTACACGTCCGGGACCACCGGGCGCCCCAAGGGTGCGGAGCTGACCCACCACAACCTGCTCACCAACGCCGAGGTCGCCGGTGAGGTGTTCAACCTGCACCACGGGGACGTGATGTTCGGCGGGTTGCCCTTCTTCCACGTGTTCGGCCAGACCGTGGCGCTCAACGGCGTGATCTGCAGCGGCGCGGCCGTGACCCTGCTGCCCCGCTTCCACCCGGGCAAGGCCCTGGAGATCCTGCGCCGCGACGGCGTCACGATCTTCGCGGGGGTCCCCACCATGTACGTGGCCCTGCTGCACCAGGCGAACCAGGATCCGCAGGCCGTCGAGGGCGTGGACCTGCGCGCCGGCGTCTCCGGCGGTTCCCCCATGCCCGTGGAGGTCATGGCCAAGTTCGAGAAGGTCTTCGGCACCACCGTGTTCGAGGGCTACGGGCTGTCGGAGACCTCGCCGGTGGTGTGCTTCAACCAGCCGGGCAACGAGCGCAAGCCCGGCTCGATCGGCACGGCCGTGCGCGGCGCCGAGCTGCGCGTGGTGGACGGGGACGACCAGCAGGTCCCCACCAACGAGGTCGGCGAGCTCGTGGTGCGCGGGCAGTACGTGATGAAGGGCTACTGGAACAAGCCCGAGGCCACCGAGGGCGCCATGCGCGGCGGCTGGTTCCACACCGGTGACATGGCCCGCGAGGACGAGGACGGCGCGTTCTTCATCGTGGACCGCAAGAAGGACATGATCCTGCGCGGCGGCTACAACGTGTACCCCCGCGAGGTGGAGGAGGCCATCTACCAGTTCCCCGGCGTGGTGGAGGCCGCGGTGGTGGGTGTCCCGAGCGAGAAGCACGGCGAGGAGGTCGGCGCCGTGGTGGTCTTCGAGTCCGGGGTCCTCGAGTCGAAGGGCCGCGAGGCGCTCACGCAGGAGCTGGACGCGTTCGTCCAGGAACGGGTGGCCAAGTACAAGTACCCCCGGATCTACCGCGTCACGGACGAGCTGCCCAAGGGCCCCACGGGCAAGATCCTCAAGCGCGAACTGACCCTCGATGCATAAATACTGATTGCTGTGTATAGTCATGCATGAGCCGCGGGGCACTCCCGCGCAGTCAGCGTCGTAGAGCAGTTGTGGAGGGAAGCACCGTGAGTGATCGCGTGGTATTGGCCTACTCGGGTGGACTGGACACGTCCGTGGCCATCGGGTGGATCGGTGAGGCCACCGGTGCCGAGGTCGTGGCCGTGGCCGTGGACGTCGGGCAGGGTGGCGAGGACCTGGAGACCATCCGCCAGCGCGCCCTGGACTGCGGTGCCGTGGAGGCCTACGTGGCCGACGCCCGGGACGAGTTCGCGAGCGAGTACTGCATGCCCGCGCTGCAGGCCAACGGCCTGTACATGGACTCCTACCCGCTGGTCTCCGCGGTCTCCCGCCCCGTGATCGTCAAGCACCTGGTGGCGGCGGCCAAGAAGTTCGGCGCCACCACGGTGGCCCACGGCTGCACGGGCAAGGGCAACGACCAGGTGCGCTTCGAGGTGGGCATCCAGACCCTCGGCCCGGAGCTCAAGTGCATCGCCCCGGTGCGCGACCTCGCGCTGACCCGCGAGAAGGCCATCACCTACGCGGAGCAGAACGACCTGCCGATCGAGACCACCAAGAAGAACCCGTTCTCGATCGACCAGAACGTGTGGGGCCGCGCGGTGGAGACGGGCTTCCTGGAGGACATCTGGAACGCCCCCACCAAGGACGTCTACGACTACACGGACGACCCCACCTTCCCGCCCGCCGCGGACGAGGTCGTGATCACCTTCGAGAAGGGCATCCCCGTAGCCCTGGACGGCAAGCCCGTCACCCCGCTGCAGGCCATCCAGGAGATGAACCGCCGCGCCGGGGCGCAGGGCGTGGGCCGGATCGACATCGTGGAGGACCGCCTCGTGGGTATCAAGTCCCGCGAGATCTACGAGGCACCCGGCGCCATGGCACTGATCGCCGCGCACCGGGAGCTCGAGAACGTCACGATCGAGCGCGAGCAGGCCCGGTTCAAGAAGACCGTGGGCCAGCGCTGGACGGAGCTCGTGTACGACGGCCAGTGGTTCTCCCCGCTGAAGAAGTCCCTGGACGTGTTCATCCAGGACACCCAGACCTACGTCAACGGCGACATCCGCATGGAGCTGCACGCCGGGCGGGCGACGGTGACCGGTCGCCGCTCGAACACCGGGCTGTACGACTTCAACCTGGCCACGTACGACGAGGGCGACTCGTTCGACCAGTCCAATGCCCGCGGCTTCATCGAGCTGTTCGGCATGTCGTCCAAGGTCGCCTCCCGCCGCGAGCAAGGGCTCGCCGGGAACTGACACCCACCGGCCGCGCCCGCGCGGCCCCACCGCCCGAGGGCGGCCCCGGACGGCCGGGCTCCTAGACTGGAGCCCGGCCGTTCACCGCGCCGGGCGGCGTCGTCCCCGGCCCCCGCAGGGTCACCGCACGAGCCACCCGGTCCCGCAGGGGACGCCGCACGCGGCGCCCGGCCCACGCACCATCCAGCACACGTCACCGAGGAGCACCATGGCCCAGCACGAGCAGCACGGAACCAACGAGGGCGCCCTGTGGGGCGGCCGCTTCGCCGGGGGACCGGCGGACGCGCTCGCCGAGCTGAGCCGCTCCACCCAGTTCGACTGGCGGCTGGCGCCGTACGACATCGCGGGCTCCCGTGCGCACGCCCGGGTGCTGCACACCGCGGGTCTGCTGGACGACGCCGAGCTCACGGGCATGCTCGACGCACTCGACCGGCTCGAGGCGGACGTGCGCAGCGGCGCGTACGCCCCGGCGCCCTCGGACGAGGACGTCCACGGCTGCCTGGAGCGCGGACTGATCGAGCGCGCCGGGGCCCAGCTGGGCGGGAAGCTGCGGGCCGGGCGCTCGCGCAACGACCAGATCGCCACGCTGGGGCGCATGTACCTGCGGGACCACGCCTCGATCGTGGCCCGCAACCTGCTGGACGTGGTGCGGGCGCTGATCGCGCAGGCCGAGCGCCACCCGAACGCCCCCATGCCCGGGCGCACCCACCTGCAGCACGCGCAGCCGGTGCTGCTGTCCCACCACCTGCTCGCCCACGCGTGGGCGGTGCTGCGCGACGTCCAGCGCTTCGTGGACTGGGACCGCCGCGCGGCCGTCTCGCCCTACGGCTCCGGGGCGCTCGCGGGCTCCTCCCTGGGCCTCGACCCAAACGCGGTGGCCGCGGAGCTCGGCTTCGACTCCGCGGTGCACAACTCGATCGACGGCACGGCCTCGCGGGACGTCTACGCGGAGTTCGCGTGGGTGTGCGCCATGGCCGCGGTGGACGTCTCGCGCATGAGCGAGGAGGTCACCACGTGGGCCACCAAAGAGTTCTCCTTCGTGACCCTGGACGACGCCTTCTCCACGGGCTCCTCGATCATGCCGCAGAAGAAGAACCCGGACGTCGCGGAGCTCGCGCGCGGCAAGGCGGGCCGGCTCATCGGCGACCTCACGGGCCTGCTGGCCACTCTCAAGGGCCTGCCGCTGGCGTACAACCGGGACCTGCAGGAGGACAAGGAGCCGGTCTTCGACGCGATCGACCAGCTCGAGGTGCTGCTGCCCGCGGTCGCCGGAATGATGGGCACGCTCGAGTTCCACCCCGAGCGCCTGGCCGAGCTCGCGCCGCAGGGCTTCGCGCTCGCCACGGACGTCGCCGAGTGGCTCGTGCGGCAGGGGGTCCCGTTCCGCGAGGCCCACGAGATCTCGGGCGAGGCCGTGCGCGTGTGCGAGGAGCAGGGCATCGAGCTGTGGGACCTCACGGACGAGCAGTTCGCGGGCATCTCGCCGCACCTGAGCCCCGGTGTGCGCGAGGTGCTCACCGTGGCCGGCTCGCTGGCCTCCCGCAGCTCCCAGGGCGGGACCGCGCCCGAGGCCGTGGCCCGGCAGCTCGCGGAGCTGGAGCGCCAGCTCGCGGAGCTCGCGGCCTTCGAGACGCGCGAGCCCGTCATCTCGTGAGTCCCGCGCTGCACGAGCTGCTCTCCCGTCCCGCGCCCGACGTCGCCCCCAGGCTGCTCGGGGCCGTGTTCGTCTGCGCGCGGGACACCGGCACGGTGGCCCTGCGCCTCACGGAGGTCGAGGCCTACGGCGGTCAGCAGGACGCGGACCTCCCGGACCCCGGGGCGCACACGTTCCGCGGCCGCACCGCGCGCAACGCCTCGATGTTCGGGCCGCCGGCCCACCTCTACGTCTACTTCACCTACGGGCTGCACCACGCCGTGAACTTCGTGTGCCGCCCCGAGGGCACGGGTGGCGGCGTGCTGATCCGCTCCGGTGAGGTGGTCCTGGGGGAGGAGACCGCCACGCGGCGTCGGCTCGCCACGCGCAGCTCGCACCCGCCGTTCGCCACCCTGGCGCGCGGCCCGGGCAACGTGGCCCAGGCACTCGGTCTCACGCTCGACGACGACGCCGCACCGCTCGTCGACCTGGGAGCCACACCGGATCCCGTGGCCCGCGCGCGGGAGGCCGTGGCCGAGCGTGAGGGCACTGTGTGGAGCGGGCTCGCGCTCGCAGAGCACCCCGCCGAGGACGTCCGCAGCACCGCGCGCACGGGCGTGTCCGGGGAGGGCGGAACCGACGCGTTCCCGTGGCGCTTCGCACTTCCGGGGGAGCCCACGGTGTCCCCGTACCGCCGGGCCACGGTCAAGCGCCGCCGCACCCGCTGAGCCGGGTCGGGGTGCCGCGCCGCTACCATGGGCGGGTGACTGAATCCGTGGAGCAGATGATCGACCGGTTGTGCGCGAAGATCCCGGACCACCCCGAACCGGGGGTGCTCTTCCGCGACCTCACGCCGCTGTTCGCGGACGGGCCCGGGTTCCACCGCACCGTGGACGCCCTCGTGGACGCGTTCGCCGGGCAGTACGACTGCGTGGCCGGCGTGGAGGCCCGCGGCTTCATGATCGCCGCCGCCGTGGCCTACGCCTCCGGGGCGGGCATCATCCCGGTGCGCAAGGAGGGCAAGCTGCCCCGGGAGACCATCTCCCAGTCCTACGCCCTCGAGTACGGCACGGGCACCCTGGAGATCCACACCGACGACGCCCCGCGGGGTTCGCGCGTGCTCGTCCTCGACGACGTCCTCGCCACCGGCGGCACGCTCGGCGCGGCGGCGTCCCTGCTCACGCGCGGCGGGTACAACGTGGCCGGTTTCGGCGTGATCATGGAGCTCACCGCCCTGCGCGGGCGCGCCCAGCTGGGCGGGCACCGCGTGCGCGCGCTGCTGCGCGTGTGAGCGGCACCGCGGCTGCGACCGGGCGGTAGGATGGTCGCTCGCCGGTCGAGGAACCGGCGTTTCCGGCTGTGTGCGTGAGGTGAACTGCGTGGAGGATTCCGCAACCGTGGGAGTGTCCCGGCAACTCGAACAGGAGCGCAGGTACGTCGCATCGGCCTACGCCCGCCTCGACGAGCTGCGGGAGCAGAACGAACGCGAGCTGCGGCGCGTGCGGAGCACCAGCTACGGCGGCGGGCACCAGGCACGCTCCGAGCGGGACGCGTTCGCCACCCACTACGAAGACCGGCTCGCGCAGCTCAACGCCGTGGACGAGCGCCTGGTCTTCGGGCGCCTGGACACCACCGAGGGCGAACGCCACTACGTGGGCCGGCTCGGTCTGGCCACGGAGGACCACCGCCGTCTCGTGCTGGACTGGCGGGCCCGCGAGGCGGGGGCGTTCTACCAGGCCACGGCGGCCACCCCCATGGACCTCGTGCGTCGGCGCCACCTGATCATGGACGGGCGGGAGGTCACCGCCCTCGAGGACGACGTCCTCGACCCCGAGCGCGTGGCGGACGAGGACGTCGTGCACGGCGAGGGCGCGCTGATCGCCGCCCTGAACTCCGAGCGCACCGGGCGCATGAGCGACATCGTGGCCACCATCCAGGCCGAGCAGGACCGGATCATCCGGGCCCCGCTGTCCGGCGTGCGGGTGGTGCAGGGCGGGCCCGGCACCGGCAAGACCGCCGTGGCCCTGCACCGCGCTGCCTTCCTGCTCTACGAGTACCGCGAGCGGCTCGCCAAGTCCGGCGTGCTCATCGTGGGCCCCTCTTCCTCGTTCCTGTGGTACATCGAGCGCGTGCTGCCCGCACTGGGGGAGACGGGCGTGATCATGTCCTCCCTCGCGGACCTCTACCCCGGCGTGCACGGCACGGTCGAGGCGGACCCGTGGGTCGCGCGCTGGAAGGCCGGGCTGCACATGGCGGACGTCGTCGCCCGGGCGGTGGCGGACCGTCAGAAGGTCCCGCCCCGCGCCCAGTGGCTCACGGTGGACGGGCACCGGGTCAAGCTCTCCCGCTCGCTCGTGCGCCGGGCCCGTGAGCGCGCCCGCGCCACGGGCAAGCCGCACAACGAGGCCCGTGAGACCTTCGTGAAGATCGTCATCAAGGAGCTCGCGCAGAAGCTGGGGGACGAGCTCAACGAGAAGGCCGGCTCCACGATGGATCGCTCCTACCTCAGGGAGGACCTGCGCCAGTCCCGCGAGGTGCGTGTGGCGCTCAACCTGCTGTGGCTCCCCCTGACGCCACAGCAGCTGGTCGCACAGCTGTTCAGCAAGGAGCACTACCTGCGCTCCGCGGCCCCCGAGCTGGACGACGCGCAGGTCGCGCGGCTGCTGCGCCCGGCGGACGCACCCCTCACGGTCGCGGACGTCCCGCTGCTCGACGAGGCCGCCGAGCACCTCGGCGACTTCGAGTCGGCCGGCATCACGGTGCGCGGGGACAGCTCGCTCGAGGAGCGCAAGTCCCAGGAGTCCGCGCAGAAGGCGCTCGAGGCCATGGCGGAGGGCTTCGAGGACATCGGCGCCCAGGGTGTGGTCACGGTCGAGCAGCTCACGGCGTTCAACGCCGAGGCGCCGCGCCGCATGACGGCGGCCGAGGCGGCGTCGTCGGACCGCACGTGGGCGTACGGGCACGTGGTCGTGGACGAGGCGCAGGAGCTCTCGCCCATGCAGTGGCGCGTGCTCATGCGCCGCTGCCCCCTGAAGTCCTTCACCGTGGTCGGGGACATCGCCCAGGCCGGCAACGCCGCGGCCGCGCGCACCTGGGCGGGCGCCCTCGAACCGTTCGTGGGGGAGCGCTTCGACCTGGAGGAGCTCACCGTCAACTACCGCACCCCGCAGCCGATCGCCGACGCCGCTGCGCGGGTGGCGCGGGCCGCGGGACTCACCGTGTCCGACCCCGCCGCGGTGCGCGACGGCGAGCCGCCCGTGCTGGTGGACGCCGCGGACGAGGGAGAGGTCACGCGGCAGGTGCTCGCGTGCGTGCGCTCGGAGCTGGACGCACTCAGCGGGGGGCTCGTGGGCGTCGTCTGCCCGGGCCCGCTCATCGGCGCCGTCGGCAGCGCCCTGGAACGCGAGTTCCCGGGCCTGGTCGCGGCCGGGATGCGCAGCCTGGACCGCCGGATCATGGTCCTCACCCCGTGGGACGCCAAGGGCCTCGAGTTTGACTCCGTGGTGGTCGTGGAGCCCCGCGAGATCGCCTCGGACCCCGCCGGTGGGGCCGGGAACCTGTACGTGGCCATGACGCGGCCCACCCAGCGGCTGTACCTCGTGGGCGCTCACGGGATGCCCTCGGGGATCGAGCCGGGAACCGGCGGCGACGGCGCGGTGTCCTGATAAATTGGAGCGCGTGTCAACCACCGATCTCAGCACGCAGCACAACGACCCCTCCTTCTCGTCCCTGTGGGAGGAGCTCAACTGGCGGGGTCTGATCCAAATCTCCACGGATCCGCAGGCCCTCCAGGAGGCGCTGGACGGTGAGCCCATCACCTACTACTGCGGCTTCGACCCCACCGCCTCGTCCCTGCACCTGGGGCACCTGGTCCAGCTGCTGCTGCTGCGCCGGCTTCAGCTCGCCGGGCACCACCCCATCGGTCTGGTGGGAGGCTCCACCGGTCTGATCGGCGACCCCCGGCAGACCTCCGAGCGGATCCTGAACTCGCGCGAGACCGTGGCGCAGTGGGTGGACATGCTGCGGGAACAGGTGCAGCGGTTCCTGTCCTTCGAGGGGGCCAACCCGGCGCGGATGGTCAACAACCTGGACTGGACGTCGCAGCTCTCGGCCATCGACTTCCTGCGGGACATCGGCAAGAACTTCCGCGTGGGAACCATGATCAAGAAGGACATCGTGGCCAAGCGCCTGAACTCGGAGGAGGGCATCTCCTACACCGAGTTCAGCTACCAGATCCTGCAGGGACTGGACTTCCTCAACCTCTACCGCCAGTACGACTGCGTGCTTCAGACCGGCGGCTCGGACCAGTGGGGCAACCTCACGTCCGGCACTGACCTCGTGCGCAAGACCGAGGGGGCCGCGGTGCACGCCATCGGCACGCCGCTGATCACCAACTCGGACGGCACCAAGTTCGGCAAGTCGGAGGGCAACGCCATCTGGCTGGACCCCGAGCTGACCTCGCCCTACGCGTTCTACCAGTTCTGGCTCAACACGGCGGACGCGGACGTCGCGGACCGCCTCAAGGTGTTCACGTTCCGCACCCGGGAGGAGATCGCCGAGCTGGAGCGTCTCACCCGCGAGGAACCGCACCGCCGGGAGGCCCAGCGCGTCCTGGCTGCGGACGTGAACACACTGGTCCACGGGGAGCAGGCCACGCAGCAGGCCGTTGAGGCATCGGCCGCCGTGTTCGGCCGGGGGTCGTTCGAGGACCTCGACGCGTCCACCCTCGCCGCCGTCGCCGAGGCCCTGCCCGGCGCCACGGTGCCCGGGGGAACGCAGCACGCCGTGGTGGACCTGCTGGTCGCCACGGGGCTGTCCGACTCGAAGTCCGCGGCCCGCCGAACCCTCAAGGAAGGCGGCGTGTCGCTGAACAACCGCAAGGTGCAGGGGGAGGACGCCGTGGTGAGCCCCGGGGACCTCCTGCACGGACGGTTCGCGCTGCTGCGGCGCGGCAAGAAGAACCTCGCTGCGGTGACCTTCACGGACTGAAGCGGGCGCGAACCCCTGGCGGGCGCGGTTCGCGCCGGTGCCGGCGCGCGCGAGCGACATCGGGGGCGCCGGCCAGCGGCCTGCAGCCCCCACACACGAGCCGGGACCGACGCTTTGCGCCGGTCCCGGCTCGTGTGTAATGTATTCCGAGTCGCCGCGGCCAGGGACCGGACAGGAACCAGGGCTGCGGGGGTGACCGGCAAAGATCAGCCCGAGGAATTCGGACCTTGTTCATGCTACGGTTGCCTGGCTTGCCCGCAGGCAGGTCGTTCACCTTGAGAAGTCAAGTTGACACGCCGAACAGACCGGCGATAAGCTATTCAAGTTGCTTCGGAAGGGACCGGAACGGTCCGATTGCGAGCAACGTAAACTGAACCGATCGTGGTGATCCTCGTGTTGGGGAGCCGCGTTGTGGTGTGTTGTTTGTCAACTCAATAGTGTGTCTAGTTTGTTGATACCAAAGTTTTATTTTTTGGTTGATGGCCCGATGCCTTTTCAGGTGTTTTCCCGTTTCCTGGGGGTGTTGGGTGTCAGCTGGGATCCTACCGGCCGCGCTGAGGTGTGGTGGGTGGTTTCTGTTGAATTTTTTGACGGAGAGTTTGATCCTGGCTCAGGACGAACGCTGGCGGCGTGCTTAACACATGCAAGTCGAACGCTGAAGCTTGGTGCTTGCACTGGGTGGATGAGTGGCGAACGGGTGAGTAATACGTGAGTAACCTGCCCTTGACTCTGGGATAAGCCTGGGAAACTGGGTCTAATACTGGATACGACGGCGCATCGCATGGTGTGTTGTGGAAAGGGTTTTACTGGTTTTGGATGGGCTCACGGCCTATCAGCTTGTTGGTGGGGTAATGGCTCACCAAGGCGACGACGGGTAGCCGGCCTGAGAGGGTGACCGGCCACACTGGGACTGAGACACGGCCCAGACTCCTACGGGAGGCAGCAGTGGGGAATATTGCACAATGGGCGGAAGCCTGATGCAGCGACGCCGCGTGAGGGATGACGGCCTTCGGGTTGTAAACCTCTTTCAGCACGGAAGAAGCGAGAGTGACGGTACGTGCAGAAGAAGCGCCGGCTAACTACGTGCCAGCAGCCGCGGTAATACGTAGGGCGCAAGCGTTGTCCGGAATTATTGGGCGTAAAGAGCTCGTAGGCGGTTTGTCGCGTCTGCTGTGAAAGCCCGGGGCTTAACCCCGGGTGTGCAGTGGGTACGGGCAGACTTGAGTGCAGTAGGGGAGACTGGAATTCCTGGTGTAGCGGTGAAATGCGCAGATATCAGGAGGAACACCGATGGCGAAGGCAGGTCTCTGGGCTGTTACTGACGCTGAGGAGCGAAAGCATGGGGAGCGAACAGGATTAGATACCCTGGTAGTCCATGCCGTAAACGTTGGGCACTAGGTGTGGGGAACATTCCACGTTTTCCGCGCCGTAGCTAACGCATTAAGTGCCCCGCCTGGGGAGTACGGCCGCAAGGCTAAAACTCAAAGGAATTGACGGGGGCCCGCACAAGCGGCGGAGCATGCGGATTAATTCGATGCAACGCGAAGAACCTTACCAAGGCTTGACATACACCGGACCGGGCCAGAGATGGTCTTTCCCCCTTGTGGGGCTGGTGTACAGGTGGTGCATGGTTGTCGTCAGCTCGTGTCGTGAGATGTTGGGTTAAGTCCCGCAACGAGCGCAACCCTCGTTCTATGTTGCCAGCACGTGATGGTGGGGACTCATAGGAGACTGCCGGGGTCAACTCGGAGGAAGGTGGGGATGACGTCAAATCATCATGCCCCTTATGTCTTGGGCTTCACGCATGCTACAATGGCCAGTACAATGGGTTGCGATGCCGTGAGGTGGAGCTAATCCCAAAAAGCTGGTCTCAGTTCGGATCGTGGTCTGCAACTCGACCACGTGAAGTCGGAGTCGCTAGTAATCGCAGATCAGCAACGCTGCGGTGAATACGTTCCCGGGCCTTGTACACACCGCCCGTCAAGTCACGAAAGTTGGTAACACCCGAAGCCGGTGGCCTAACCCTTGTGGGGGGAGCCGTCGAAGGTGGGACTGGCGATTGGGACTAAGTCGTAACAAGGTAGCCGTACCGGAAGGTGCGGCTGGATCACCTCCTTTCTAAGGAGCACTGTGGCTGGCCGTGTGGCCGGCACCCACGATCCTCGTCATTTTCGGCGGGGTGTGGTTGATGCTCATGGGTGGAATATCAGCAAGCGGACACGCTGTGCCCTGACACGGGAACACGACCGGACACGAGTTCTGGTGGTGGTGTTGGGGTGGCGGCGTGGTGGCACATTGTTGGGTTGTCGATCAACACGTCAGTGTTGGTTGGTTTCCCGCAGCATCACGAGACTGGGATGGTTGTCCTGGTGAGGTGGTGTTGGTGGGTTGTTGTTTGTCAACTACATAGTGGACGCGAGCATCTTTGACGCCGCGCACCTGGAAGGGTGTGTGGTGTGTTCTTTGATGATTTATTTGTGTTGTGTGGCGTATAAGTTGTTACGAGCACACGGTGGATGCCTTGGCATCAGGAGCTGATGAAGGACGTGGAAATCTGCGATAAGCCTCGGGGAGCTGATAAACGAGCTGTGATCCGAGGGTCTCCGAATGGGGTAACCCGGCTGCGTATTATGCGTGGTCACTCGTATCTGAATTCATAGGGTGCGAGGAGGAACGTGGGGAAGTGAAACATCTCAGTACCCATAGGAAGAGAAAACAACAGTGATTCCGTGAGTAGTGGCGAGCGAAAGCGGATGGTGGCTAAACCGGTTGTGTGTGATACCTGGCGAGGGTTGCATGATCGGGGTTGTGGGATGCGTTGTTCCTGGGGTCGCCACCCTGGGCGCTGTGGCGTGGTGGTAGTCGAACTGGTGGTGAGTGCCAGACCGTAGGGGGTGTGAGTCCCGTAGACGAAACTGTCATTGTCGTGGTGTGACGTTGTTCCCGAGTAGCACGGGGCCCGTGAAATCTCGTGTGAATCTGCCAGGACCACCTGGTAAGCCTGAATACTTCCTGATGACCGATAGCGGATCAGTACCGTGAGGGAATGGTGAAAAGTACCCCGGGAGGGGAGTGAAATAGTACCTGAAACCGTGTGCTTACAAGCCGTTGGAGCCTTTTGGGGTGACAGCGTGCCTTTTGAAGA
The DNA here is from genome assembly GCF_000010285.1 of Kocuria rhizophila DC2201. Taxonomy (NCBI): domain Bacteria; kingdom Bacillati; phylum Actinomycetota; class Actinomycetes; order Micrococcales; family Micrococcaceae; genus Kocuria; species Kocuria rhizophila. The sequence goes on along the minus strand of NC_010617.1, from coordinate 1,751,277 downwards.
ATGAGCCTGCGAGTTAGTGTTACGTCGCGAGATTAACCCGTGTGGGGTAGTCGTAGCGAAAGCGAGTCTGAATAGGGCGTTGTGAGTGGCGTGATCTAGACCCGAAGCGGAGTGATCTACCCATGGCCAGGTTGAAGCGCGTGTAAGAGCGCGTGGAGGACCGAACCCACTTCAGTTGAAAATGGAGGGGATGAGCTGTGGGTAGGGGTGAAAGGCCAATCAAACTCCGTGATAGCTGGTTCTCCCCGAAATGCATTTAGGTGCAGCGTTGCGTGTTGCTTGCTGGAGGTAGAGCTACTGGATGGCTGATGGGCCCTACAAGGTTACTGACGTCAACCAAACTCCGAATGCCAGTCAAGTGTAAGCGTGGCAGTGAGACTGTGGGGGATAAGCTTCATAGTCGAAAGGGAAACAGCCCAGACCATCAACTAAGGCCCCTAAGCGTGTGCTAAGTGGGAAAGGATGTGGAGTTGCTGAGACAACCAGGAGGTTGGCTTAGAAGCAGCCACCCTTGAAAGAGTGCGTAATAGCTCACTGGTCAAGTGATTCCGCGCCGATAATGTAGCGGGGCTCAAGTACACCGCCGAAGTTGTGGCATGACACCGTTAGCTGAGCCGTTTGTGGTTGAGGTGGTGTTGTGGGTAGGGGAGCGTCGTTGGGGTAGTGAAGCTGCGGGGTGACCCAGTGGTGGAACCTCAACGAGTGAGAATGCAGGCATGAGTAGCGATAGACGGGTGAGAAACCCGTCCGCCGGATGATCAAGGGTTCCAGGGTCAAGCTAATCTGCCCTGGGTGAGTCGGGACCTAAGGCGAGGCCGACAGGCGTAGTCGATGGACAACGGGTTGATATTCCCGTACCGATGAAGAACCGACCCTACTGAGCCGGGGATACTAACCACCCGAGCCACCATGACCGTGACCCCTTGTGGGTCGCGGGGTGTGTGGTGAGGCTGGGACCTGATCCGGGGAGGTAAACGTGTTAACAGGTGTGACGCAGGAAGGTAGCCGAGCCAGGCGATGGTTGTCCTGGTCTAAGCATGTAGGGTGACCCGTTGGTAAATCCGCGGGTTGTGTGCCTGAGATGTGATGGGACTCTCTTAGGTGAGAGAATTCGGTGATCCTATGCTGCCAAGAAAAGCATCGACGTGAGGTTCTAGTCGCCCGTACCCCAAACCGACACAGGTGATCAGGTAGAGAATACTAAGGCGTTCGAGAGAATCATGGTTAAGGAACTCGGCAAAATGCCCCCGTAACTTCGGGAGAAGGGGGGCCCTGTCTGGTGAGCACACGTGCTGTGTGAGCTGGGTGGGGTCGCAGAGGCTAGGGGGAAGCGACTGTTTATCAAAAACACAGGTCCGTGCGAAGTCGTAAGACGATGTATACGGACTGACTCCTGCCCGGTGCTGGAAGGTTAAGAGGACCTGTTAGATCCTTCGGGGTCGAAGCGGAGAATTTAAGCCCCAGTAAACGGCGGTGGTAACTATAACCATCCTAAGGTAGCGAAATTCCTTGTCGGGTAAGTTCCGACCTGCACGAATGGAGTAACGACTTCCCTACTGTCTCAACCATGAACTCGGCGAAATTGCAGTACGAGTAAAGATGCTCGTTTCGCGCAGCAGGACGGAAAGACCCCGAGACCTTTACTATAGTTTGGTATTGGTGTTCGGTGTGGCTTGTGTAGGATAGGTGGGAGACTGTGAAGCCATCACGCTAGTGGTGGTGGAGTCGTTGTTGAAATACCACTCTGGTCACTCTGGACATCTAACTTCGGCCCGTGATCCGGGTCAGGGACAGTGCCTGATGGGTAGTTTAACTGGGGCGGTTGCCTCCTAAAGAGTAACGGAGGCGCCCAAAGGTTCCCTCAGCCTGGTCGGCAATCAGGTGTTGAGTGTAAGTGCACAAGGGAGCTTGACTGTGAGAGTGACAGCTCGAGCAGGGACGAAAGTCGGGACTAGTGATCCGGCGGTACATTGTGGAATGGCCGTCGCTCAACGGATAAAAGGTACCTCGGGGATAACAGGCTGATCTTGCCCAAGAGTCCATATCGACGGCATGGTTTGGCACCTCGATGTCGGCTCGTCGCATCCTGGGGCTGGAGTTGGTCCCAAGGGTTGGGCTGTTCGCCCATTAAAGCGGTACGCGAGCTGGGTTCAGAACGTCGTGAGACAGTTCGGTCCCTATCCGCTGCGTGCGTTGGAAATTTGTGGAGGCCTGTCCTTAGTACGAGAGGACCGGGACGGACGAACCTCTGGTATGTCAGTTGTTCCGCCAGGAGCATCGCTGATTAGCTACGTTCGGGATTGATAACCGCTGAAAGCATCTAAGCGGGAAGCTTGCTCCGAGATGAGATTTCCTGACCCCCTTTGTGGGGTGTGAGGTGCCCAGTAGACGACTGGGTTGATAGGCCAGGTGTGGAAGCGTTGTAAGGCGTGGAGCTGACTGGTACTAATACACCGAAGACTTATACACACACGATCTGTCATCAAGAGAGTGGTGTTCGCGTTCACTATGTGGTTGACCACCAACAACCCCCACCCCGGACGGGGTGTGGGTGTGTGGTTGACAGAGGAATACAGGTTTGACCCGTGGTAGGCACGGGAACCAGGTTTCCGCCCCCGGGTTGTGGGGTGGTGCAGGTTTCCGGTGGTTATAGCGTGGGGGAAACGCCCGGTCCCATCCCGAACCCGGTAGCTAAGACCCACAGCGCTGATGGTACTGCACTCGGTAGGGTGTGGGAGAGTAAGTCACCGCCGGAATTATTGTGAACAGGGTTGAGGCCCCACACCGTACGGTGTGGGGCCTCCCCGCATTTAACACGCGGTCTATGCCGCCTGCTGGCGGGCACCGCCGGCAGAGGGCACATCCCCCCGCCCCGTCGGCGTGGTGGTCTCATACCGGGTGGGGGCGGTCTCGTGGCCACTAGCTGGCTGCTCACAACTGGGTGCTCACAAGGGGAGCCCCGTGGTCGGAGGCTTTTAATCCGGGATTCCTAACCGGGGACTCATATCCGCAGGCGACGCGCGGCAGGCGGCGGACGGCTATCTCTTGCTCTCTCACCCTGCCCTGTGGCTCCTGGTCTGTCCGGCACTGGTGGATGTGCCCCAGGCCTCTCTGGCGCTGCCTGGGGCGGCCCCGGTCCTTGCGGCGCTGTGTTCGGTACGTCTCGGCCTGTGCGACGCCCTCCCGCTATCTGCCCCGCGTCGGGAGAGCGACCGTCGTGGTCTGCGCCGGTGAGTCCGTGGGGCTGTCTTGCTGTCGACCCTGATCCAGACATGACTGCGGCGCGCCACCGTGGTGACGCGCCGCTACGAAGTGTCCCCCGTGGTGACGGGGTTTCTTTCCTTCTAGCGTGCGGGGGCGGCGGGGGCGTTGCGCAGCCGGCCGTTCTTGCCCCGCAGGAGCTTGTCCATGATGGCGGCGATGGCACCGTCGCCGGTCACGTTACAGGCCGTTCCGAAGGAGTCGATGGCCACGTACGTGGCGATCATCAGGCCCACGGCGGTCTCGTCGAAGCCGAGCTGCGACTGGAGGATCGCCACCGCGGCCATGATGGCGCCCCCGGGAACACCCGGGGCGGCCACCATGGTCACGCCCAGCAGGAAGATGAACCCGATGTACTGCCACGGGTCGATGGGCATTCCGGAGATGGTCATGATGGCCGTGGAGAACAGCACGATCTTCATCGTGGAGCCGGACAGGTGGATGGTGGCGCACAGCGGGATGGTGAATCCGGCCACCCGTTCGTCCACACCGTTGCGGCGGGCGCACGCCAGGGTCACGGGGATGGTCGCCGCCGACGACGCCGTGCCCAGCGCCGTGGCGTAGGCCGGGAGCATGTTCTTGAGCATTACCAGGGGATTGGCGCGGGTGACCGCACCCGCGATGCAGTACTGGATGAGCAGGATGACCACGGTCATGATGAACGCCAGAACCACGACGCGCAGGAACGTGGTGATCACCACCGCGATCTGCCCGTTCATGGTCAGGCTCATGAACATTCCGAAGATGTACAGCGGCAGCAGAGGGATGATGACCTTCTCCACGGTGCGCATGACGATGGTGCGCAGCTCCGCGAACCCGGAGTGCAGTGTGGTGCCGCGCACGAAGGTGATTCCCACGCCCAGGCAGAACGCCAGGACGAGCGCCGTCATGACGTCGAAGACCGGCGGCATGGTGATCTCGAAGTAGCCCCCGAGCGCGTGGTCCTCCGGGTTCTCCAGCCCGTTCACTGCGGTCTTGTCCCCCAGCAGCCACGGGTAGCTGGTGGTGGCCACGGCGAAGGCCAGCAGACCCGCGAACACCGTGGAGCCGTACGCCACCGCCGCGGTGACCGCGAGCCACTTGCCGGCACCTCGCCCCAGGTCCGCGATGGCCGGCGTGACCAGGCCCACGATGATGAGGGGGATCAGGAAGCCGAGGAACTGGCTGAAGATGCCGTTGAACGTGAGGAACACGCGGGCGAGCCAGTCGGGGAGCACGAGCCCGAGGGCACTGCCCAGGACGATGGCCAGGAGCACCCGCACGAGCAGGTTTCGGGAGAGGGATCTCAAACGCATGCTCCATTATCAACTGTGCCCGGTGGCGGAGGGCGTACTCGCCCTCCAGCGCGTGGCGCAGACGCCCGGTTGAGCGGTGGACGCGCTGCATTGTGAGGGCGTCGGACGGCGTTTGTAGAATGCTCAGCAGACCAGTCGGGCACCGCCACGCGCCGTGCCCTCCAGAGCGAGGCCGCAGGCCGCAGTAGGAGACACCCCTTGAGCGAATCTGAACAGCACGGGTCCCACGACCGCCCGGACCGTGGGCGCAACGGGGGCGGCCGGGACGGATGGCGTGCTCGTGACGACCGCGGCGGGCCCCGCCGTGACTCCTACCGTCGAGAGGGCCGCGGGGGCGACGACCGCCGTGACGGGTACCGTTCCTCGTCCCGCGACGGCTTCGACGGGGACGCCGGTGGAGCCCGCGGCGGTTCCGACCGCGGGTACCGTGGCCGCGATGGCCAGGGCCACGGAGGTCGTCGGGATGACCGCGGTGTCCGGGACGACCGCTACAGCAACCGGGACAGCTCGCGCGGTGGGGCCGACCGGCGCGGTGACCGCCCGGGCGGCGGGCGCGACGACCGGCGGGGTAGCGGCTATGCCGGGCGCGACGGAGACCGCCGCCGCACCGACCGTGACGGCTACCGCGATGGCGGTCGGCGGGACGACCGCTCCGGTGACCGGCGTGAGGACCGCCGGGAAGAGCGGCGTCGTGATGACCGGGGTGGTTTCTCCCGGGGAGGGGACGCACGTCGCTCCGGCGGGCACGGCTCCCGGGACGACCGTTTCGGCCGGGATGCGCGCCCGTACTCGCGGCGCGGCGACGACCGACGGGACGACCGACGGGACGACAGGCGGGACGACCGCCGCAACGACCGGGGCCCCCGGGAGCAGTCCCGCGGCGGCGGTTTCCAGCGCCCGGGCGGGGACCGTTTCGAGGACCGTGGCGCACGCGGGGGCCGCGACGCGCCGGGCACGGGGGAGCGGCGCGACCGGTCCTCGGACCGGCGCGGCTCCGACCGCCCGGACCGGCGTCATGAGCGCGGCGGTCACGACCGCGGCGGCCACCGCTCCGAGCCCCGCGGCACGTACGACCGTGACGAGCGCCGCGGTGGCCACGAGGACTCCCGTCCCCGTTTCGTGGCCCCGGAGATCGACGCGGACGTCACGGGCCGGGAACTGGACCGGTCCATGCACCACGAGCTGAAGGCGCTCGAGCCGAGCAACGCGGAGCGGGTGTCGCAGCACCTCGTCATGGCCGCCCGCTACATCGACGACGACCCCGAGTTCGCCCTCGAGCACGCCAACGCCGCGGTGCGCAAGGCCGGTCGGATCGGTGTCGTGCGCGAGGCCGCAGGTGTGGCCGCGTACGCCGCCGGGGACTACGCGCTCGCGCTCAAGGAGCTGAGGACCCACCGCCGGATCTCCGGCTCGCAGCAGCACCTGCCGCTGATGGTCGACGCCCAGCGCGCCCTCGGCCGCGCGGACAAGGCCATGGAGGAGGCCACCTCCGCGGCGGCCGCGGACCTCGATGCCGAGGCGAAGGCCGAGCTCGCCATGGTCGTCTCCGGCATCCACGCGGACGCGGGGGACCACGACGCCGCCCTGGCCGCCCTGGAGATCCCGCAGCTCGACAAGAACCGTGGTTTCGTCTACAGCCCCAAGCTCTTCCGTGCCTACGCCGAGGCCCTGCGGGCGGTTGGGCGGGACAGGGAGTCGGTGTCGTGGGAGCGCCAGGCCATCGTGGCCGAGGCGGCCCTGGGCATGGGCCAGTTCTCCGAGCCGGAGATCGTGGACCTCGGCGACGACCTCGACGAGGAGGAGGCTCGCCGTACCGTGCGCGAGGCCCAGCAGCGCCACAGCGCCCCGCAGCCCCCCGCGGGCGAGGGGCCGGACACGGAGGGAACGGACGCTGCGTCCTCGGCGTCCGAGCGCTCAGCCGCTGAGGAGCCGACATCCGAGGACCGTGGCGCCGATGACCGGAGCGTTGAGAACCGGAGTGCCGGGGACCTTAGCGCCAATGACTCGGGCGCGGACACCACGCCCCCTGAGGGCCCGGCAGTTGAGGCGCGGACGTCCGTGGACCCCGAGGGGGAGCCCGCATCCGCGGCGGCCGCCCAGGGAGGAGAGGCCTCCACGGTGGAGACCGCCGCTCCGCACGTGGCTCGTGCCCCCGGGGACGCTGACGCTTCCACCGGGTCCGCTGGCGGACCCGCCTCGCAGCACGCCGCCTCTGAGGAGCCTGCCGCGAACGTGGCGACGCACGACGCCGCCTCCGACGCCGCCGTGACTGAGGGCCAGGTTCCCGCCGCGCAGGAGGCCTCGGCCTCCCGCTCGGTCGAGACCCCCGAGCGCTCTCCGGAGTCGGAGGTCCACCCGTCGGAAGCGTCCGAGGACACCGCGAACGGCTCGACCCCGCAGCACCGTGCGGACTGACGGGCAAGCGTCAGCCGACGAGCAGCAGGCCAGCCCGCCGCTGATCGAACGCTTCGACGCCCTGCTGTGCGACCTGGACGGCGTGGTCTACGCGGGCCCGCACGCGATCGCCGGTGCCCCCGAGGCCCTGGAGCGAGTGCGGGCCTCGGGCCGCTCCGTGGTGTACGTGACGAACAACGCCTCTCGGCCCCCGAGCGCGGTGGCCGAGCACATCACCTCCCTCGGCGCCCCCACCGCGGTGGAGAACGTGGTCAGCTCGGCGCAGGCCGCTGCCGCGCTGCTCGCGGAGAGGCTGCAGCCGGGCGCCCGTGTGCTGGTCACGGGCTCGAGCGCGCTCGCGGAGGAGGTCCGCGGCGTCGGGCTGGTGCCCGTCACCTCCCAGGAGGATCGCCCCGTGGCCGTGGTGCAGGGCTTCGACCCGCACCTCGGGTGGGAGCAGCTGGCCGAGGCGGCGTTCACCCTGGCGGACGACTCCGTGCTGTGGTGCGCCACGAACACGGACCGCACCATCCCCAAGGAGCGTGGGATCGCACCGGGCAACGGGACCCTCGTGGCCGCCGTGGCGGAGGCCACCGGCCGGGAACCGCTCGTCGCGGGCAAACCGGAGGCACCGATCTTCCGTGAGGGCGCCGAACGCGTGGGCGCGCGACGGCCCGCAGTGGTGGGGGACCGTCTCGACACGGACATCCTGGGCGCCCACCACGCGGGCATGGACAGCATCCAGGTGCTCACAGGGGTGGACCGCCCGGCGTCCGTCCTCGCGGCCCGCGCGGCGGAGCGGCCCACCTACCTGCTCGGCTCGCTGACCCAGCTGTTCGAGCCCTACCCGGAGATCGTTGTGTCCCACGACGGTGACTGGGTCTCGGCGACGTGCGGTGCCGCGCGCGCGGACGTCGCGGGCGACGTCGTCACCGTCACGGGCGCGCCCGAGCACCTGGACGGCTGGCGCGCCGCGTGCGCCGCGTGGTGGCGGGCCCGCCCCGAGGCCGAGCACCCCACGGAACCGGTTCTCGAGTGGGGCGCTCGTGAGTCCTGACCAGCACCCGGCGCCGCAGCAGGACCTGTCCGCCCACGTCGACCCGGCCGGGGCTGCGGCGTCCCACGACCCCTTCGCTGACGACGACGCTCGGAACGGTTTCCCTGCCGCCGATCGGCGGGAGCCGGGTCACCCGTCCGACGCCGGCCCACCCCGGACGGGGTTCGAGCCGGTGGACGGGGTCCTGGGCCGGGAGTCGGAGATCGCCCGCCTGCCCGTGACGCACCGCGCCGAGGCATTCTCCGCGCTGCACGCCGAGCTCGAGCGCATCCTGGCGCAGGATCCCGCAACCCTGCCCGCGGGACTGACCGGGTCGGTGGCCGGCCGCTCCGCGCCGGGACCCGGGGACGCGTCGTCGGCACCGGGGAGCACACGGCCCACATCGGAGTCCGACGCTGCACCCCGAGGGGAGAGCGGACCCGTGGACGCGACCGGTCCGACGGGACCCGCGGACGGCACCTCGGCCGTACCCGGGCCCGCCCGTCCCGAGACCTGGTCGGCGGAGGACGGAACCCGGTGAGCACCCGACTCGACCGGGCGCTCACGGACCGCGGGCTGGCCCGCTCCCGGACCGTTGCCGCGGGGTGGATCAGGGACGGGAAGGTGAGCGTCAACGGTGCCCCGGTGACCAAGGCCTCCACACCTGTCTCGGAGCAGGACCGGGTGGAGGTCGAGACCTCCCCCGAGGACGAGTACGCGAGCCGCGCGGCCCACAAACTGGTGGGTGCGCTCGAGTGCTTCTCCGACGTGGACCCGGCCGGCCGCCGGTGCCTCGACGCCGGCGCGTCCACAGGCGGTTTCACGGACGTCCTGCTGCGCCGCGGCGCCCGGGAGGTGGTCGCCGTGGACGTGGGGCACGACCAGCTGGTCCCGCAGCTGCGCGCCGACCCCCGGGTGCACGTGCACGAGGGCCTCAACGTGCGCTACCTCGACGCCGCCGAGATCGGCGGGCCGGCCGAGCTCACCGTGTGCGACCTGTCCTTCATCTCCCTCACCCTGGTGGTTCCCACCCTGGCGGGTGCCACCGTGCCCGGCGGGGACCTGCTGCTGATGGTCAAACCGCAGTTCGAGGTGGGGGTCCACAACCTCTCCCGCACCGGGGTGGTCACCTCGGAGCGGGCCAGACAGGACGCGGTGCGGCGCGTGGTCCGGTGCGCGGGCGACGTCGGGCTCGAGGTGCGGGCCACGGCCCCGAGCCCCCTGCCCGGGCAGGACGGCAACGTGGAGTTCTTCGTGCGGTGCCGCCGTCCACCGCACGCTGTCCCCGTCGGATCGCTCGCGTAGTGTGGGCAGGGCAAACCCACCGTGGCACCGACCGCAGGAGGATGATCTGCAGCACGTGAGCCGGAAGATCCTGGTGATGACCCACACGGGGCGTCCCGAGGCCAAGGACGCCGCCCGCCAGTCCTGCGCGCAGCTCCACGCCGCGGGCCTGGTCCCGGTGCTTTCGCGCCCGGACCTGGAATCCCTGTGCGCGGACGGCGCGGACCTGTCCCCGGTGGAGATCCTCGAGGAGGACGTCGCCCTGCGGGAGATCGAGATCGTCATGGTGCTCGGCGGCGACGGCTCCATCCTGCGCGCCGCGGAGCTCGTGCGCGGCGTCGACACCCCGCTGCTCGGGGTGAACCTCGGGCACGTGGGCTTCCTCGCGGAGTCGGAGCGCTCGGGCCTGAGCGAGACCGTCGAGGCGATCGTGGACGGGCGCTACACCGTGGAGCGGCGCATGGCCCTGGACGTGACCGTCTGGGAGCACCGGCGCAAGGTGCTGCACACGTGGGCGCTGAACGAGGCGTCCGTGGAGAAGGGCGACCGCGAGAAGATGATCGAGGTGGTCACCGAGGTGGACCGCCGCCCCCTGTCCACGTTCGGCTGCGACGGCGTGGTCATGGCCACGCCCACGGGCTCCACCGCCTACGCGTTCTCCGCGGGCGGGCCCGTGGTCTGGCCGGAGGTCGAGGCCCTGCTCATGGTGCCGCTGTCCGCCCACGCACTGTTCTCCCGTCCCCTGGTGATCTCCCCGCGGTCCATGATTGCCGTGGAAGTGCTCACCCGCACGGACGCCCGGGGCGTGCTGTGGTGCGACGGTCGCCGCACCGCGGATCTCCCGCCGGGTTCCCGCATCGAGGTGCGCCGCTCGGAGAAGTCCGTCAACCTCGCGCGCATGCACGCCACCCCGTTCTCCGAACGACTCGTCAGGAAGTTCGAGCTTCCCATCGCGGGCTGGCGGGGGCCCATGCCCAGCGAGCAGGTGGAGGCCATGACCACCGCGCTGCCGCTCGTGCAGCCCACCACCAAGGTGGTGGCGCAGGACCTCTCGCAGCCCAAGCTCACCGTGGGCCGCGAGATCCCCCACCACGTGCAGCCCGGACGGTGCACGTGCCCGGAGCACCCCGAGGCCACGGACGGAGGCGGCGGAGCATGATCGAGGAGATCCACATCCACGACCTCGGTGTCATCACCGACGCCGTGCTGCCCCTGGGCCCGGGACTCTCGATCCTCTCGGGCGAGACCGGTGCCGGCAAGACCATGGTGGTCACCGCGCTGGGGATGCTGCTGGGCAACCGCGCGGACGCCGGTGCCGTACGCTCCGGCAGCGCCAAGGCGCTGGCCGAGGCCACGGTGCGCGTGCCCTCCCACCATGCCGCGGTCGAACTCGTCACGGACGCCGGCGGCACCGTGGACCGGGAGGACGTCGCGGGCGGGGAAGAGGCCCTCGTGCTGATCTCGCGCACGGTCTCCGCCGAGGGCCGCAGCCGTGCCCACGTGGGAGGTCGCGGCGCGCCCGTGGGCACGCTCGGTGCCGTGGGGGAGACCCTCGTGGCCGTCCACGGCCAGTCGGACCAGCTGCGGCTCAAGTCCCCGGCGGCCCAGCGCAGGGCGCTCGACGACTACGCCGGGGACCCCGTGCGGGCCGAGCTGCGCGTCTACCGCGAGAAGCTCGCCCGCTACCGCGGCGTCGTCGCCACCCTGCGCGCCGCCAGGGAGAACTCCCGCGAGCGTGCCCTGCAGGCCCAGAGCCTCACCACCGCGCTCGCCGAGATCGACGCCGTGGAGCCCGTCCCCGGTGAGGACGTCCAGCTGGACGCCGAGAGCGAGAAGCTCACCAACCTCGAGTCCCTGCGCACCGCGGCCACCACGGCCCACGCCGCCCTGAGCGGCTCGGACACGGACGACGCCCCGGACCTCAACGCCGTGGCGCTGCTGTCCCAGGCGCAGCAGGCGCTGGAGATGGAGGCGGACGCGGATCCGGACCTCGAGGCGCTCGCCGCGCGGGTGCGGGAGCTCACGGTGGTCGCGGCCGACGTCGCCGCGGACCTCTCCGGCTACGCGAGCGGTCTCGACGAGGACGGCCCCGCGCGACTCGCGGAGGTGGAGGCGCGCCGCAGCGCACTGCGGGCGCTCACCAAGAAGTACGGCGCCACGATCGACGAGGTGCTCACCTGGGCGGACCAGGCCCGGGCGCAGCTCGACGAGCTCGTGGTGGATCCCCAGCGCGAGGAGAAGCTGCGGGCCGAGGGGGAGGCGCTGCGGGCCTCGCTCGAGGAGCACGCCGCCACCCTGCTGCAGCTGCGACGGGCGGCCGCGCAGAAGCTGGCCGCTGCCGTGAGTACGGAGCTGACCGCCCTGGCCATGCCCAACGCCACCCTGGTGGTGGCCGTGGAGCCCTCGGAGCGGTTCACCGACGACGGCCGGGACACCATCGAGTTCATGCTCGCCCCGCACGCCAAGGCCACCCCCCGCCCTCTGGGTAAGGGGGCCTCCGGCGGTGAGCTCTCGCGCATCATGCTGGCGCTGGAGGTGGTGCTCTCCGAGGTGGACCCCGTGCCCACGTTCGTCTTCGACGAGGTGGACTCCGGCGTGGGCGGCAAGGCCGCGGTCGAGATCGGCCGGCGGCTGAAGATGCTCGCGAAGAACGTCCAGGTGCTCGTGGTGACCCACCTGCCGCAGGTGGCGGCCTTCGCGGACCAGCACATCCTGGTGACCAAGTCCTCGGACGCGAGCGTCTCGGACGTGAAGGTGCTCACGGACGAGGAGCGCGTGGTGGAGCTGGCGCGCATGCTGGCCGGTCACGAGGACTCCCAAGCCGCCCGCGAGCACGCCCGCGAACTGCTGCGGGACGCCACCGCGTGACCCCAGACCCCCGTACCCCGCTCATGACACGAATGGTAGGCTCGAATCCCGTGGTTGATGCTCAGGACGCCGCCCGCGAGGCAGGCACAGAAAAGAACAACGGCAAGGTGACCCGGCAGATCTTCGTCACGGGAGGTGTCGCCTCGTCCCTCGGCAAGGGGCTCACGGCCTCCTCTCTCGGCATGCTGCTGCGTGCGCGCGGACTGTCCGTGACCATGCAGAAGCTGGACCCGTACCTCAACGTGGATCCCGGCACCATGAACCCCTTCCAGCACGGTGAGGTCTTCGTGACGGACGACGGTGCCGAGACGGACCTGGACATCGGGCACTACGAGCGCTTCCTGGACGAGAACCTGGACGCCTCCGCCAACGTGACCACCGGGCAGGTGTACTCCACGGTGATCGCCAAGGAGCGCCGCGGCGAGTACCTGGGCGACACCGTGCAGGTGATCCCCCACATCACGGACGAGCTCAAGCGCCGCATGCGCCGCCGCGCCGAGGACGAGAACGCCCCGGACATCATCATCACCGAGATCGGCGGCACGGTGGGCGACATCGAGTCCCAGCCGTTCATCGAGGCCGCCCGCCAGGTGCGCCAGGACGTGGGGCGGCGCAACGTGTTCTACCTGCACGTGTCCCTGATCCCGTTCATCGGCCCGTCCGGCGAGCTCAAGACCAAGCCCACCCAGCACTCTGTGGCCACCCTGCGCGGGCTCGGCATCCAGCCGGACGCCCTCGTGCTGCGATGCGACCGGGACGTCCCGGACGCCATGCTGCGCAAGATCGGCAGCGCGTGCGACGTGGACCTGGACGCCGTGATCTCGTGCGCGGACGCACCGAGCATCTACGACATCCCCAACACCCTGCACACCCAGGGCCTGGACACGTACATTCTGGACTACCTGGGTCTGGACTACCAGGACGCGGACCTGCGGCAGTGGGCCCGGCTGCTGACCGCGGTGCACGAGCCCGAGCACCAGGTCACCGTGGCGCTCGTGGGCAAGTACATCGACCTGCCGGACGCGTACCTCTCGGTCTCCGAGGCCCTGCGCGCGGGCGGGTTCGCGAACAACGCCAAGGTCAACCTCAAGTGGGTGGCCTCCGACCTCTGTGACACCCCCGAGGGCGCCCAGCGTGAGCTCGGCGACGTGGACGCGGTCTGCGTTCCCGGCGGCTTCGGCATCCGCGGACTGGAGGGCAAACTGGGGGCACTGACGTGGGCCCGCACGCACAAGGTCCCCACCCTGGGGCTCTGCCTCGGCCTGCAGTGCATGGTCATCGAGTACGCCCGCAACGAGGTGGGTCTGCCCAACGCGTCCTCCACCGAGTTCGACCCGGAGACCGACACCCCGGTGATCGCCACCATGGAGGAGCAGAAGCAGTTCGTCGAGGGTGCGGGGGACCTGGGCGGCACCATGCGCCTGGGCCTGTACCCGGCGTCCCTCGCGGAGGGCTCCGTGGTGGCCGAGACCTACGGCGCCACCGAGGTCTCCGAGCGCCACCGCCACCGCTACGAGGTCAACAACGCCTACCGTGACGCCCTGGCCGAGGCCGGGCTGCGGATCTCGGGCACCTCCCCGGAGGGCACCCTCGTGGAGTTCGTGGAGCTGCCCCGCGAGGAGCACCCCTACTACGTGGCCACGCAGGCCCACCCCGAGCTGGCCTCGCGGCCCACACGGCCGCACCCGCTCTTCGACGGTCTCGTCAAGGCCGCTCTCGAGCGCCGGGGCGTCCAGGCCAAGGCCTGAGCCGTGGAGTACACGAGCATCACCGCCGAGCAGCTGACGGATCGCCCAGATCCGCACACCGTCACGGATTCGCGGACCGTCTACGACGGCGCCATCTGGGACGTGTGCAGTGAGTCCTTCCGCATGGCGGGCCAGGAGGAACCGCTGACCCGGGAGTTCATCACGCACCCGGGGGCGGTGTCCATGGTCGTGCTGGACGAGAAGGAACGGATCCTGCTCATCAACCAGTACCGCCACCCCGTGCGCAAGCGGATGTGGGAGATCCCAGCGGGGCTGCTCGATGTGTCCGGGGAACCCGCGCTGCAGGCGGCCCAGCGCGAGCTGGGCGAGGAAGCGGATCTCACGGCCCGGACGTGGCACACGCTCGTGGACTTCGACAACTCGCCAGGCTCCTCGGCGGAGGCCAACCGGATCTTCTTGGCCCGTGACCTGAGCGAGGTCCCCGAGTCCGAGCGGTTCGAACGCGAGGGCGAGGAGGCGGAGATCGTGGCTGGTTTCGCGGACCTCGACGACGCCGTGGCCGCGGTCATGGCCGGGCGGATCACGTCCCCTACGGCCACGCTCGGCATCCTCGCCACGCACATCGCGCGGTCCCGGGACTGGGCCACGCTGCGCGCACCGGACGCCGAATGGACCTCGCGGCCGCGGCACGAGGGGTGAACGACTCCCTCGAGTCGCACGGTCCCATCACCGAACCACTGCCGATCGTGGACGGGGGACCGAGGGCGGGTGCGGCGCCGTCGGCCTCGACGACCGAGGCGGAGGCCGCACCGGAACTGCGGCGGGCCGTGGCGCGATACCTGGACCACCTCGTGGTCGAGCGCGGACTCGCCGCGAACACCGTGAGCGCGTACCGCCGGGACCTCGCGCGCTACCTGCAGCACCTCACGGCGACCGCCGCGCACGTGCGCGTGCCCAGGGACATCACGGCCGATCACGTGCGGGCGTTCGTGCGGCGCATCCGCGAGGGCGACGCCGCCCACCCGGCCCTGTCCGCGCGCAGCAGTGCGCGGGTGCTCGCGGCGGTGCGGGGGGCCCACGCGTTCTGGGTCACGGAGTCGAGCGTGGACACGGACGTCGCGTCCCGCGTGAGCCCGCCCATGCCGCCGCAGCGGCTGCCCAAGGCCATCGGCGTCACGGAGGTCGAGAACCTCCTGGCCGCCCCGGACCCGGACACACCCGCGGGACTGCGGGCCCGGGCGTTCCTCGAACTGCTGTATGCCACGGGTGCGCGTATCTCCGAGGCCGTCGCGCTGGACGTGGACGACCTCGCCGGTCTGCACGATGAGGACCTCGCCCTGATCCGTGTGACGGGCAAGGGCGCCAAGCAACGGCTCGTGCCCGTGGGATCGTTCGCCGTGGCGGCCCTGGACCGCTACCTTATCCGGGCCCGCCCCGAGTTGGCGCGGCACGGTCGGGGGAGCCCGGCGGTGTTCCTCAATGCTCGCGGCACGCGGATCTCGCGGCAGACGGCGTGGAACATGGTCAAGGACGCCGCGCGCACGATCCACCAGGAGGAGCGGATCACGCCGCACACTCTGCGCCACTCGTTCGCCACGCACCTGCTCGAGGGCGGCGCGGACCTGCGGGTCGTGCAGGAACTGCTGGGTCACGCCTCCCTGGCCACGACCCAGATCTACACGCGCGTGTCCGTGGAGTCCCTGCGCGAGGTCTACGCGACGTCCCACCCGCGAGCGCGCTGAGCCGGCAGCGTCGGGGCCGCACGCTGAGCCGACCACCTCGGGAGCCGCAGCACACGGAGTGGGTGACGTTCCGCCCGCACACCGAGCCGGCGACGTCGCCCGCTGCACCGCCCGGAGCCCGGGACCTCCCGTGCGTGGGCGCCGGGCCCGCGAGGGGTGGGGAGCGGCGTCGTCGGCTGTTCGCCCATAGGCCTACCGCGCGTCACGCGCAGCACCTATCGTGGCCTCATGCGAACCGTCATGCGTCGCCCGGCCCTGCTCACCGCCCTGTTGGCCGCGCTGCTGCTCGTGGGCGGCATGGTACCGGCCCACGCCGGGGCGGGGATCGACAACGAGTACCGCGCCCTGCCGAATCCCGGCGCATGGTTGGGCAAGCCCACGTCCGCCGAACGTTGTGGCCTGCGGGACCGCGGCTGCTATCGGCAGTACCAGAAGGGCACGATCCACTGGACGTCCACGACCGGTGCGCGGGCCCAGCGCGGCGGGATCCTGGCGAAGTGGCGCGCGGAGGGCTCCGAGCACGGGGCCCTGGGGTACCCCGTGACGCGTGAGACCTGCACGGGTGGCACGTGCGAGGTCCGCTATCAGCGAGGCCGCATCACCTGGACCGCCCAGGGAGGAGCGCGGGTGTACCGGGGTATCGACGATGCCCGCAGCGTGTCCGTGGTCGTGAACAAGAAACGCCCGCTGTCCCCGCTCACCTACGCCCCGGCTCCGTTACGTTCGGTGGGCGGGGGAGTCCTGCTACGGGACGACGCCGCAGCGGCCTACCAGCGCATGAGCCGTGCCGCGGCCACACAGGGGGTCACGCTGGTCCCGGTGAGCGGGTACCGCGACCACGGCACCCAAGCGCGCCTCTACCGCGAGTACACGGCCCTGTACGGACAGGCCACCGCCGACACCATTTCCGCGCGGGCCGGTCACTCCGAACATCAGACCGGCCTCGCGATCGACGTGGGCGCCCCCGGGGCCACCTGCGGTCTGCTCCCGTGCTTCGGCAACACCCCACAGGGGAAGTGGATCGCCGCGAACGGGCACACCTACGGGTTCGTGGTGCGCTACCCCAACGGGCACACCGCAACCACCGGGTACGCCTACGAACCGTGGCACCTGCGCTACGTGGGCACCGCCACGGCCACGAGTTTGAAGAACAGCGGGTCCGCGACGGTGGAGTCCTACATGGGTCTGCCGCGGGCCCCAAAGTACTGACGACGGCCCGCCACCTCTCACGTGTGAAGGGGCGGCGGGCCGTCGTGGTGTCCCAAGCTCAGGACAGGTGACGCTCGTCCGGACCGCTGTAGTCCGAGAGCGGGCGGATCAGCGAGTTGTTTGCGCGCTGCTCCATGATGTGCGCGGTCCAGCCGGTGATGCGGGCGCACACGAAGATGGGCGTGAACGTGGGGATGTCGAAACCCATGAGCCAGTACGTGGGCCCGGCGGGGTAGTCCAGGTTGGGCTTGATGGACTTGGCCTCGTCCATGGACTTGGCCAGCCCGTTGTACAGCCCCAGGATCTCCTGGCGGTCGTAGTGGTCCAGCATGCGGAACAGCGCCTCCTGCATGGTGGGCACTCGGGAGTCGCCGTGCTTGTACACGCGGTGGCCGAAGCCCATGACCTTCTTCTTCTCCGCGAGCGCCCGGTCCATCCACTCCTTGGCGCGCTTCTCGGCCTCCTCGGCGGTCTCCTCCTTGCGGATCCCGAGCTCCTCGAAGGTGTGCATCACGGCCTCGTTGGCGCCGCCGTGCAGCGGACCCTTGAGGGCGCCGATGGCACCGGTGACCGCGGAGTGCAGGTCCGAGAGGGTGGAGGTGATCACGCGGGCCGTGAACGTGGAGGCGTTGAAGGAGTGCTCCGCGTACAGGATGATCGACACGCGGAACGCGTCGACCACCTCGGGGGCGGCCTCCTCGCCGAACGCCATCCACAGGAAGTTCTGGGCGTAGTCGAGGTCCTCGCGGGGCTCTACGAGCTCCTGGCCGTGGCGGCGGCGCTGGTCGTAGCAGACCACGGCCGGCATCACGGCGAAGAGCTCCTGGGCCTTGCGCAGCTCGGCCTCGGGGGAGTTGTCCTCCGCGAGGGGGTGCTGCGCGCCGATCACGGACGCCGCGGTGCGGCACACGTCCATGGGGTGGCACGTGGTGGGCAGCTCGTCGATCACGCGCTTGAGCTCGGGCGTCAGCGCCCGGTTCTCGCGCTCGAGGGTGCGGAAGGCCTCGAGCTCCTCCTCGGAGGGCAGCTCACCCGTCCACAGCAGCAGCGCCACTTCCTCGGCGGAGCACTTCTCGGCGAGCTCCTGCACCGGGTAGCCCCGGTAGAGCAGGGAGTTGGTCTCGGCGTTGACCTTGGACACGGCGGTGGTGTCGGCCACCACTCCGGCGAGTCCCTTGCGGATTTCGGTGTCTGCCACGGTTGATCTCCTTCGACAGCTGTGGACTGGGAACGAACGGGTGTTCCCACCTCACCACATGCGGCGGGGTGGGAACAGTGGGTCAGCTGTTCGGGGTGCCCGGCACCTCGAAGTTGAAGACCCCGGAGTCGAACTGGTTGTAGGACGTGTAGTCCACCAGCTCGTAGAGTCGCTTGCGGGTGAGCATGTTCTCCACCTGGGTCTGCTGTGTGCCGTCCTCACGGATGGTGGTGAGCAGCCGCTCGATGGCGCCCATGGCCTGGCGCTCCAGGGACACGGGGTAGATGATCATGGACACCCCCGCGTCCTGCAGCTGCTGCCGGGTGAACAGCTCGGACTTCCCGAACTCGGTCATGTTGGCGAGGATCGGGACGTCCAGGGCCTCAGCCATGCGCTCGAACTCGGAGAGCTCCGCCATGGCCTCGGGGAAGATGACGTCCGCGCCGGCGTCCGCCAGGGCACGGGCGCGCTCCACGGCGGCGTCGAACCCGTCCACGCCGCGGATGTCGGTGCGGGCCATCACCACGAAGTTCGGGTCCCGCCGGGCCTCCACGGCGGCGCGGATGCGCTTGACGGCGGTGGCGGTGTCCACCACGTTCTTGCCGTCCAGGTGGCCGCAGCGCTTGGGGTTGAACTGGTCCTCGATGTGGCAACCGGCCAGCCCGGCGTCCTCGAGCTCCTGCACGGTGCGCGCCACGTTCATGGGCTCACCGAAGCCGGTGTCGGCGTCCACGAGGCACGGCAGGTCGGTGCTGCGGGCGATCTGCCCGGCGCGGGTGGCCACCTCGGTGAGCGTGGTCAGCCCGATGTCCGGCAGCCCGAGCTCGTTGGCCAGCACGCCGCCGGAGATGTAGACGCCCTCGAAGTCCTGCTCCTGGATGAGCTTGGTGGACAGCGGGGTGAACGCGCCCGGGAACTGGGCGATCTCCGGCGCGGCCAGCAGCTCGCGGAAGCGCTCGCGCTTCTGAGCGGGGGTCACGGTGGTGTACAGCATGATCAGAAGATTCCCTTCGGCGACTTCTCCAGGCCCACGGCCGCGGCGATGTTGAGCTGGCCGAGCTCCCCGGCCTTGAGCTCGGGCAGGCGCTGGACGGCGTCCAGGAAGCGCTCGATCTCCTCGGGAGCCACCAGGCCCTCGGCCAGGGTGCGGAACTTGGTGATGTACTGCTCGCGGGCGAACGGCCGGGCCCCGAGTGGGTGGGCGTCCGCGACGGCGATCTCGTCCGTGATCACGGTGCCGTCCTTCATGGTGATCACCACGGAGCCGCCGAACGCCTTTTCGGAGATGTCCAGGGAGTGGTAGCGGCGGGTCCACTCGGGATCCTCCTCCGTGGTGACCTTGTGCCACAGCTCCACGGTGTCCGGGCGGCCGGCGCGCTCCGGCGCGTAGGAGTCCACGTGGTGCCATGCGCCGTCCTGCAGGGCGACCGTGAAGATGTAGGGGATCGAGTGGTCCAGGGTCTCGCGCGAGGCGGTGGGATCGTACTTCTGGGGGTCGTTGGCCCCGGAGCCGATCACGTAGTGGGTGTGGTGGGAGGTCTTGATGAGCACCGACTCCACGTTGGCGGGGTCCGTGACCTCGGGGTGCTCGCGGTGCAGCTTGCGGGCGAGGTCGATCCACGCCTGCGCCTGGTACTCCGCGGAGTGCTCCTTGGTGTAGGTGTCCAGGATGGCGCGCTTGGCCTCGCCCGGGGCGGGCAGGGGCACCTCGTAGCTGGCCTTCGGACCGGACAGCAGCCACGCGATCACGCCGTCCTCGCCCTCGTAGATGGGGGTGGGGGAGGTCTGTCCGCGCATCGCACGGTCCACGGCCTCCACGGCCATCTTCCCGGCGAACGCGGGGGCGTGGGCCTTCCACGTGGAGATCTCGCCCTTGCGGGACTGGCGGGTCTGCGTGGTGGTGTGCAGCGCCTGGCCGATGGCCTGGAAGATCGTCTCGGTGTCCAGACCCAGCAGGGTCCCGATGCCCGCGGAGGCGGACGGACCGATGTGCGCGATGTGGTCGATCTTGTGCTCGTGGAGGCAGATGCCCTTCACGAGGTCCACCTGGACCTCGTAGCCGGTGGCGATGCCCCGAATCAGGTCCTCGCCGGTGCTGCCCACGTGCTGGGCCACGGCCAGGATCGGCGGGATGTTGTCACCGGGGTGGGAGTACTCGGCGGAGAGGAAGGTGTCGTGGTAGTCCAGCTCGCGCACGGCCACCCCGTTGGCCCACGCGGCCCACTCGGGGGACACGGCGGCGTCGTCCTCCGGGGCGCCGTAGAGCAGGGAGCCCTGGCCGGAGAAGCCGGCCCCGGGTGCCACCTTGTGGCACAGCGCCTGGGAGCGGGCGGAGACGATCGGCCCGCGGTTCAGGGACGCGATGGCGACGGAGGCGTTGTCGATGATCCGGTTGACCACCATGTCCACCACCTCGGGCTCCACGGCCACGGGATCGGTGGCCACGGAGGCGAGCTTGTGGGCGAGCTGCTCCTCACGGGGCAGCTCCTCCTTGGACGAGTACGTGCGCACGGTGTGTGTGACGGTCACGGGCGTTCCTTTCGCTGACGGGTCGTGGGATGGTGTGCGGGCCGCGCGGGGCGGCGGGTCAGGAGGCCACCGGCGGTGCCGGGGCGAGTGCGGGGGTGCGCAGGGCGTTGCCGAGCGCGTTCTTCAGGTGCACCCGAGTGGTGGCCACGGCCAGGGCGGGCTCGCCCTCGGCGATCGCGCGGGCGATCGCCTCGTGCTCCGCGGCGGCCACGGCCAGGCGCCGCGGGTTGGACGTGGAGAGCCTGCGCACGCGGGCGAGGTGCAGCCGCACGTTCGACAGCGCCTGCTGCAGGTAGGGGTTGCCCGCGGCGGCGTCGATCTCCGCGTCCATCCGGTCCACGAGGGCGTAGTACGCGGCGTGGTCGGGATCGTCGGAGAGCGTCTCCGCGGCGTGGGAGAGCTGCTCCGCGAGCTCGCGGAACGTCTGCGCGTCCCCGCGCACGGCCGCCAGCTCGGCGGCCCGGCAGTCCAGGGTGTCCCGCAGCTCGTACAGCGCGCGGACGTCCTCTGAGGAGATCGCGCTGACGACGACGCCGCGGCCGTTGTGCGGTTCGGTCAGCCCGTCCGCGGTGAGCCGGGACAGGGCCTCGCGCACCGGGGTGCGCGAGATTCCGAGCCGCTCGGAGAGGTCCACCTCCCCGAGCACCTGGCCGGGGACCAGACGCCAGGACACGATGTCCGCGCGCAGCTCGCGGTAGGCGCGCTCACCAGCTCGCATGGCTCCTCCTGACGTGTAGAACTCCTTCAGTGTATACACCCGGCAGGTTGAGGCCAACTGTTTTGGGCTGCATCCCGGAATCGGGATGCCTTGTGTATACAAAACCCTTGCCGCGTGTGACTCGCGACACTAGAGTGACGGTACGCCCGAGCCCGCCCCAGCACCACTTCCGGAGGACGTCATGCCGCAGCCCACGTACGAATCCGTCTACCGCGCGAGCGTGGAGGACCCCGAGCGCTTCTGGTTGGACGCCGCCGACGCCGTGCAGTGGGTGACCCCGCCCACCCGTGCCCTGGACGACTCCGCCGCACCCCTCTACCGCTGGTTCCCGGACGGCGAGCTGAACACGTGCGTCAACGCCGTGGACCGCCACGTGGCCGCGGGCCACGGGGACCGCACGGCCCTGAT
This sequence comes from Kocuria rhizophila DC2201, assembly GCF_000010285.1. NCBI lineage: Bacteria > Bacillati > Actinomycetota > Actinomycetes > Micrococcales > Micrococcaceae > Kocuria > Kocuria rhizophila. Next base: position 1,729,626 of record NC_010617.1, on the reverse strand, counting down.
CTACGACTCCGCCGTGCTCGGGGTCCAGGAGCACATCACGTACGCGCAGTTGCAGGAGAAGGTCGCCCTCTTCGCCGGCGCGCTCGCAGCGCAGGGCGTCACCAAGGGTGACCGCGTGCTGCTCTACATGCCCATGATCGCCGAGTCGGTCATTGCCATGCTGGCGTGCGCCCGGTTGGGCGCTGTGCACTCCGTGGTCTTCGGAGGGTTCGCGCCCCGCGAGCTGGCCAGCCGCATCGACGACTCCCGACCCGTGGCCATCGTGACGGCCTCCGGCGGGGTGGAGCCCAAGCGGCGCATCGAGTACCTGCCCGCGATCGAAGAGGCCCTGCAGATCAGTGAGCACGCGCCGTCGGCGGTGCTGGTCCACGAGCGGGACGGCTTCACCACCACGGTGGCCGAGGCCCGGGAGCGCTCGCAGGAAGCGGGCGGGCCGGCGTGGCTGTCGTGGAGCGAGGCGCAGGACGGCGTGGCGCCGGCCGAGCCGGTGACCGTGGCGGCCACCGATCCGCTGTACATCCTCTACACGTCCGGAACCACGGGCAAGCCCAAGGGCGTGGTCCGAGACAACGGCGGCCACGCGGTGGCTCTGAGCTGGTCCATGGTCAACATCTACGACGTCTCCGCCGGGGACGTGATGTGGACCGCCTCGGACGTCGGCTGGGTGGTGGGCCACTCCTACATCGTCTACGCACCCCTGCTGGCGGGCGCCACCACGGTGGTCTACGAGGGCAAGCCCGTGGGCACCCCGGACGCCGGTGCGTTCTGGCAGCGCGTCGAGGAGCACGGGGTCAAGGTGCTGTTCACGGCTCCCACCGCACTGCGGGCGATCCGCAAGGCGGATCCCGAGGGGGACTTCGTGAAGCAGCACGACATCTCGTCCCTGCAGGCACTGTTCGTGGCGGGGGAGCGGCTGGACCCCGAGACCTACAGGTGGGCCTCCACGGTGCTGGATGTACCCGTGGTGGACCACTGGTGGCAGACCGAGACCGGCTGGGCCATCTGCGCCAACCCGTTCGGGATCGAGAAGCTGCCCATCGTGGCGGGGTCCCCCACGGTGCCCGTGCCCGGTTTCCACGTGGAGATCCTCGACCCGCTGGGGGAGCCGCTGGGTCCGGGCGAGGAGGGCAACATCGCGGTGCGCCTGCCCTTGCCTCCCGGCACGCTCAGCACCCTGTGGGGCAAAGACGAGCGCTTCGTCTCCTCCTACCTCTCCGCGTTCCCGGGCTACTACGCCACGGGGGACTCCGGGTACATCGACGAGAACGGCTACGTGTTCGTGATGGGCCGCACCGACGACGTCATCAACGTCTCCGGGCACCGGCTGTCCACGGGGCAGATGGAGCAGATCGTCGCCACCCACCCCGACGTGGCCGAGTGCGCGGTGATCGGCGTCAACGACCCCCTCAAGGGGCAGCGGCCCTCCGGGTACGTGGTGCTCAAGACCGGTGCGGAGATCACCCAGGAGCAGCTGGCCGAGGACCTCGTGACCATGGTGCGCTCGCAGATCGGCCCGGTGGCGGACTTCAAGGACGTGGCCGTGGTGGACGCCCTGCCCAAGACGCGCTCGGGCAAGATCCTGCGCAAGACCATGCGCCAGATGGCCGACGGCGAGCAGTACACGGTGCCCTCCACCATCGAGGACCACTCGGTGCTGGAGGCCCTGCACGCGGTGCTCGCGCCCAAGCGCTGACGGTCCCGCACCGCCCAGCCCCCGCGCACGGCCCCGTCGTCCGCCCCGGCTCGGCGTGTGCGGCGCTCGCGGCGTCCGTCGAGGGCGCACAATGTGAGGAATCCACCCCGGCAAGCGCCCGGGGTGGATTCCGTCTGTCCGTTCCTTCCCGAGACCCCAGGAGCACTCCATGACCCACGACCTCGCGTCAGAGCCGACGCCGGGTGGCCCCAGCACCTCGAAACCCGCCGCACGGAAGCGGGACCGCACCCACTGGCTCTACATCGCGGTGATCGCCGCGGTGGTGCTCGGCGTGGTGGTCGGGCTGCTGTTCCCGTCCGTGGGGGTGACACTGAAACCGCTCGGCACCGGATTCGTGGCGCTGATCAAGATGATCATCTCCCCGGTCATCTTCTGCACCATCGTGCTGGGTGTGGGCTCGGTGGCGAAGGCCGCCACGGTGGGCAAGGTGGGCGGTCTCGCCCTCCTGTACTTCATCGTGATGTCCACGTTCGCCCTGGGCATCGGCCTGGTGGTGGGCAACATTGTCCAGCCCGGCGCCGGGCTGGACCTGGCCAACGCCCACTTCGACCCCTCCGCCCTGAGCGGTGGCCCGCAGGAGAGTCACGGCGGGGGCACCGCCGGCTTCATCCTGGGGATCATCCCCACCACCCTGTTCTCCGCCCTGACCTCGGGTCAGATCCTGCAGACCCTGCTGGTGGCGCTGCTGGTGGGCTTCGCGCTGCAGTCCATGGGCTCGGCGGGCCAACCCGTGCTCAAGGCCGTGGGCTACCTCCAGGCCGTCGTGTTCAAGCTGCTGGCCATGATCATGTGGCTCGCACCCATCGGCGCCTTCGGGGCGATCGCCGCCGTGGTTGGCGCGACCGGCATGAAGGCCGTGTTCTCGCTGCTGGGGCTCATGGTGGCGTTCTACATCACGTGCATCCTGTTCGTGGTGTTCGTGCTGGGGCTCATCCTCAAGCTCGTGTCCGGGGTCAACATCTTCTCGCTCATGAAGTACCTCGCCCGCGAGTACCTGCTGATCTTCTCCACGTCCTCCTCGGAGGCCGCGCTGCCGCGGCTGATCGCCAAGATGGAGCACCTGGGCGTGTCCCAGCCCGTGGTGGGCATCGTGGTGCCCACGGGGTACTCGTTCAACCTGGACGGCACCGCCATCTACCTGACCATGGGCGCCCTGTTCGTGGCCGACGCGATGGGCAAGCCCCTGCAGCTCGGTGAGCAGATTGCGCTGCTGCTGTTCATGATCATCGCCTCCAAGGGGGCCGCGGGCGTCACGGGAGCGGGCATCGCCACGCTCGCGGCCGGGCTGCAGTCCCACCGCCCGGACCTGCTGGACGGCGTGGACCTCATCGTGGGCATCGACCGGTTCATGTCCGAGGCGCGCGCCCTCACCAACTTCTCGGGCAACGCGGTGGCCACCATCGTGCTCGGCACGTGGGTCAGGGAAGTGGACAAGGCGCGCATGAAGCGCGTGCTCTCGGGCGACGAGCCCTTCGACGAGTCCATGCTGGCCGTGGACGCGCACGCCGCCCAGGCGCCCGCCCAGCAGGCCGCCGGTGCCCCCGACGACGCCGCTCGGGCCGGATCGTCCGCGCCGCACGGCCCGACCGGGCGCACCGCGGGCCCCGGGGAGCGTCCCGGCGACGACCGGCCGCGCACCGAGCGGTAGTTCACGCGGTCGTCCCGCACACCTCACGCACGGCACCCGTCCTCCCACGACGGGTGCCGTGCGCCATTCGCACGCGGTGCACGCCGCCGCGCACGTGGTGGTCGCGCCGCACGTGGACGGTAGGGTAGGGCGTTGAGACCCGTACTCCACGCCCAGGAAGGAAGGCCGTCGCCCGTGAGCAACGCCAGTGATGAGAGGCCCCAGCAGAGCCAGGCTGCGGCGTCGGACGCCGTAGGACCCACGGGCCGCCCCTTGCGGACGTTCCCGGACCCGCCGGAACTCACCATGCACGGCCCCGCGCGCATCATCGCGATGGTCAACCAGAAGGGCGGGGTGGGCAAGACCACCTCCACCATCAACCTGGGTGCCGCGCTCGCGGAACTGGGCCGCAAGGTGCTGCTCGTGGACTTCGACCCCCAGGGCGCGCTCTCCGCCGGCTTCGGCTCCAATCCCCACGAGCTGGACCTCACGGTCTACAACGTGATGATGGACCGCTCCGTGGACGTGTGGGACGTGGTGCAGCAGACCCACGTGGAGAACGTGGACCTGCTGCCCGCCAACATCGACCTCTCCGCCGCCGAGGTGCAGCTGGTCAACGAGGTGGCGCGCGAGCAGGTGCTCGCCTCCGCGCTGCGCAAGGTCGAGGACCACTACGACGTGATCCTCATCGACTGCCAGCCCTCCCTGGGCCTGCTGACCGTCAACGCCCTCACCGCCTCGCACGGCGTGATCATCCCGTTGATCTGTGAGTTCTTCGCCCTGCGTGCGGTCGCCCTGCTGGTGGACTCCATCTCCAAGGTGCAGGACCGCATCAACCCCAAGCTGCAGATCGACGGCGTGCTGGCCACCATGTTCGACTCCCGCACCCTGCACTCCCGCGAGGTCATCGCCCGGATCGTGGACGCGTTCGGGGACAAGGTCTTCGACACCGTCATCAAGCGCACCGTGAAGTTCCCGGACGCCACCGTGGCCGCCGAGCCCATCCTCGCGTTCGCCACCAACCACCCCGGGGCGGAGTCCTACCGCCAGCTCGCCCGCGAGCTCATCTCGCGCGGCGGCGCGCCGTGATCAACGCACGACGACGCCGCCCGGGCGCGTGAGCGGCGGCGTCGTCGTCCCTGACAAGGCGCCGACGGGGTCCGAGGGCGGCTTCACCGTGGCGCTGGAGAACTTCCAGGGCCCGTTCGACGTGCTGCTGTCGCTGATCGCGAAGCACGAGCTGGACATCACCCAGGTCTCGCTCTCCGTGGTCACGGACGAGTTCATCCAGTACGTGCGCGCGCTGCAGGAGGACGCCTCGCCCAAGGCGCTGGACGAGGCCAGCGAATTCCTGGTGGTCGCGGCCACCCTGCTGGACCTCAAGGCCGCCCGGCTGCTGCCGCGCGGGGAGGTCGAGGACGAGTACGACGTGGAGCTGCTCGAGGCCCGGGACCTGCTGTTCGCCCGGCTGCTGCAGTACAAGGCGTTCAAGGAGGTAGCGGGCCAGCTCAACGTCCGCTTCGCCGCCGAGTCCGTGCGGATCGCCCGTCAGGTGGACCTGGACCCGGCCATCACCACGGCCCTGCCCCCGCTCACGTGGACGCTGACCCCCGACCAGCTCGCGCACCTCGCGATGACGGCGCTGGACCCGGAGCGCCACGTACCGCAGGAGGTGGACGTCGCCCACCTGCACGGCGCCCAGGTGCGGGTGGCGGACGAGGCGGAGGTGCTCGCGGGCATCCTGCAGGACGGTGCGGACCACGCGTTCCGGGAGCTGATCGCGGACGCGGAGTCCACGCTGGTGGTCGTGGTGCGCTTCCTCGCGCTGCTGGAGATGTACCGGGACCGGGTGGTGCGGCTGCACCAGGAGGAGGTGCTGGGCACGCTGCTCGTGCGCTGGGACGGGCCCCGGCAGTGGTCCGCGGACTCGCTCAGCAGCGAGTACACCGGCGCCGAGCCGGAGACCGCAGCGAGCGAGGACGGCGAAAACCTGGGAGAATGACTCCCGGACAGGATCGGTGTGAACCGTACCGAAGGAGATGATGACCGCGTGGCGGAGCAGACACCCCCCACGGCCCCGGCGGCGGACGCGCACCCCGCAGGGCCACCCACCAGCCCTCAAGCCCCGGAACCAGCGGGCACACTGACGTCAGTGCATGCGGTGTCCACGATGGCCGAGCCGTCTCCCGACGGCATGTCCCGCGACCAGCTTCTCTCCGCGCTCGAGGCCGTGCTCATGGTCGCGGCGGCTCCCGTGAGCCCGGAGGAGTTCGCGCGCGTGACGGGCGAGCCCGTGCACCGGGTGCGCAGCGCCCTGGAACACCTCAAGGCCGACTACGACGGCGTGACCGGAAACACCCCCGCACCCGCCCCGGAGGGCGCTCCTTACGGATATGATGAACGGTCGGCCTCGGACGGCCAGCCCGACGACGCCCGCCCCCGGGCGACCCGCGTGCGCGGCTTCGAGCTGCGCGAGGTGGCTGACGGCTGGCGGATCTACTCGCGCAGCGACCACGCCCAGCTGGTCACGGACTTCGTGGTGGAGGGCAGCAGCTCGCGGCTCTCGCAGGCCGCCCTGGAGACGCTGGCCGTGGTGGCCTACCTGCAGCCGGTCTCCCGCTCCCGGGTCTCCGCGATCCGCGGGGTCAACGTGGACGGCGTGGTGCGCACCCTGGTGCAGCGCGGACTGCTCTCGGCCCACGAGCGCGAGGAGTCCTCGGGCTCCGTGCTCTACTCCACCACCCCGCTCTTCCTGGAGAAACTCGGTCTCGGCTCGCTGGACGAGCTCCCGGACATCGCACCTCTGCTGCCCGGAACCGACCAACTCGACGACATTGAGGACTGATCGACGCATGGCTTCACCACACGGCAACGCATCCCGCGGCGGAGGCGCCCGCGGACCCCAGGGCCGGGGCAAGGGCTCCAAGGCGGGCCCCAAGGGCGGCTTCCGCTCCGGCCCCGGTTCGAAGGGCTCCGGCGGCGCCGCCGGGGGCCGCGGCTACTCCAAGGGTTCAGCTGCGAAGGGCCCGGGCGCCGCTCGCGGCAAGGGCCCCGCGGGCAAGGGGCCGGGCAGGCCCAAGGCCGGTGCCGCCCAGAAGGGTCCGCAGAAGCCCCGCGCGTTCGCGGGCGTGGACAAGTACGAGCGCCGCGCCTCGGCGATCAAGGAGCACGGCCCACACCGTCGTCGTCGTCCGAAGAACCCGCCCGTGGACCGGCTGGAGGTCCACGACGAGAACGGCGTGCGGCTGCAGAAGCTCATGGCGCAGGCCGGTGTGGCCAGCCGCCGCGTGTGCGAGGAGATGATCCAGGACGGGCGCGTGAGCGTGGACGGGGAGATCGTCACGGAGCTCGGTGTCCGCGTGGACCCCGCGCTGCAGGCCGTCCACGTGGACGGCATGCGCATCCAGACGGACGAGAAGCTCGTGTACTACGCGTTCAACAAGCCGGCAGGCGTGGTCTCCACCATGGAGGACCCGGACGGGCGCCGCTGCGTGAGCGACTTCCTGGACCCCCGCAAGCACCAGCGCGTGTTCCACGTGGGCCGCCTGGACGTGGAGACCGAGGGTCTGCTGCTGCTCACCAACGACGGCGAGCTGACCAACCGGCTCACGCACCCCTCCTACGAGGTGCCCAAGACCTACCTGGTGCAGGTGCACGGTCCCGTGGAGAAGGGCATCGGCAACCAGATGAAGCAGGGCATCCGCCTGGAGGACGGCATCGCCAAGGTGGACGACTTCCGTCTGGTGGACTCCACCCCGGGCCACGTGCTCATCGAGGTGGTGCTGCACTCCGGGCGCAACCGGATCGTGCGGCGCATGTTCGACGCCGTGGACCACCCGGTGGAGAAGCTCGCGCGCACCCACGTGGGCCCCATTGCGATCGGGGACCAGAAGCAGGGCACGGTGCGCAAGCTCTCGCACACCGAGGTGGGCAACCTGCTCGCGTCCGTGGGGATGTGAGCGTGGTACCCGCGATCGCCACGAGCACCGGCCCCGTGCTGGTGGTGGGCTCCGGCCTGCTCGGCGCGAGCATCGGGCTGGGGCTGCGCCACCTGGGTGTGCCGGTGGTCATCCGGGACGCCTCACCCACCACGGAGGCCGTGGCCCAGGACATCGGGGCCGGTCGCTCCGAGCGGGCCGCGCGCGCCGCGGGGGAGCAGCTTCCCCCGTTCGCGCTGGTGGTCGTCGCGGCGCCGCCGGACGTGGTGGCCGAGCTCGTGGTCCAGGCGCTCGCCGAGCACCCGGACGCGGTGGTGCTGGACATCGCCTCGGTCAAGGCCCCCATCCTCGACGCGGTCCGTGCCGCGGGCGCGGACCTCGCCCGCTACGTGGGCACCCACCCCATGGCCGGGCGGGAGAAGTCCGGGCCGGTGGCCGCGCGCGGGGAGCTGTTCACGTCCATGCCGTGGGTGATCTGCCCGGTGGAGACCACCGGTGCCGCCGCGGTGGCCGCCGCGAAGAACCTCGCCGTGGACCTCGGGGCCACCATCACCATGATGGAGCCCACGGAGCACGACGAGACCGTGGCACTGATCTCCCACCTGCCCCAGGTGATGTCCTCGCTGCTGGCCTCCCGGCTGCAGGACACCCCGCTGCACCACCTGTCCCTGGCGGGGCAGGGGCTGCGTGACACCACGCGGATCGCGGGCTCTGACCCGGGGCTGTGGGTGCAGATCCTCTCCGCCAATGCGCGGCCGGTGGTGCAGTCCCTGCACGAGGTCCGGGCGGACGTGGAGCGGCTGATCGCCACCCTGGAGAACCCCGGGGCGGACGGTGCGCGCCTGGACATCGCCCAGCTGATGGCCGAGGGCAACGCGGGTCAGGCCCGGATCCCGGGCAAGCACGGCGGTGCGCCCAAGGCATTCGCCACGTTCACGGTGGCCGTGGACGACACCCCCGGCACGATCGCCCGGCTGCTCACGGAGATCGGGGAGATCGGGGTCAACCTGGAGGACATGCGCCTGGAGCACTCGCCCGGGCAGCCCGTGGGCCTGGTGACCGTCTCGGTGGACCCGAGCCGGCACGCGGACCTCGTCGAGGAGCTGCAGACACGCGGCTGGAAGGTAGTGCAGTGATGAACGCACGGGATGGGAGCGCACGACTGGTCGTGGCGATCGACGGGCCCTCGGGGTCCGGGAAGTCCTCGGTGTCCAAGGAGGTGGCGCGCCGCTTCGGGCTCGCCTACCTGGACACCGGCGCGATGTACCGCGCGGTGACCTGGTGGTGCCTGGACTCGGGGGTCAGCTTCGACGACCACGAGGCCGTGGTGGCGGCGACCAAGACGGTGCCGCTGGAGATGGGCACGGACCCGGACGAGGAGCGCATCCTGGTCAACGGGGAGGACGTCCGTTCCGCGATCCGCGGGGACCTGGTCACGGACAACGTGTCCCGGGTCTCCACGATCGTGCCTGCCCGCGAGGTGCTGGTGCGGATGCAGCAGGACATCATCCGGGGCAGCGGCTTCCGCATCGTGGCCGAGGGCCGGGACATCACCACGGTGGTGGCCCCGGACGCGGACGTGCGGATCCTGCTCACCGCCTCGGAGGCGGCCCGGATGGCGCGGCGCGGCCGGCAGCTGGGCGCGGCGGCGTCGTCGAACCTGGAGGCGCAGGTGGTGGGCCGTGACGCGAAGGACGCCACCGTGGTGGACTTCATGAACGCGCAGGACGGCGTGTACCTGCTGGACTCCTCCGAACTGACCATGGAACAGACCGTGCAGGGCGTGATCGACCTGGTCATCCGCGCCACGGACACGACACACGAGGGGACCGCAGCGGCCCCCGACGAGACGGGCGCCGACGCCCCCGAGGAAGCGAGGTAACCATGAGCGCATCCGATGAGCCCACGGTGGACTCCTACGAACTATCCGTGCTGGGCGGGGGCAACGAGGACATCTCCGAGCGCCTGGCCGCGATCGACGACACCGAGGCCGAGGCCCGCGCCCAGGCCCTGCGCGAGGGCCTGGCCGACTACGAACTCGACGACGAGGACGCCGCGCTGCTCGCGGACTGGATCGACGGCGAGGAGCAGCGCGACGCCCGCCGCCCCGATCCCGTGGTCGCCGTGGTGGGCCGCCCGAACGTGGGCAAGTCCACGCTGGTCAACCGCGTGATCGGCCGCCGCGAGGCCGTGGTGGAGGACACCCCGGGCGTGACCCGGGACCGCGTGTCCTACAAGGCGGAGTGGAACGGCAAGAACTTCACCCTGGTGGACACCGGCGGCTGGGAGCAGGACGCCAAGGGCATCAACAAGCGCGTGGCGGACCAGGCCGAGCTGGCCGTGCAGAACGCGGACGCCGTGCTGCTCGTGCTGGACGTGACCGTGGGTGTGACCGCGACCGACGAGGGCGTGGTGAACATGCTGCGCCGCGTCAAGAAGCCCATCATCGTGGTGGCCAACAAGGCGGACTCCCCGCAGCTGGAGATCGAGGCCACCGCGCTGTGGTCCCTGGGCATGGGGGAGCCGTTCCCGGTGTCCGCGCTGCACGGCAAGGGCTCCGGCGACGCGCTGGACGCCCTCGTCAACGCGCTGCCCGAGTTCTCCGAGGTGGCCGAGGCCGAGCTCGAGGGCGGGCCGCGGCGCGTGGCGCTGATCGGGCGCCCGAACGTGGGCAAGTCCTCGCTGCTGAACAAGCTCGCCGGCTCCGACCGTGTGGTCGTGGACGACACCGCGGGCACCACGCGGGACCCGGTGGACGAGATCGTGATGCTCGGCGGGGAGCCGTGGCGCTTCATCGACACCGCCGGCATCCGCCGCCGCGTGCACCTGCAGCAGGGCGCGGACTTCTACGCGTCCCTGCGCACGCAGACCGCACTGGAGCGCGCCGAGGTGGCCGTGGTGCTGCTGGCCGTGGACGAGGTGCTCTCCGAGCAGGACGTCCGCATCCTGCAGATGGCCGTGGACTCGGGACGCGCCCTGGTGCTCGCGTTCAACAAGTGGGACACCCTGGACGACGAGCGCCGCTTCTACCTGGAGCGCGAGATCGAGCGGGACCTCGCGCACGTCGCCTGGGCGCCGCGCGTGAATATGTCCGCGAAGACCGGGTGGCACAAGGACAAGCTGGTCCCCGCGCTGCACACGGCCCTGGACTCGTGGGACCGCCGCATCCCCACCGGGCGCCTCAACGCGTTCCTGGGGGAGATCGTCGCGGCCCACCCGCACCCCGTGCGCGGCGGCAAGCAGCCCCGCATCCTGTTCGGCACGCAGGTGGCCTCCCGGCCGCCCAAGTTCGTGCTGTTCACCACGGGCTTCCTGGACCCCGGCTACCGCCGGTTCATCCAGCGCCGCATCCGCGAAACCTTCGGTTTCGAGGGCACCCCGCTGGAGGTCACCATGCGCGTGCGGGAGAAGCGCCAGCGCAAGCGCTGAGTTCCCGGCCTCGCGCGTACGGGCCGCTTCCGGGTTCTTCCCGGGAGCGGCCCGTTGCGCTGCGGGGGAGCGGTGGCGGGGAACGACGACGCCGCGGTGCCGGTCAGACGCTCGCCCCACCGCGCGCACCGGGCCCGTCGTGTGGCCGTGCGCCGGTCACCCCGGGCAGGTCTGGGCACTCTCCGGTGGTGCGGGGCGCCGCAGAGCGCCGGGCGCGGTGCGCGGGAGCGTCTGATGTGAAAATCGGAACCGGGTGGGGTAATGTATCCCAAGTGTTCGGCGCTGGTTCGCCAGGGCTGAGCACGGTCGCGGGATGTGGCGCAGCTTGGTAGCGCACTTGACTGGGGGTCAAGGGGTCGCAGGTTCAAATCCTGTCATCCCGACCGAGAAAGCGGTCCTGACCGGCGGAAACGTCGGGCGGGGCCGCTTTTGTCGTACCCGGGGTGCGCCGCCTCAGACGGGCCGCCGCGGCCGGGTGGGCACACTGCCCGACCACAGGGTGACGAGAGCGGCGCTCACGGCCCCGGCGGCGAGGATCGCCCCGAGCACCACGATCTGGAAGCGCCCGGCCTCGAGCGGCGAGACGCCTCCGAAGATCGCGCCCACGAACGCGCCCGGCAGCACCACGAGGCCCGTGGTCCGCGTCTGGTCCAGGGCCGGCACCAGGGCGTCGTGCACCGCGCGCCGCGCGAGGTCCAGCGTGGCCCGCCGCGGCGTCGCCCCGAGGGCGAGCCACCCCTCCACCTCGTCCCAGTGGTCCTCGACCGAGCCGAGGAAGTTCCTGCCCGCGAGCGTGGTGGAGCTCATGCAGTTGCCGATCACGATCGCCCCGATGGCCAGGGCGTAGCGCGCGGTGAGCTCCAGTGCACCGGTCGCGAACACGGTGACGAGCGCGCACAGCACCCCGGCCAGCATGCACACTGCCACACGCGGCCACCAGTGTGCGAAGGCACCGAGCCTGCGGGAGGCCACAGTGGAGGCCACCAGGAACATCATCACCAGGGCGGTGGCGATGAGCATCGGCTGCCCGATCACGCCCGTGAGGATCACACTGATCACCGCGAGCTGCACCGCACCCCGGGCGATGGCCGAGACCGGCGCCCACGGCCGCGGAACGCGGTAGAGCACGAAGACGGTGGTGGCCACGGCCGCGAGGACCGCGACACCCATGAGCGAGGGCATCAGTGCCGAGAGGGTCTCCACGCTCGAAGCCTAGCCAGCCTCACGTGTCCCGCGTGAGCCGTACCCACCCGTCGGTCAGTGCAGCGCGCAGGCCCGCCTTGCGCGAGACCGCGGGCAGTGCGTGCGAAAGGCATGCCACGGCGTCGTACCCGGAGTGGTCCACGCCCGGCAGGACGTGCAGGTTCGTGTCGAAGCCCGCGTCCCGGAACGCCGCGACGCCCTCCTCGGCGGCACCCAACGCGCTCCACTCGGGCGGGTTCGTGGCGCCGTCCACATCCAGCTCGCCCACCCACCAGTGCATGGCGGTGGAGCCGATGCAGGGGCGGGCCTTCTTCTTGCGGGCCACCGGCGCGTTGGCCCCGCCGCCCCCGATGATGACCGCTCCGCCGCGGGCCATGCCCTCGATGCCGCGGTCCAGCAACTCGTAGGTGATGAACTCCGCGCCACCGCTGTAGCCGATCAGCCACAGGGTCGAGGCGTCCACCTGCGGGTGGGTTGCGGCGAGGCGCTCGTGCAGTGCCCGGAAGTACCTGCCGTTGGCCTTGCAGTCCTCCCACCACGTGTACCCGTCCCCGCGGCCGTCCGTGTCAGGCGTGTTCACGGCCACGAACATGAGGTTCCGCGCCTGCGCGGCAATGGCCAGCCGGGCGAGGTCGCCCTCCTCCGGCCAGTTGATGGAGGTGTCCTCCAGGTCCCAGTAGTCACCGTCGAAGTAGTACAGGATCCCCGCGGTGCCCGTGTCCCACACGTGGTACCACGAGCTCAGCCCGTTCGGCGCGGTGAAGTCGATGAACGTCTCCGGTGTCATGATCCCCCCAGATCAGCGGCGGCGGCCCGCGGCGCGGGCGTGGTGCCCCGCCGCGCTGCCTCCAGTATGACGCGCCGGTCCGGGTCCGGTCGTCAACACCGCGGCCGGGCCCGGACTGCACCCGGCACCGGGGCGACCCTGGACTCCTGGTGCCGGGGCACCCGGGTGCGGTGACGCTGGGCCGGGACCCAGCGGCGTCGTCCGCGGCCACCGCTACCCGCCCGGGTGTGGCCACCGGGCCCGCGGGGTGCTTTGCTGGAACCACCGACACATCAGCACCGAAGGAGAGGCAGAACCATGAGCAGCGTGATCACCACCTACCTGCAGGACCACCACGCGGGATCGGCCGGGGGGGTAGCCGCGTTCCGTCGCGTGGCCGAGTTCCACGGGGACGAGACGGTGCGGGAGGAAGTGGGGCGGATGGCTCGGGAGGTCGAGCGGGATCAGGCCGCGCTGGAGCGGATCATGGCGGCCGTGGGCGTGGAGCCCGCCGTGCTGAAGGACCTGCCCGCCAAGGCTGCGGAGAAGGCGGCTCGGCTCAAGCCGAACGAGCGGTTGAACCGGCGCTCGCCGCTGTCCGACATCGAAGAGCTGGAGGCCCTGGTGGCCGCCGTGCACATGAAGGGTCTGGGCTGGCGCTTGCTCCTGGAGGCCCCGGACGACAGGCTGGACACGGATATGCTCCGGGACCTGCACGCGCGCGCCCTGGAGCAGGAGAGGACGCTGGAGCGGCTGCGGCTCGACCAGGCCCGCAAGCTCACGCAGTCCTGACGCCCGCCGCGCGCCCGAAAGGACCCCATGACCACCGCCGACCAGATGCCCTCCCTGCGCCGTCGCACGAGCACCAAGTGGCGCAGCTACGCGGAGGACGTGCTGCCCATGTTCATCGCGGAGATGGACTTCCCCACGCCGCCCGCGGTGAAGGCCGCTCTCGAGGCCGCGGTGGCGAACAACGACACCGGCTACGCCGCCACGGCGGACCGGGGTGCCGCCACGGCGTACGCGGACTTCGCGGCCGCGCGCTGGGGCTGGCGCCCGGACCCGGAGCGGATCGTGTACACCACGGACGTCACCGTGGTGATCGTGGAGGCCCTGCGCCGGCTGATCGGGCCCGGGGACGGCGTGGTGCTCACCCCGCCCGTCTACGCGCCGTTCTACGCCCTGGTCGCCGAGGCCGGCGGCCACCCGGTGGAGGTGCCGCTGCAGGACGACGGCGCCTCGTACCGCCTCGACCTCGCGGGGATCGACGCCGCCCTGGCCGCCGGTGCGCGCGCCGTGCTGCTGTGCAACCCCCACAACCCGCTGGGCCTCGTGCACTCCCGCGAGGAACTGGCCGAGCTCGCGGAGATCGTGGAGAAGCACGGCGCCCATGTGGTGAGCGACGAGATCCACGCGCCGCTGACCCACCAGGGCGTCACGTTCACCCCGTACCTCTCGGTGTCCCCGGCGGCGCGCCACCACGGGGTGGCGGCGGCCTCCGGGAGCAAGGCGTTCAACCTGGCGGGGCTGAAGGCGGCCATGTTCGTGGTGGACTCCGAGCCCATGGCGCGCTGGCTCGCCGCGGTGCCGGACGCGGTGTCCTACCGCACCGGGATCATGGGGCTGCTGGCCACGCGCGAGGGCTTCCTGCACTGCACGGACTGGCTGGACGCCACAATCGAGGTGATCCAGTCCAACATCGACCTCCTGGAGCGTGAGCTCGCCGAGAAGCTGCCGCAGGTGACGCTGCGTCGGGGCCGGGCCACCTACCTCGCGTGGCTCGACATGCGGGCCCTGGGGTGGGGCGAGGACCCGGCGGAGCACGCCGCGGACCACGCCCGGGTGGCGCTGTCCTCCGGGCCCACGTTCGGCACCGGGGGGCAGGGTTTCGCACGCATGAACCTCGCGTGCGCACCGGAGACCGTCGTGGAGGCCGTGGACCGGCTGCGGGTGGCCGCGGACGCCACGACCGCTCAGGGCACGCCGAGCGATTCGGCTGACCCCGGCGCCGCGGGCGCGTGAGACAGGGCGCGTGATCCGCGGCGCGTGAGGTAAGGGGCGTGGTGTCCGGCCGGTGGCCGGGACCGGCCGCTCGTGCCTGGAACACGAGCGCGACGGGTGCCACGGGTGAACCGGGCAGGCCCCGGCTGCCTCAGTCGAGCATCATGTTGCGCTGGTCCAGGAACCGCTGGGCGGCCGCCACGGTCTGGGATCGGTAGACCCCCGAGGCCTGGGCGTCCAGCAGGGCGTCCTGCTGCGCCTCCATGAGCTTGCGGTGCAGCTCCTGCTGCTCCTGCCGTGCGGACGTCCAGGTCCGCAGCGTCTCGGTGCTCGCCGACTCCGGAAGCGTGCGGGTGCGCCGGCGCGCCATCTCCAACGTCTTCTCGTCGAAGGGTTGGCCGTCCTCCCGGTGCAGCTCGGGGGAGTCAAGCAGGTCCTGGGACGCGGCGGAGAGCGTGTTGACCAGCCGCGTGAGCTCGCGCTGCAGCTCCTCCTCGTCCGAGCCGCGGATGCCCAGCACCCGGATCAGCAGGGGCAGGGTGCCGCCCTGCACCACCAGGGTGAGCACCGCGACCGTGAACGCGATCAGGATCAGCTGCGGCCGGTAGGCCATGTCCTCGGGCAGGGTCTGGGCGGCGGCCACCGTGACCACGCCCCGCATCCCGGACCACGCGAGCACCAGCCCGCCGCGTCGGCCCACGCCCTCGTTGCTGAAGAACGTGGCATCGGCCTGCCGCCGGGTGAGGGAGCGCCGCACCGAGCTCACCCGCTTCTCCGTGACCCGCGGGTGGCCTTCGAAGCGGGCGACGGCGTCGTCGAAGCGCTCCGACGCGGCGTCGAGCCAGCGGGACGTGCCCGCCGCACGCCGCTGCTGGCGGGATAGCAGCCCGATCAGGGGTGCCACGAATCCCAGGCGCAGCACGAAGAGCAGGACCGTGACCGCCACGCCCAGCCAGAGGGCCGTGCCCACGCTGAACCCTCCGGCGTGCACCTCATCCAGGATCAGGGTGATCTGCAGCCCGAGCACCAGGAACACCCCGTGCTCCAGCAGCAGCAGCACCGTGCGCCAGTTGGTGCGCTCCGCCACGCGGGCCTGGGAGGAGAGCCGGCGGGGCGCGCGGATGCCGGTCACGAGACCGGCCACGACCACCGAGAGCACCCCGGAGGCGCCCACGTGCTCGGCCGGGATGAACGCGATGAAGGGGACCACGAGGGAGATCGCGGTGCTCGTCACGGGCTGGTCCAGCCGTGCCCGGACCTGCACGGACACCCAGCCGACCGCGAGCCCGATGAGCACCGCGACCACCACGGCGTACGCGAAGTCCGCGAGCACCCCGCCCACGCTGATGGCCCCCGAGGTGGCCACCACGGCGGAGCGCAGCATCACCAGGGCGGTGGCGTCGTTGACGAGACCCTCTCCCTCGAGGATGGTGACCAGCCGGTTGGGCAGGCCCAGGCGCTTGCCGATCGAGGTCGCGGCCACCGCGTCGGGCGGGCTCACCACCGCACCCAGGGCCACGGCCGCGGCGAGTCCGAGTCCGGGGAGCAGCCACCACAGGAACAGCCCCACCGCGAACGCCGAGACCACCACGAGCACCACCGACAGCGCGGTGATGCTCCCCAGGTCCCGGCGGAAGTCCGTGGCCGGCATGTTCACGGCCGCCGCGTAGAGCAGCAGGGGCAGCACCACGCTGAGCACCACGTCCGGGTCCATCGTGACCGTGGGCACCCCGGGCACGAGGCTCAGCCCCACCCCCAGCACCACCAGCACGATGGGGGCGGCCACGCCCACCCGGTCCGAGATGCTGGTGACCGCCACCACGAGGACCACCGCGGCCACGGCGAGCAGGGTCAATTCGTCCACGGGACCTCCTGTTGCGAGAATTGCCCCGAGTGTATCTGCGGCCCGCCCGGCCACCGGACAGGAAGGACCCCCGTGCCCCGCACCGTTCCCGTGCTGATCCTCACCGGCTACCTGGGCGCCGGCAAAACCACCGTGCTGAACCACCTGCTGGCCACGGGGCACGCGCGGATCGGGGTGGTGGTCAACGACTTCGGCGCGGTCAACGTGGACGCGGCCCTCGTGGCCGGGCACGTGGCGGAGCCGGTGTCGATCGCCGGCGGGTGCCTGTGCTGCATCGAGGACCCCGGCCAGCTCGACGACGCCCTGCGCACCCTGTCCCGGCCCGCCCTGGAGCTGGACGCGATCGTGATCGAGGGCTCGGGGATCGCCGAACCCCCGGCGCTGATCCAGCTCGTGCTGGGCAGCACGGTGGCCACCGTGCGCTTCGGCGGGCTCGTGGAGGTGGTCGACGTCGCCCACGTGCCCCACGCGGAGTCCGGCGGCTGGGACCTGGCGCAGCACGTCAGGGCCGCGGCCGTGGTGCTGCTGACCAAGACGGACCTCGCGGCCCCGCAGGACGTGGCGAGCCTGGGGGAGCGCATCCTGCGGGCCAATCCGCACACCACGGTGCTGGAGGCGCCCCACGGGGCGGTGGACCCGCGGCTGTTCTTCGACGTGGCCGAGCGCACCGAGCCCGAGAGCGGCCAGCTGCCGCTGTGGGAGGTGGGCGAGCCCCTCGGACGGGAGCACCACGAGCACCACGTCCACCACCGCGCCGCCACGCTGGACGTCGACGCCGCCGTGGACCCCGCCGCGCTCGCGGACCTGCTGGAGGATCCGCCGCGGCAGGTGCACCGGATCAAGGCCGTGGTGGACGTGCGCACCCCGCGCGGTCTCCAGCGGTTCGTGGCCCACTCGGTCGCGGGCTACGTCACGGTGGAGCGCGCATCCCGGGCCCCGGACGCACCGCCGCACTCGGTGGTGGTGGCCATCGGACCCGCCCGGGACGACGCCGCCCCGGTCCGGTCCCTGCTCCACACCCTCCCGCGCGCGGCGGGGGACGGCGTGCCCGGAGCACCCGAGCGGCGTCGTCTCACGCGCTTCGTATGAGGGGCGCTTTTCGGGGGAGCGGGCGCCACAGGGCGGGCGGTTGTGGGAGGACGGGGCCGCACGCCGGGGGCAGGAGCCCTGCGGCCGCGGTCCGGGCGCGCCTCACGTCAGGTTCGAGAAGTGCTCGACCTTCCGGGTGGGGCCGGTGACCAGGATCTGGTCGTCGTCGTAGAGCATGGTCCCGGGCTCGATGGGCTCCCACTGGCCCCCGGGACGGCACACCGCCACCACGGACACACCGAGGCGCTGGCGCACGTTGAGCAGGTCCATGGGCCGCTGCTGGATGGGCTCCGGGGGAGTGCAGCGCACCAGCGCGTAGCCCTCGTCGATCGGCACAAAGTCCAGGATGCGGTGCTGGATCAGGTGGGCGGCGCGGGTGCCCATGTCGCTCTCGGGGTTCACCACGTGCTGCACCCCGATCTGCGTGAGGATCTCCGCGTGGGGCTCGGTGATGGCCTTGGCCCAGATCCCCGGGCAGCCGAACTTCACGAGCCGGGACGCCGTGAGGATGCTCGCCTGGATGTCCGAGCCGATGCCCACCACGGCGCGGTCGAACTCGTTGACCGACAGCTCGCGCAGCACCTCCTCGTCCGTGGCGTCCGCGCGCACCACCGAGGTGAGCTTGCCGTTGAAGCGCTGCACCGTGGCCTCACTGTGGTCGATGCCCAGCACGTCCGTGCCGTTGCGCATGAGCTCCAGGGCCAGGGCGCCGCCGAAGCGGCCCAGCCCGATGACCGCCACGGCGTTGGACATGCCCCGGCTGGGGGACTCTGCGGGGTGGGATCCGAACATGTTTCGTGCTCCTCGGGTCGTGGGTGCCAGCGGTGGGCGGGTCTTGGCGGACCGCCGTGGGCGGGCCGGGGTGGATGCCGGGCCGACGTCCGGCGCCGCGGCGGGGCAGGGGACCGGGCCGGGCGGCGTCGTCGTCGGTGCGGCGGGAGTCAGCCGATCAGCGGGCGCTCCTTGGGCAGCTCGTAGGCGGGCGGGCGGCGCCCGAACGCGATGGACGCGGCCACCGTGACCGGGCCCAGGCGCCCCATGACCATCAGGACGATGAGCACGCACTGCGCGAACGGGGCGATCGTGGCAGTGATGCCCGTGCTCAGGCCCACGGTGGAGAACGCCGAGACCGCCTCGTAGAGCACGCGGTCCAGGCCCAGGGAGGTGTCCGTGAGCATGATCAGCATGCTCCCGCCGATCACCGCGCCGGTCGCGAGCACCACCACCGTGATGGCCTCGCGCTGCACCGAGCGGGAGAGCTGCTTGCCGAGCACGGGAACGGCGGCGCCGCCCTTGATCTCCGTGAGGGCGATGAAGAACAGCACCCCGAACGTGGTGACCTTCAGGCCCCCCGCCGTGCCCGCGGGGCCACCGCCGATGAACATGAGGATGTCCATGCCGAGCCACGAGACGGGGTGCATCTGGGAGATGTCGATGCTGTTGAAGCCGGCCGTGCGGGAGATGGTGGACTGGAAGAACGCGTTGAGCACCTTCACGGCCGGCGCCTGCGGTCCGAGCGTGGCCGGGTTGTTCCACTCCAGCAGGGCCAGGAACAGGGTGCCGCCCAGCAGCAGCACGGGTGTGGCCAGCAGCACGAGACGCGTGTTCATGCTCCACCGGCGGGGCAGGGTGAGGTGGCGGCGCAGCTCGTTGAGCACCGGGTAGCCCAGACCGCCCAGGATCACCGCCGCCGACAGCGTCAGCAGCACCACGGGGTCCGCCGCGAAGTCCACCACGTTGAGGGAGTACAGCGCGAAGCCGGCGTTGTTGAACGCGGACACCGCGTGGAATACCCCGTGGGCGAGCGCGAGCCCCGGGGGGTAGTGGTAGTGCAGCAGGAACCGCAGGAAGAGAACGGCCGCGGCGGTGCACTCGATCACCAGGGTGGTCAGCACGATCCGTGCGACCACCTGCCGCGCACCTCCGCGGGACTTGGTCTCCGCGTTGGCCAGCAGCCGGGTGGACAGCCCGAACTTCCGGGCCAGCAGGATGCCCAGCATGGTGGTGAAGGTCATGACCCCCAGGCCCCCCACCTGGATGAGGCACACGATCACCACCTGCCCGAACGGCGTCCAGTAGGTGGCGGTGTCCACCGTGACCAGCCCCGTGACGCACAGCGCCGAGGTGGCGGTGAACGCCGCGGTGAGCAGGTCGGTGCCGCCCGGGGCCGCCGTGGCCGGGGGCAGCATGAGCAGCCCAGTGCCCGTGAGCAGCGCCAGCAGGAACGCGAGGACGATGAGCCGGGCGGAGCGCGCCGGGGTGAGCTCGTGGAGGTGGAACGGATCCGGGCGGGACTTCATCATGGGCACGGTCCGGCGGATCCGGGAGCGGTGCGTCTGCATACGGATGGCCGCTTGGCGGAAAGCCTCGGTGATGGGCACCGAGCCACGGTACACCGGCCGCGGCGCCGGGGGCACCCCTCGGGCGGGTTCGCACGCGGTCGCGGGCGGTGCCGGAAAAGGTTGTGCTCCACACACACGCGTGTGATGAGTGCTACTGCCGCATACGTGCCCTAAACTGACCGGCATGACCAACATTCCCGCGGAACTCGCGTACACGGCAGAGCACGAGTGGGTCCAGGACCTCTCCGAGGACAGCACCTTCAAGGTGGGCATCACCGACCACGCCCAGAGCGAGCTGGGTGAGGTCGTCTTCGTCCAGCTCCCCGAGGTCGGGGACACCGTCACCGCCGGGGACGTGGTGGGTGAGATCGAGTCCACCAAGTCCGTGAGCGACCTCTTCGCCCCCGTGACCGGCGAGATCGTCTCCGTCAACGACGAGCTCGCGGACAACCCCGGGCTGCTCAACGAGGCCCCGTACGAGGCCGGCTGGCTGTTCACCGTGCGTGTGGAGTCCCAGGACGCCACCGCCCAGCTGCTGGACGCCCAGGCCTACCAGCAGCTGCTGGACTAACTGCACATTCTCCACGTGAGGTGAGGGGAACCCATGTCTAACCACGAGAACTCCGGCTCCCAGTCGGGTCCGGAGACCACGTCCATCCAGATCGTCGCGGACGTGCTCTCCACCGCCGCGCACCACAAGCTCACCGAGGGCGAGCAGAACGCCGTGGCGTCCCTGCCCCCGGGATCCGCCCTGCTGCTCGAGACCAACGGCGGTCTCACCGGTGCCCGGTTCCTGCTGGACCGGGACGAGGTCGTGGCCGGACGGCACCCCGCGTGCTCCGTGTTCCTGGACGACGTCACGGTGTCCCGGCGCCACGCCGAGTTCATCCGCCGCGGCACCACGTTCGAGATCGTGGACCACGCCTCCCTCAACGGCACCTACGTCAACGGGGACCGGGTGAACACCAAGCTGCTGGAGAACGGGGACGAGGTGCAGATCGGGAAGTTCCGCTTCACGTTCTACCACTCCGTGCAGAACGGCTCCTGACCTCCTCCATGCCTAACACCGAGCCGTCGCAGCCCCAGCGCGTGGGGATCGGGGCGCTGCTGCGCCGTCTGCAGGAGAGCTTCCCGGACCTGACCGCCTCCAAGGTGCGCTTCCTCGAGGACCAGGGTCTGGTGCGCCCCCACCGCACGGCGTCCGGCTACCGGAAGTACTCCGAGGCGGACATCGAGCGGCTGACCACGGTGCTGAACCTGCAGCAGGAGCGCTACCTCCCGCTGCGGGTCATCCGGGAGCGCCTGGACCGCGGGGAGGACCCCGCCCGGGGCGCCGAGCGGCAGCAGCCCCCCTCGGCCCCCGGCCGTGACGGGCACGACGACGCTGCCCGCGAGCTGCCCACGCCACAGTCCGCCGCGCGGTACTCGCTGCGGGAGCTCGCGGCGCGCTCGGGTGCGGACATCCCGCTGCTGCGCGAGCTGCTCACCCACGGTCTCGTGGTGGAGCACTCCGGTGCCTTCGACGAGCACGCGCTGACCGTGGCGGTGGCCGCCGTGAAGCTGGGCGGCTACGGCATCGAGCCCCGGCACCTGCGGGTGCTGCGGGGTGCCTCGGAACGCGTGGTCGCCCTCGTGGACGGCAGTGTGTCCCCGCTGCGCACCCGGCGGGACCCCGAGACCCGGCGCACGGCGGTGCAGCGCGCCCGGGAGATCGCGTCCCTGTGCCTGTCGGTGATGTCCGCCGTGGTGCACACCCAGGTGGATGACACCGTCCGCTCCCTCCAGCCCCCGCAGGAGCAGGATCCGCAAGAGCGGCACCCGCGGGAGCAGGTCTCGCACCACGAGTCGGCGCACGTGCAGTCCCGGTCTGCCGGGGCCTCGCGCTCCCAGACCTCGTACACCCACCCCGCCGCCGCGCGGGCTCCGCAAGGCCGCGGCGCCGAGTCCCCGGGGGGCACCCGGTGAGCGCGGACGTGCGGATGGAGATCGCGGGCGTGCGCATGGACGTGCCCACGGGTCAGCCCGTGGTGGTGCTGCGGGAGGTCGACGGCCCCCGCCGGCTGCCCATCTGGGTGGGCACCAACGAGGCCACGTCCATCGTGTTCGCGCTGCAGGGCATCGAGCCGCCGCGCCCGCTCACCCACGACCTGCTGCTCTCCGTCGTGGACGCCCTCGGACGCAGGGTGACGGGCGTGGTGGTGCACACCGTGGAGGACACCGTGTTCCACGCGGCCGTGTCCCTCGACGACGCCACCGTGGTAGACGCCCGGGCCTCCGACGCCCTCGCGCTCGCGGCCCGCACGTCCTGCCCCATCCGGTGCGCGGCCGCGGTGCTGGACGAGGCCGGGCTCGTGCTCAGCGCGGACGGCGAGCTGCGGGAGCAGTCCCCGGCGGCCCCGCGGGAGGCGGAGGCGCAGGTCCGGGAGTTCCGCGACTTCCTGGACCACGTGGACCCCGAGGACTTCCAGTCCTGATCCGGGCTCCGCGTGGGGCAGGGGAGTAGGCTGAACGACACGGCCGCCCCCGCGACCGATGTCTTTGACCCACCACACCCCGCGGTTTACCGTCAGGAGAGCACGGTGGGCACGAGTCTCCCACCCCATGCACGAGGAGGACGCTTGAGCAATCCGGAGCTGCCGCTGGACGCGGCACGGTTGAGCGCATCCTCCCTCGCGGGGGGCACCCAGGAGATGCTGTTCACCGACGACCTCACGGCGCTCGACGAGACCTTGGGTTTCCGCGGACCCACCGCGTGCAAGGCCGCGGGCATCAGCTACCGGCAGCTCGACTACTGGGCTCGCACCCACCTGGTGGAACCCACCGTCCGCGGGGCCAAGGGCTCCGGGTCCCAGCGCCTCTACAGCTTCCGCGACATCCTGGTGCTCAAGGTGGTCAAGCGGCTGCTCGACACCGGGGTGTCCCTGCAGCAGATCCGCTCCGCCGTGGGCGCGCTGCGGCTGCGTGACATCGAGGACCTCACCCGCCTGACCCTCATGTCCGACGGCGCGAGCGTCTACGAGTGCACCTCCCCCCACGAGGTCATCGACCTCGTCCAGGGCGGTCAGGGCGTGTTCGGCATCGCCGTGGGCCGGGTGTGGCGCGAGGTCGAGACCACTCTCGCCTCGATGCCCGGTGAGCACACCGCCCTCGACACCGCCGCCGAGGCCGGGTCGTTCCCGGAGGACGAGCTCTCCGCGCGCCGCGCGCGGCGGAACAAGAAGCAGAACGCGGGCTGACCGACCGGGCCGGCCGGGCGGCGTCGTCCGTCCCCTGGTGCCCGGCGGATCGCCGTGCGGGGAAGACCCCGGCCGCGGCGGGTGCCGAAACCGGCGTCCACGGTCGACCACCGGTCACGTCAAGCAGCCGCGGCGGACGACGGCGCCGTGGAGCACTCGGGCGTACCGTCCGACCCTGGCCCCAGGGCCGGACAAGATGCCGTCACCGCGCTCAGCGCGTGAGCCCCTCCAGGATGGCCGTGAAGCGCTCGGCGAGGTCCTGCGCCGGGGCGCCGGGCCAGCGGTGCACGGGCCACGCGGCACCCTGCGCCTGCTGCATCACCGCGAGGTCCGGAAGCACGGGCTCCACCACGAGCGGACCGAAGAGCTCCCGCAGTTCACCCATGCGGTGCTGCTGCTCCTGGGAGTCCTCCCGCACCTTGTTGACCACCACCCCCGCCTCGGGGACCGCCCACACGCGGGAGCCCTCGAACTGCGCGAGCGCACTCATGGTGCGCTTGGTGCCCGCGACCGAGAACAGGGACGGCTCCGCCACGGAGAGCACCTTGTGGGACGCCGCCCACGCCATCCGCGTCAGCGCGCTGAGCGTGGGCGGGCAGTCGATGAACACCAGTTCGTAGCGGTCCAGTCCGCGCAGCGCGGTCTCGAGCCGCTTGAGGTCCCGGGGCTTGAACGAGGCGTGGTCCAGGTGGGACGACGCCGCGGAGCCGGGTGCCACGTCCAGCACCGGCACGCGCGTGGTGCGGGCGGCGTCGGGGGCCCACGCGCGGGGGCCCTCGGTGGAGGTGTCCGGCGTGATGGGGTGCGCGGCCCAGGGCGAGGCCACGGCGACGGCGCCGAGCGCGCCCTTGCGGGGCCGACGCAGCACGCTGCCCACGTCCCGACCCTGGCGGGCGTGCACACCGAGGGCGGTCGAGGCGTCCCCGTGGGGGTCGAGGTCCACCACGAGGGTGGGGATCCGGGCCTCGAGCGCGGCGGAGGCGAGCCCCAGGACCACGGAGGACTTGCCCACCCCGCCCTTGAGGCTGCTGATGCTGACGATCTGCACGGATCACCCTTCTGTCACCTGTTCGGGGGACTGGCCGCCGCCCGGTTACATGCTAATGGGTGTACTTCGGGGGACACGGCAGCGGGGCCGTGACACGATCCGCGGAAGCGGCCCGGGGGAGGGGCGGCTCACGTAAGCTGGCGGCAGGTATCCACTCCTCACCCAGTGCGCGGGAACCCACGGGTCCGGCGTGCGGAAACGGAAGTCATGTTCTCCAAGATTCTGGTGGCCAACCGCGGCGAGATCGCGATCCGGGCCTTCCGGGCGGCGTACGAGCTGGGAGCCGGCACCGTCGCCGTCTTCCCCCAGGAGGATCGCAACTCCATCCACCGCCAGAAGGCGGACGAGGCCTACCACATCGGCGAGGAGGGCCACCCCGTCCGGGCGTACCTGGACGTGGCCGAGATCATCCGGGTGGCCAAGGAGGCCGGAGCGGACGCCATCTACCCCGGCTACGGCTTCCTCTCCGAGAACCCGGAGCTCGCGCGCGCCGCCCAGGCCGAGGGCATCACCTTCGTGGGCCCCCGCGCGGAGATCCTCGAGCTCGCGGGCAACAAGGTGGAAGCGCTGCGGGCCGCCCGCCGCGCCGGGATCCCCACCCTGGAGTCCTCGGACCCCTCCTCGGACCGGGACACGCTGATCGCCGCGGCCGAGAAGATCGGCTACCCCGTGTTCGTCAAGGCCGTGGCCGGCGGCGGCGGCCGCGGGATGCGCCGGGTGGAGACCCCCGAGCAGCTGCCCGACGCCCTGGACGCCGCGATGCGCGAGGCGGACACCGCCTTCGGGGACCCCACCGTATTCATCGAGCAGGCGGTGCTGCGCCCCCGCCACATCGAGGTGCAGATCCTCGCGGACAACGAGGGCAACATCGTCCACCTGTTCGAGCGCGACTGCTCCCTGCAGCGCCGCCACCAGAAGGTCATCGAGATCGCCCCGGCCCCGCAGCTGGACCCCGAGATCCGGGACGCGCTGCACCGCGACGCCGTGAAGTTCGCCAAGGAGCTGGGCTACGTCAACGCGGGCACCGTGGAGTTCCTCGTGGACACCGCCGGCGAGCGCGCGGGTCAGCACGTGTTCATCGAGATGAACCCGCGCATCCAGGTGGAGCACACCGTGACCGAGGAGATCACGGACGTGGACCTCGTGCAGTCCCAGCTGCGCATCGCCGCGGGGGAGACCCTCGCGGACCTCGGGATCGAGCAGGACACCCTGCGGGTGCGCGGCGCCGCGCTGCAGTGCCGCATCACCACGGAGGACCCCGCCAACGACTTCCGCCCGGACGTGGGCAAGGTCTCCGCGTACCGCTCCGCCGGCGGCGCCGGGGTGCGCTTGGACGGCGGCACCCTGTACGCGGGCGCGGAGATCTCCCCGCACTTCGACTCGATGCTCGTGAAGCTCACGTGCCGCGGGCGCGACTACGAGACCGCGGTGCTGCGCGCGCGTCGTGCGCTCGCGGAGTTCCGCATCCGCGGCATCGCCACCAACATCCAGTTCCTGCAGGCCGTGCTGCACAACCCGGACTTCCTGGCCGGGGACGTGGCCACGGACTTCATCGAGAACCACCCGGACCTGCTCAAGGGTAAGGGCTCCGCGGACCGCGGCACGCGTGCGCTGAACTACCTGGCCGAGGTCACGGTCAACAAGCCCAACGGCGAGCGGGTGGACGGGATCGACCCGCGCGACAAGCTGCCCCACTACCCCGGGGACAAGCGCGACGAGCCCTACCGCAGCCCGTTCGACGGCCCGTCCCAGCACGAGGTCCCCTCGGGCTGGCGGCAGGTGCTGCAGGAGAAGGGCCCCGAGGGGTTCGCGCGCACCCTGCGCGAGCACGAGCCGCTGGCGGTCACCTCCACCACGTTCCGGGACGCCCACCAGTCCCTGCTGGCCACCCGTGTGCGCACCCGTGACCTGCTCGCGGCGGCACCGGCCTACGCCCACCTGCTGCCGGGGCTGCTCTCGATCGAGGCCTGGGGCGGTGCCACGTACGACGTCGCACTGCGCTTCCTGGGGGAGGATCCCTGGGAGCGGCTGCGCCTGCTGCGCGAGGCGATGCCCAACATCCCCATCCAGATGCTGCTGCGCGGGCGCAACACCGTGGGCTACACCCCCTACCCCGTGGAGGTGACCAACGCGTTCGTGGCCGAGGCCGCCGAGACCGGCGTGGACATCTTCCGCATCTTCGACGCCCTGAACGACGTCGAGCAGATGCGCCCCGCGATCGAGGCCGTGCGGGCCACGGGCACTGCCGTGGCCGAGGTGGCCCTGTGCTACACGGGCAACCTGCTGGACCCGGAGGAGTCCGTCTACACGCTGGACTACTACCTCGACCTCGCGCAGCAGTGCGTGGACGCCGGGGCCCACATCCTGGCCATCAAGGACATGGCGGGTCTGCTGCGCCCCGAGGCGGCGCGCCGCCTGGTGAGCGCGCTGCGGGAGCGCTTCGACCTGCCGCTGCACCTGCACACCCACGACACTGCGGGCGGCCAGCTGGCCACCCTGCTGGCGGCCGCCGAGGCCGGGGTGGACGCCGTGGACGCGGCGTCGGCCTCCATGGCCGGGACCACCTCGCAGGTCTCGGGCTCCGCGCTCGTGGCCGCGCTCGAGAACACCGAGCGGGACACGCGCCTGGACCTGGACGTGGTGAGCGACATGGAGCCCTACTGGGAGGTCGTGCGCTCGATCTACAAGCCCTTCGAGTCCGGTCTCACGAGCCCCACGGGCCGCGTGTACCGCCACGAGATCCCGGGCGGTCAGCTCTCCAACCTCCGGCAGCAGGCCATCGCGCTGGGCCTGGGCGAGAAGTTCGAGGCCATCGAGGACATGTACCACGCTGCGGACCGGATGCTGGGCCACCTGGTGAAGGTCACGCCCTCCTCCAAGGTGGTGGGGGACCTCGCCCTGCAACTCGTGGGCATGGACGTGGATCCCGCGGAGTTCGAGGCGGATCCCCGCAAGTTCGACATCCCCGACTCCGTGATCAACTTCCTGGCCGGTGAGCTGGGGACCCCGCCCGCGGGCTGGCCCGAGCCGTTCCGCTCCAAGGCGCTCGAGGGGCGCACCGTGAACCTCGCGGACGAGGAGCTCTCGGCGGAGGACCGCGAGGGGCTCGAGCAGCCCGGTGCGGTGCGCCGTGCCACGCTCAACCGGCTGCTCTTCCCGGGTCCCACGAAGGAGTTCGAGACCTCCCGGACCAAGTACGGGGACGTCTCCGTGCTGCACACGCGCGACTTCCTCTACGGTCTGGACCAGGACCACGAGCACGTGATCTCGCTCGGCAAGGGCGTGCGTCTGCTGGTGACCCTGCAGGCCATTTCCGAGCCGGACGAGAAGGGCATGCGCACGGTGATGGTGACCCTCAACGGGCAGCTGCGCCTGCTGGAGATCCGCGACGAGTCCGTGAAGTCGCAGGCCGTGGAGACCGAGAAGGCCGACACCTCCAAGCCGGGCCACGTGGCGGCGCCGTTCGCGGGTGCGGTCACGGTCACCGTCTCCGAGGGGGACACCGTCTCCGCCGGGGACTCCGTGGCCACGATCGAGGCCATGAAGATGGAGGCCTCCATCACCGCCCCCGTGGCCGGGACCGTCTCCCGGGTCGCGCTCGCGGACACCGCCCATGTCAGCGGCGGGGACCTCGTGCTGGTGATCGACCCGCAGTAGTCCCTCCGCACCCACCGGCCCCGCGGCACCCACCGTGTCCGCTGGGCCGGTGCGCACGACGCCGCCCGCGCACCGCGCCGGGCGGCGTCGTCGTCGGGTCCTAGGATGGGGCGCATGCGATCTTTTGACCTGATCATTGTCGGCTCCGGCTCGGGTAACTCGATCCTCACGGACGAGTACCGGGACCTGGACGTCGCCATCGTGGAACCCGGCCGGTTCGGGGGGACATGTCTGAACGTGGGGTGCATCCCCACCAAGATGTACGCCTACCCGGCCACCGTGGGGGACCAGGCGCGGGACGCCATTCGGCTGGGCCTGGACGCCGTGATCGAGGGTGTGGACTGGCCCGGCATGCGGGATCGGATCTTCGCCCGGATCGACGCCATCTCGAAGAACGGGCTGCAGTACCGCGAGTCGCTCGACAACGTCACGGTGATCCAGGAGTACGTGCACTTCGTGGAACCCAAGGTCCTCGAGACCGAGTCCGGGCAGCGGATCACCGCCGATCAGATCGTGCTGGCCAACGGTTCGCGGGTCCGCATCCCGGACGTGCCGGGTGCCGACCTGCCCGGGGTACACACCTCGGACACCGTGATGCGCCTGGACGAGTTCCCCCGGGACGTCATCGTGGTGGGCGGCGGGTACGTGGCCGCCGAGTTCTGCCACGTCTTCCGCGGACTGGGCGCATCCGTGACCCAGCTCAACCGTTCGCAGCGTTTGCTGCGCGAACACGACGACACGATCGCCGAACGCTTCACGCGCGAGGCCGCCGAACAGTGGGACCTGCAACTCGGGTGGACGCTGTCCGGGATCGAGCGCGCCGAGGACGGCCGCCTGACGGTGTCAGCGCAGGCCTCCGACGGTTCCAGTCAGCACTGGGACGGCACTGCCGACGTCGTCCTGCTGGCCACGGGCAGGGTCCCCAACGCGGACACCCTGCGCCCGGAGGCCGCCCACCTGGATGTCACCGACACCGGCCTGCTCGCCGTGGACGAGTACCAGCGTGTGCTTTCCGGCGGGGAACCCGTGAGTGGTCTGTGGGCGCTCGGGGACGTGTGCTCCCCGTTCCAGCTCAAGCACGTGGCCAATGCCGAGGCCCGCACGGTCTCCCACAACGTGGTGCACCCGCAGGAGCTGCGCGCGACCGACCACCGCTACGTGCCCTCCGCCGTGTTCACCGAACCCCAGATCGCATCCGTGGGCATGACCGAGGACCAGGCCCGTGACTGGGCCGCCCGCAACGACGAGCGGATCACGGTCAAGGAACAGGACTTCGGGGACGTGGCCTACGGCTGGGCCATGGAGGACCACGCCGGGATCTGCAAACTCATCGCGAACGCCCGCACCGGTGAGCTGCTGGGCGCGCACCTGATCGGGCGGGACTCGTCCAACCTGATCCAGCCGCTCGTCCAGGGCATGTCCTTCGGGTTGCGGGCCCACGAGATGGCGCGCGGCCAGTACTGGATCCATCCTGCGCTCGCGGAGGTCGTGGAGAACGCACTGCTCGGCCTGGACGTCCCCGGCCAGCGCGCGGACTGAACGACGACGCCGCCGGCACCCTCGCGCGCAGGAGTGCCGGCGGCGTCGTGCGCTGCGGCTACTTCGTGTAGATCTGCTCGATGACGTCCGAGAAGTCCTCGGTGACCTTGGCGCGCTTGAGCTTCAGGGACGGCGTGAGATAGCCGTCCGCGACCGTGAGGTCCCGGTCCAGGATACGGAACGCCTTGATGCCCTCGGCCCGCGAGACCTTGGTGTTGGCGTGGTCCACGATGCGCTGGACGTGGTGCACCACGGCCGGTTCCCGCGCGGCCTGCGCGAGGCTCAGCCCGGGGTCGAGGCCCAGGGTGGGCAGGACGTTCGGCAGGGTCTCGGGATCCAGGGTGATCAGCGCGGCCACGAACGGCCGGTTGTCCCCGACCACCAT
This sequence comes from Kocuria rhizophila DC2201, assembly GCF_000010285.1. Lineage (NCBI taxonomy): Bacteria > Bacillati > Actinomycetota > Actinomycetes > Micrococcales > Micrococcaceae > Kocuria > Kocuria rhizophila. Next base: position 1,699,788 of record NC_010617.1, on the reverse strand, counting down.
GATCTGGCCCACCGTGGCGGAGGCCCGGATGGGGTCCTCCAGCTGCGTGGGGATCACGTTCTTCCCGCTCGCGGTGACGATGATCTCCTTCTTGCGCCCCGTGACGGTGAGCAGCCCCTCGTCATCGAGGTGCCCGAGGTCCCCGGTGGCGAACCAGCCGTCCCGGAAGGCCTCGGCGGTCTTCTCCGGCAGCCCGTTGTAGCGCTCGAAGACGTTCACACCGCGCACCAGGATCTCGCCGTCCTCCGCGATGGCCACCTCGTTGCCGGGCATGGGGTGGCCCACGGTGCCCAGCCGGTTGATGCTCGGCACGTTCGCGGAGATGGGAGCGGTGGTCTCGGTGAGCCCGTAGCCTTCCACCACGAACACGCCGATGCCGTTGAAGAAGTGGGCCAAGTACTCGCCCAGCGCCGCGCCGCCCGAGACGGCGTAGCGGACCTCGCCGCCCATGGCCTCCCGCAGGGTGGAGTAGACCAGCTTGTCGTAGAGCCGGTGGCGCGCCGCGAGCCACGGCGAGACCCGGCCCTGCTGGGAGGCCTTGGACCACGCGGCCGCCGTGGCCACCGCGCGCTCGAAGATCAGCTTCTTCACCGGCGATCCCGCCTGGGCCTTGAAACGGGCTCCCGCCAGGATCTTCTCGAAGACCCGCGGCACCGCCAGGATGAAGGTGGGCTTGAAGCGGGCGAGGTCGTCCATGAGCTGGGAGACGTCCGGGGTGTGGGCCAGGGCGATGCCGGCGTCCAGGGAAGTGACCTCCACGAACCGCGCGAACACGTGGGCCAGCGGCAGGAACAGCAGGGTGCGCGCGCCCTCGTGCATGAGCTCACCGGCCACGGGGATGGCGTTCTGGGAGCACGCCACAAAGTTGCGGTGGGTCAGCTCGCAGCCCTTGGGCGGCCCGGTGGTCCCGGAGGTGTAGATGAGCGTGGCGGCGTCGTCCAGGCTCACGCCGTCGTAGGGGGTCTCAAGGTCCTCGCGCCCGGCACCGGCCTGCACCACGGCCTCGAGCGAGAGCTCCGGGGTGTCCGTGTCGAAGACCCGGATGCGCTGCGCGGCCGGGAACGCCGTGATCCCGTCCGCCTCGCGCACCCGCTGCGCGAGCTCGTCCGACTCCACGAACACCGCGGTGGCGCGGGAGTCCGAGAGGATCCACGCGATCTGGTCCGGGGAGGAGGTGTCGTAGACCGGCACGGGGACGGCACCGAGCCACCACAGCGCGAAGTCCACGAGCGTCCACTCGTAGCGGGTGCGGCTCAGCAGCCCCACGCGGTCCCCGGGGCGGATGCCCTGCGCGGCCATCCCGCGGGCCAGGGCCACCACCTCGGCGCGGAACTCGCGGGCGGTGACGTCCCGCTCCCGCCCCTTGGCGAGGATCGTGTAGAGCACGAGGTCCGGACGCGTGCGGGCACGCTCCTCGAGGATGTGCGCGATCCCCGGGTACGGCAGGGGATCGACGATGGCCGGGGCGCTGACGCGTCTCATGGGAGTACCTTCCTGGCGAGATTCCGTCTCAGTTTACGGTGTGTTCACCTTCACACCATGCCGACCGTGGACGTGTCCATACAAACCGGCGCCGTGCGCCACGGCCCCGGACCGGCGCGGCGGCGGGGACCCGGGCGCGTCGTGCCTCGCGTCCGAGCCGGGTGGGCGGGGTGTGAGACCCCGGATCACAGCACGGCGCCGTCGTCGTCCCGGGGGGAGTCCCGGGGCAGGGCCCGGAAGACCAGGAACAGGGCCCCCACGAGGGCCGCGATCCCCGCGGCCCACACCGGGGCGGGCAGCCTGCCCGGCAGCGCGGCCAGCCCAAGCATCACCACGAGCACGGCGAGCACCGCGCTCAGGGCGCGCAGCATGCCGGGGGAGATCCCGCTCGTCACGGGGCCGGGATCGGGGTCGTAGGCGGCGTCGCCGTCCTCCTCGGCGAGCTCACGGGGAATCTCCTGGGGCGGCTGCTGGGCCGCGTCCCACTCGAAGTCCTCGGCCCACGGCTCCATGTCCTCGTCGTCGCGCGGGACGTCGTCCCACGTGTTGGCGCGGATGATCCTCTCGAACGGGTCCTGCGAGGGCTCGCGGTCGCTCACTCCCGGACCTCCGGCAGGAACGGCTCACCGCGGGAGATCCGCTGCACCGCGTCCCGGGACCGGGCCTCGATGAGCGGGGCGTCGTGGTCCAGGGTGGCCACGTGGTAGCTGTCCGGCAGGGGGACCACGCGCACCGGGCCCGTGGCGCGCCGCGCCACCAGGTCCGCGGAGGTCCCGGAGACCACGTGGTCCTCCTCGGAGCGGAAGACGATCACGGGGGCGGTCACCGCGGGCAGCATCCTGGCCGTGCGGTGCATGAGCACGTTGAGCTGCGCCACGGCCGCCAGCGGGGTGCGGTCGTAGGCGGACTCGAGCACCGACTCCCGCCGGATGTCGCTGCCGATCCCGGGCAGGGACGGCACGGCACGGGCCAGCACCCGGCTGAACCGGGCGGCGCGGTTCACCAGCGCGAGCGCGGGGTTCACGAGCAGCACCCCGGCCACCTCGCGCCGTTCCGCGGTGTGCAGGGCCAGGGCGCCGCCCATCGAGAGCCCGCACACGACCATGTGCTCGTGGTGCTCCTTCAACCGCCAGTACTCGCGGTCCACGGCGTCCCGCCACGCTTGCCAGCTCTGCTCGGCGAGGTCCTGCCACTGCGTGCCGTGGCCCGGCAGCAAGGGGACGCTCACGCCCGGGTGCGCCCCGGCGTCGTCCGTGGCCGTGTGGATCGCGCGGGCCCAGTCCCGCACCGACGCCGTGGTGGACGTGAAGCCGTGGAGCACCAGGACACCCACCGAGGACGTTCCGGGCAGGTGCAGGGGACCGTGGTCTGGCTGTTGCGTTGACATGGCGCCATTGTGCCAGCCCCGGGTCCGGCGCATGAGAGAATCGCCCGGGGCCGTGCGGGGCCGGGCACGCACCGCGCGGACGGGCCGCCGGGGCCCGCACCCGGCACGTCGACGAAAGGGCTCGCGCTCATGGTGTACATGTTCCTCCGGAACTACGTGGTGGCCCCCGCGGTCAACATGGTCTGCCGACCCACCGTGATCGGCCTGGAACACGTCCCCGCCCACGGACCCGCGATCCTCGCGAGCAACCACCTGTCCGTGCCGGACTCGATCTTCATGCCGGTGGCCGTCCCGCGGCAGGTCTACTTCCTGGCCAAGTCCGAGTACTTCAACACCCCCGGCATCCGCGGGCGGATCGTCGCGGCGTTCTTCAAGGCCATCAACCAGATCCCCATGGACCGCCGCGGCGGCAGCGCGAGCGCGAAGTCCCTCAGCGCGGGCGGGCAGGCGCTGGCCGAGGGCAAGCTCGTGGGCATCTACCCGGAGGGCACCCGCTCGCCGGACGGACGGCTCTACCGGGGCAAGATCGGCGTGGCACGGCTCGCCCTGGAGACCGGTGCACCCGTGGTCCCCGTGGCCATGATCGGCACGGACACGATGCAGCCCCTGGGCTCCCGGTTCCCGGACCCCCGGCGCGCGCGCATCACCACCATCTTCGGGGCCCCCATGGACTTCTCCCACCTCATGTCCCAGCACGGGGACCACGCGACCCTGCGCCGCGTCACGGACGAGATCATGGCCGCCATCGCGGAGCTCTCCGGCCAGCAGACCGCGGACGTCTATGCGGCGGACCACAAGCGCCGGCTCGCGGAGGAGAAGACCTCCTCGTTCAAGGCGCAGGCCCGGGAGGTCGCCCAGGCCACGCGGGAGAGGGGACGCTCCGTGACCGACGCCGTGTCCCAGCAGGCCGGCAGCCTCGGCGCGCGGCTGCACGGGCGGTCGCACGAGGAAACCGATGAGGGCGGCCCGGCGCCCACGGCCTAGACTGGAGCAATGAGTGCCGAAACCCTGTCCGATCAGTTCCGATCCGTCATGACCCCCTCGCCCAGCGCCGCGGACTACCCCGGGCTGGACGAGTGGCGGGACAAGACCATCGGGCAGCACCCCCAGTGGGCGCAGCACCCGGACTTCGCGGGCTCCATCCAGGAGCTCAACGCGGTGCCCCCGCTCGTGTTCGCGGGCGAGGTGGACCGGCTGCGCTCCCGCCTCGCGCAGGTGGCCAACGGCGAGGCGTTCTTCCTGCAGGGCGGCGACTGCGCCGAGACCTTCGCGGGCGCCACCGCGGACAAGATCTCCGGGCGCGTGCGCACGCTGCTGCAGATGGCCGTGGTGCTCACCTACGGCGCGTCCCTGCCGGTGGTGAAGATGGGCCGGATGGCCGGCCAGTTCTCCAAGCCCCGCTCCTCCAACGAGGAGACCCGCGACGGCGTGACCCTGCCCTCCTTCCGCGGTGAGATGGTTAACGGCTTCGACTTCACCGAGCAGTCCCGCGTCCACGACCCCAAGCGCATGGTGCGCGGCTACCACACCTCCGCGTCCACGCTGAACCTGATCCGCGCGTTCACGCAGGGCGGTTTCGCGGACCTGCGCCGCGTGCACGCCTGGAACATGGGCTTCGCCGCCAACCCCGCGTACGCCCGGTACGAGTCGATGGCCCGGGAGATCGACCACGCGGTGAAGTTCATGGCCGCGTGCGGCTCGGACTTCGACGCCCTGAAGACCACCGAGTTCTTCGCGGGCCACGAGGCGCTGCTGCTCGACTACGAGCGCGCCCTGACGCGCATCGACTCCCGCACCAACCTGCCCTACGGCACGTCCGCCCACTTCCTGTGGATCGGCGAGCGCACGCGCGATCTCGACGGTGCCCACGTGGACCTGCTCTCGCGGTTGCGCAACCCGATCGGCGTGAAGCTCGGTCCGGGCACCACGGGTGAGGATGCCCTGCGCCTCATCGACGCGCTGGACCCGCAGCGCGAGCCCGGCCGCCTCACGTTCATCACCCGGATGGGTGCCCAGAACATCCGGGAGAAGCTGCCCCCGGTGATCCAGGCCGTGGAGGCCTCCGGCGCCAAGCCCGTGTGGGTCACCGACCCCATGCACGGCAACACGGTGTCCCTGCCCTCCGGGTACAAGACCCGCAAGTTCGAGGACGTCGTGGACGAGGTGCGCGGCTTCTTCGAGGTGCACCGCGAGCTGGGGACCTTCCCGGGCGGCATCCACGTGGAGATGACCGGGGACGACGTCGCCGAGTGCCTGGGCGGCTCGGACCCGGTGGCGGAGTCCTCGTTCGCGGAGCGCTACGAGACCCTGTGCGATCCGCGGCTGAACCACATGCAGTCGCTGGAGATCGCGTTCCTGGTCGCGGAGTACCTCTCCGCCCAGAACTGACCCGGACGCGGCCCGGACGCGGGGCCCGTCGGCGGCACCGCGAGGTGCCCCCGGCGGGCCCCGTCCCGTGTGCGGGTGCGTGCGCTCAGAGCACGGTGAGGACCACGGTGGTGCCGTCCTCGCGCTGGCGCACCACGCGGTCCAGGTGCGAGCCCACGGGGGAGTCGATCCGCACGGTGTAGCCGAGGTCCTCCAGGGTGGAGCGCGCCGAGGCGGTGTCCTGGCCCACCACGCTGGGCGGCGGGCCCTGGGGCGTGCTGGTGGCCACGGTGAGCCCCACGCGGGTGCCCTCCTCCACGCTCGCGCCGGCGGCCGGTTCCTGGGACAGCACGGTTCCCTCGGGCTGCTGCGAGTACTCCCGGGTGACCTCCCCGGTCTCGAGTCCCGCGGCACTCACGGCGCCCCGCGCCTGCTCCTCCGCGGAGCCCGTGACCGGGGGGACGTCCACGCGGGCGGGACCGGAGGAGACCACCAGGTTCACCTGCTCGATGCCGCGCACGGTCGCGGCCGGGGCGGGGTCCGTGTCGAGCACCGTGCCGGCCGCTGCGTCCCTGCTGGTGGTGGAACGGACCCCCACGTTCGAGATTCCTGCGGCGTGCAGGGCGCGCTCCGCGGCGGCGGTCTCCTGACCGACGACGTCCGGAACGGTCGCGGACGCCGTGCCGGGAGCGGAGCCGAGCCACCAGCCCAGGAACGCGGCCACGCCCAGCAGCAGGGCGAAGACCACAGCAGCCACCGCCACGGGCAGCGGGCGCGGCTGCGGGTTGAGCCGCACCCTCGGCTCGTCCGGGGCGCGGTGGGCCGTGGACCCCACCTGGGTGGTGGCCACGGTGCCGGTCGCATCGGGGTCGTACGCGGGCAGGATGGGCCGGTGGGGTGCCGCTCCGCCGTGGTCCCGGGCGGGGAACGCCTCGGTGCGGTCCTCGCCGCCGGTGCGGCCGATCGCCTCGGTGGGTGCCTCGTCCGGCCCGGCCGCGGACCCGGCGCCCTGACTCATGGCCTCGGTGGGCGCGTCCCCCACGGAGCTCCGCCGGTCGTCCGTGCCGAGTGCGCCCTGGGCCCCGGGGAGGACGTCGGTCGCGGCCTCCCGCAGGGACGGCGGGTCGAAGCGCTCGGGCAGGGTGCGTCGGATGGCGAGGGCCAGGTCCAGCAGGGCGGCGGCGTCGGCGGGACGGTGGAAGGCGTCGCGCGCGGTGGCCCGCAGCACGAACTCGTCCAGGGCGGGCGGCACCCCGTGCGCGACGCCGCTGGGGGCGGGGACGTCCCGGCTCACGTGGGCGTTGGCCACCTGCAGCGCGGTGCCCGTGTAGGGGCGGGACCCGGTGAGCATCTCGTAGGCCATGATCCCCACGGCGTAGACGTCGCTGCGCTGGTCCACGGGACCGTCGCCCACGAGCTCGGGGGACGCGTAGCCCACCGTGCCGAGCACGGTGGTGCTCGCCGTGTGGTCGTCCACCGCGCGCGCCAGGCCGAAGTCCGCGACCTTCACGTGGCCGTCCTCGGCGAGCAGCACGTTCTCGGGCTTGACGTCCCGGTGCACCATGCCGAGCCGGTGGGCCCTGGCGAGTCCGCGCAGCACGGGCACGAGCAGGTCCAGGGTGCGGTGGGCGTCCATAGGGGCCTCGCGGGTGATCACCTCGCGCAGGGTGGGCCCGTCCACGAACTCCAGCACGAGGTACAGGACGCCGTCGTCGGTGCGGCCCTGGTCCAGCACGGCCACCACGTCCGGGTGGTGCAGGCGGGCGGCGGCCTTGGCCTCGCGCTCGGCGCGCGCCACGAAACGGGGGTCGTCCGCGAAGTGCGGGTGCATGATCTTCAGCGCCACCGGCCGGTCCAAGCGCTGGTCGAGGCCCTCGTAGACGGCGGCCGTGCCCCCGCGGGCGATCCTGCGGAGCACCAGGTAGCGGTTCTCGAGCAGGGTCCCTACGCGGTGGTCGTTCATGCTGCTACTGGGCAAATTTCCGTTCCTGTGAGCTCACGGCCTTGACGTATGCCTTGGTGTCGGAATACATACCGTACGTGGTCACGCCGTGCAGACCCTGGTAGTAGGCGCCGATGCCCACGGGCTTGGACGGCGCCCGGTGCTGCAGCTCCCGGATGATCGCCACCCCGGCCGTGATGTTGTCCTGCGGGTCCAGCAGGTCCAGGTCACGGCCGACCATCCCGGATGCCCACTGCCCCGCGGAGGGGACCACCTGCATGGTGCCCACGGCGTCCGCGGGGGACACGACCTCGTGGCGGAACCCCGACTCCTGCGCGGCGTGGGCGAGCGCAAGCGCCGGGTCCACTCCCATCTCACGGGCGGTGGCGGCCACCATCTCGCGGATCTGCGCGGGCGGCGGCACCTGGCGCTGCCGCAGGGCGGCGTGGTGCGCGTTGGCCGAGGCCACCACCTCGGCGGGGTAGCTGCGTCCTGCGAACGTGCCACCCACGGCACTGCGCGCGGCGGGCGCCTTCCGCGGGGTGCTCGTCCCGGACGACGCCGCGGGCGCCTGCCGCTCGGCGCCGCCGGGAACGGTGAGGACGCGCCCGGGCCGCAGCGCCTCGCCCGCGGAGAGCGAGCTGGCCGCCATGAGGTCCGCCACGCTGACCCCCCAGCGCTGCGAGAGGTCCCACAGGGTGTCCCCGGCGCGCACGGAGTGGTGACGGGCCGCGGTCCCGGAGCGGGGTGCGGCCGGCGCACCGGCGGCGTCGTCCGTGGCGGCGCCGGGGGAGGTGCGGGGGGCCGTGGGCTGCGCCTGACGCGCCGCGGAGGTCCCTGGAAGCACGAGCCGCTGGCCGGGGCGGATCATGCCGTGGGCCGGGAGCCGGTTGACGGCCATGAGCTCCTTGACGCCCACGCCGTGCGACGTGGCCAGGGACCACAGCGAGTCGCCCGCGGCCACGGTGACGTGGTCCGGCCGCTGCTGCTCGGCCACGTGAACGGTCTGGGGTGCCTCGGGTGCGGCCTGGGCGGCGTCGACCGTGCCGAGAGCGGTGAGCGCCGCGAGCGCGGCCGCGGAGCCCTGAGCGGCACGGCGGGACCACGCGGCGCGGGGGGAACGGTCCTGGGGCGGCTCAACCGGCATGTTCGTGACACCTGTCTCTGATGAGGGGGAAGGGGGACGATCCATGGCGCCGCGGAGGCGCCGCACGGTGCCCCCAGGCTACCCGACGGGCACCCCGCGGCAGGTGTCCCGGCCGTTCTGCGGGGGCCGCCGCGCCGTGGCAGAGTAGTGCCCGTGAACTACGCAACCGATCTCACGCCGCAGGAATTCGCCGAGCTCGACGCCCTGGTGGGCGAGTGGACCCACCTGCCGGACATCGCAGAGGCCATGGACATCCAGATCACCCGGGTGCACCGGCTCATGGACGACGGCTCCCTGCTGGAGGTGCGCCGCCCCGAGGACCGGGTGCGGGTGGTGCCCGCCGAGTTCATGGACGGCGCCCACCCCGTGGACTCCCTCAAGGGCACGGTGGCCGTGCTGCGGGACGCCGCGTTCACGGACGCCCAGGCCATCCGCTGGCTGTTCACCGAGGACGAGTCCCTGCCCGGGCGCCCGATCGACGCCCTGCGGCGCGGCCAGAAGACCGAGGTGCGACGCCGCGCCCAGGCCCTCGGCTGGTGACCCGGCGCGGCTGAGCGCCCCGTCCCACCGGCGCGCGGTCTCACGGGCGCGCCGTTGCCGAGTGCCCCGCTGCGCTCGTCGCGGTGGGGGAGCCGGGTGGTCCCTTCCGCAGGTGGACCGTCAGCGCGCCCGTCTGACCGCCGCGTCCGCGAGCGCCTGCAGACCCGCCCGCGGCACGGGGCCGGTGGGCAGCGCCGCAAGACCGGCGTCTGCGTCCCGCACGAGCTGCGCGATCAGCTGCTCGGAGCGCTCGTGGGCGCCGGTGGAGTGCATCAGCTCGCGCACGCGGGCGACGTCGGTGCCGGCGAGGTCCGCCCTGCCGAGCACAGACTCGAGCCACGCGCGCTGCGAGGGGGTGGCCCGCTCCTCGCACAGCGCCACGAGGGCGGTGCGCTTGCCCTCCCGAACGTCGTCCCCGGCGGGCTTGCCCGTGGTCTCGGGGTCCCCGAAGACTCCCAGGACGTCGTCGCGCAGCTGGAACGCCTCGCCGAGGGGCAGGGTGAACGCGGCGCACGCCCGCAGGAACGCCTCGTCCGCACCCGCGAGGGCCGCTCCGATGGCCACCGGGTGCTCCACCGAGTACTTCGCGGACTTGTAGCGCAGCACGGTCATGGCGCGCTCGAGCTGCCGCGCGGGTTCCGCGGCCGGCGGAGCCACCTCGGCGTGGATGTCCAGGTACTGTCCCGCCATCACCTCGGTGCGCATGGTCGAGAAGATCTCGCGCGCGCGGGCCCCCGCCTGCGGCGCGACCCTCGCGGCGGCGTCGGCGAACAGCTGCTCCGCGAAGGACAGGCTCATGTCACCCGTGAGCACCGCGGCGCTGACGCCGAAGTGCGCGGGATCCGCCGCCCAGCCCGACTCGCGGTGGAGGGCCTCGAAGACGCGGTGCACGCTGGGCCTGCCGCGGCGCGTGTCGGAGCGGTCCAGGATGTCGTCGTGGATCAGGGCCGCTGTCTGGAACAGTTCCAGGGACGCCGCCGCGGCCACGACGACGTCGGACCCCGCCTCCCCGCCCGCCGCGCGCCACCCCCAGTGGCACAGCCGCGCGCGCAGCCGCTTGCCGCCCTCCGTGAGCTGCCCGACGGCGTCGACCAGCCGCGTGGCATCCGGGGAGATGGCGGTGACATGCTCCCGCTCGACCGCGAAGAACCCGCGGATCCGGGCGTCGAGGTCCTCGCGGAACTGCGTGTCCTGCGCTGACGCGGTGGCGGAGGGCTGGTCCGAGGGGGTCATGTCCGGGGCACCTTTGCTGGGAGGGGCGTCCGTGGCCTCACGGTCACGGCGGGTGCCGTCCGGGCGGAGCCGCGGACCGGCCCGACCAGCCTAGCGGCACCACTGCGCGGGAGCCGTCCAGGATGTCTGAGCCCGCCCCTAGGGTGGGAGGTGTCGTCGGCCCCGTGGCGGGGTCGTCGCGCTCGCCGCCGCGGGAGAACACGGCGGCGCGCACGGAGAGGAGTCACGGGATGGGCGGTCCGAGCCCGCAGCAGCTGAGCGAGTACCGGCGCTGCGCGATCCTGCACGTGGACATGGACATGTTCTACGTGGGGGTCGAGCTGCTGGACGCCCCCCAGCACCGCGGCCGGCCCGTGATCGTGGCGGGCTCCGGGCCGCGCTCGGTGGTGCTCTCGGCGTCCTACGAGGCACGCCGGTTCGGGGTGCACTCCGCCATGCCCGTGTCCCAGGCACGCGCGAGGTGCCCCTCCGCCGTGCTGCTCGAGCCGCACCGTGAGGCGTACGCGCACTACTCGCGCATCGTCATGGACATCTTCCGCTCGGTCACGGACCGGGTGGAGCAGCTCAGCGTGGACGAGGCCTTCGTGGACGTCTCCGGTGCCATCCGGCGCTGCGGCCCTCCCGTGGAGATCGCCCGCGGACTGCGCCGCACCATCCAGCAGCGCACCGGGCTCACGGCCTCCGTGGGGGTCGCCGAGAACAAGACCGTGGCCAAGATCGCCTCGGCCCACTGCAAGCCGGACGGGCTGCTGGTGGTGGCCCCGGAGCACACACGGGCCTTCCTCGCCCGGCTGCCCGTGGACCGGCTGTGGGGCGTGGGCAGGCGCACCTCGGAGACCCTGCGCGCCGCGGGGCTCGCCACGGTGGGGGACATCGCCGGGACACCGCTGCCCCGGCTGCACGCCCTCGTGGGGGTGGCCTCGGGCTCCCACCTGCAGCAGCTCGCGCTGGGCCACGACCCCCGCCCCGTGACGCCCACGCGCGAGGAGAAGAGCCTGGGGGCGGAGCGAACCTTCCAGACGGACCTTTCCGAGACCGCCGAGCTCAAGCGTGTGCTGCTGGGGCTGTGCCACGAGACCGCGGCCCGGTTGCGCCGCCACGGGCTGCGGGCCGGGCGCGTGGGGCTGAAGCTGCGGTACGCGGACTTCACCACCATCTCGCGTTCACGGACGCTCGGGCACCCCGTGACGTCCGCGCACGACCTCTACACCGAGGCCGCGGGACTGCTCGACGCGCTCGGCCGGCGCCCGCAGGCTGTGCGCCTCGTGGGGATCCGTGCGGAGAAGCTCGTGGGCGCCGACCACGCCCTGCAGCTGAGCCTCGACGGGCGGGACGCCGAGTGGGGTGCCGCCGAGGAGGCCATGGACCGGGTGCACCACCGCTTCGGGCCGGGGACCGTGCGCCCGGCGAAACTCGTGGATCCCACGGTGCCAAACCGCCCGGCACGGGATATTCTGGACGGTACGTGAGGGACGGTCCCACGGCCACCGCCTCGCTCTCTCAACCCTCAGGAGGAATCGTGCCTCTCTCCGAGCACGAACAGCAGCTTCTCGCCCAGCTCGAGAAGCAGCTGCACGAAGACGACCCCCGCTTCGCATCCAGTATGCACACCGAGACCGTCCAGGGTCGGGGGTCCATGCGCAACGTGGTGCTCGGCGTGGTCCTGGCCGTGGTGGGCCTGGGTGTCCTGCTCGCGGGTGTCTCCACCCAGCTGATCGTCGTGGGCGTCCTGGGATTCGTGGTCATGGCCGGCGGCACGTACGTGGCCACCATTCGCAGCAGGACCGCACGCGGAGCCACCGGCCCCTCGGCCCCCACCGCCGGTGGGTCGGGTCCGGCCCCCAAGAAGAAGTCCTCAACTTTCCTCCAGGGGCTCGAGGACAAGTGGGACAGGCGCAACCAGGGCGGGCTCTGACCGCCCCACCCAGGGCCGCCACGGCCCCTCCAGCACTGAACTCCCCGACGTGTCGCCGGGGAGTTCTTTCATGTCCGGATCCGGCACGGCACCGACGGCGCCGCAGACCAGTGCCGTGTTCGGACTGTTCCGCGGGCCCGGACGGGGGAGCGGCGCGGGCCGCCGAGGGCGCGGATGCGTTGACCGGGGAGCGCAGTGGAGTAAAGTGGAGGGCGGTAGAGAGACGAGGGTCGGGCTGGCCTGAGGCGGAGGCGGTGGCGATGTTTCTCGGAACATACGAGCCGCGTCTGGACGACAAGGCGAGACTGATCCTTCCGGCGAAGTTCAGGGCTGAACTGGCAGAGGGACTCGTGCTGACCCGCGGGCAGGAACGTTGCCTGTACGTGTTCAGCGCGGAAGAGTTCGCCAGGGTGCACGAGCAGATGCGCTCGGCGCCGCTGTCCTCCAAGCAGGCCCGGGACTACATCCGCGTCTTTCTCTCCGGTGCCTCGGACGAGGTTCCGGACAAGCAGGGCCGCATCACCATCCCGGCATCCCTGCGCTCGTACGCGGGCCTGGACCGGGAACTGGCAGTGATCGGGGCGGGCAGCCGCGCCGAGATCTGGGACGCGGCCGCCTGGCAGCAGTACCTGCAGGAGAAGGAAGCGGCTTTCTCCGAGACCGAGGAGGAGGTCATCCCCGGGCTCTTCTAGGGCCCCGCAGCACGGACCGTCGGTGCTCCCGGCCATGAGATCTCCAGCCGCCCACGTCACCGTCCTGACTCGACTTCCCCCGAGCCAGGCCGGATTCGAGGGGCGAGTGGCGGATGGGGATCTGGTGACCGGGGCACCGTAGGATGGGAGCGCGATCCGGGCCCGCACCGCGGCGGAATGGGACGCACCACCGGCGGCGCGTCGGCTGCGCACCAGCTCGCGCCCCCGCCCACGTGGTACCGGCCCAGGCCCACCCACACCGGCCCAGGCCCACCCACACCGGTACAGACCAGACCATCGCAATCCAGCACCGACCAGTCCAGCACAGTCCAGTTCAGACCAGTCCAGACCAGCGCGGCCCGACCCGGACCCGCACCGGGCACCGTTCGACCAACGGTCCGCCCACCCCCCGCTTGCACGACCCGCGACAGACTCAGGAGCCCGGCATGGAAGAGGCGCCCGCCGAGCAGCGGCACGTTCCCGTGCTGCTGGACCGCTGCCTCGACCTCCTCGCCCCGGCCCTGGACACCGAAGCCCCCGTGGTGCTGGACGCGACCCTGGGCATGGGCGGGCACACGCACGCGATGCTCGAGCGCTTCCCGCACCTGCGCGTGGTGGGCATCGACCGGGACCCCCAGGCACTCGAGCTCGCCGGGCGGCGGCTGCAGCGCTTCGGCTCCCGTTTCGCGAGCATTCACACCACCTACGACCACATCGCCGATGCCGCGGCTGCGGCGGGCGTCGAGCGCGTGGACGGTGTCCTCTTCGACCTCGGTGTCTCCTCCCTGCAGCTCGACGAGCGCGAGCGCGGCTTCGCCTACTCGTTCGACGCGCCGCTGGACATGCGGATGGACTCCCGCGCCGAGCTCTCCGCATACACCGTGGTCAACGAGTACTCGGAGGCGCGGCTGCGGGACATCATCTTCCGGTGGGGCGAGGACCGTTTCGCGCCGCGCATCGCGCGCGCGATCGTTGCGGCCCGGGCGGACGCCCCGCTGCGCACCACGGCCCAGCTCGTGGATGCTGTGCGCTCGGCGGTCCCGGCGGCCGCGCAGCACAAGAAGGGCCACCCCGCCAAGCAGACCTTCCAGGCGCTGCGGATCGAGGTCAACGAGGAGCTC